>NZ_SMNY01000040.1:0-143085 GCF_004353535.1 Cupriavidus sp. L7L
GCTCGCGGCAGGGGCTGCCGCGGGAGCCGCTGCCGGCGCGGCAGCGGGTGCGGGCGCTGCGGCGGCCGGCGCCGGAGCAGGCGCAGCGGCCCCGGCGGGCGGTGCCGCGGAGGCCTCGTTGGCCGCTTCCAGCATAACCAGCACGGAGCCTTCGGACACGTTGTCGCCCACCTTGATGCGGACGTCCTTGACCACGCCGGCCTGCGGCGAGGGCACGTCCATGGTGGCCTTGTCCGATTCCAGCGTCACCAGCGCGTCTTCCGCGTTGATGCTGTCGCCGGGTTTCACATGCACTTCGATGACGGGAACGGCGTCATAGTCGCCGATATCCGGCACCTTGATTTCAATTGCTTGACTCATTCAGTGTCTCCTGGGCAGGCCGGCGCGCACGACATCCGCAAGCGGCGAGATTACCTTCGCCGCCCGCTTCTGTCACGCCGCCATGCCGCAAGGCGCCAGCCGGCGGTTTGCCGGGGCGCCCGCGGCACGGCGTCGCCGTACTGCGGGGGTGGGTGCAGGCTGCCGGATCAGACCGACATCGGGTTGGGCTTGCTCGGGTCGAGGTTGTACTTCTTGATGGCCTCGGCCACCTTGTCGCGGCTGATGGCGCCCTCGTCGGCCAGCGCCTTGAGCGCGGCCAGCGTGACCCAGTGGCGGTCCACTTCAAAGAAGTGGCGCAGCTTCTCGCGGGTATCCGAGCGGCCGAAGCCGTCGGTGCCCAGCACCACGTAGCGGCGCGGCACGAACGGGCGGATCTGCTCGGCGAAGGCGCGCACGTAGTCGGTCGATGCAATCACCGGGCCGCGGACCGACTTCAGCTTCTGCGTGACAAAGGCTTCGCGCTGGGCTTCGGCCGGGTGCAGCAGGTTGAAGCGCTCGGCGGCCTGGCCTTCGCGGGCCAGCTCGGTGAAGCTCGGGCAGCTCCACAGGTCGGACTCGACGCCCCAGTCCTTCTTCAGCAGCTCGGCGGCGGCAACCACCTCGCGGAAGATCGTGCCGGAGCCCAGCAGCTGCACGCGCGGCGCGTTGCTGTTCTCGACGCCCTTGCGGAACTGGTACATGCCCTTGACGATGTCCTGCTCTACGCCAGCCGGCATTTCCGGATGCTCGTAGTTCTCGTTCATCACCGTCAGGTAGTAGTAGACGTCTTCCTGCTCGGCGTACATGCGGCGCAGGCCGTCCTGCATGATCACCGCCAGTTCGTACTGGTAGGTCGGGTCGTACGAGATGCAGTTCGGGATCGCGGCGTGGAACACGTGCGAGTGGCCGTCTTCATGCTGCAGGCCCTCGCCGTTCAGCGTGGTGCGGCCGGCGGTGCCGCCCAGCAGGAAGCCGCGCGAGCGCATGTCGGCAGCGGCCCAGCACAGGTCGCCGATACGCTGGATGCCGAACATCGAGTAGTAGATGTAGAACGGGATCATCTGCACGCCGTGCGTCGAGTACGACGTGGCGGCGGCGATCCAGTCGCACATGGCGCCGGCTTCGTTGATGCCTTCCTGCAGCACCTGGCCAGTCTGCGATTCCTTGTAGAACATCAGCTGGTCATGGTCTTCCGGCACGTACTTCTGGCCTTCCTGGTTCCAGATGCCGACCTGGCGGAACAGGCCTTCCATGCCGAAGGTGCGCGACTCGTCCGGGACGATGGGCACCACGTGCTTGCCGATCTGCTTGTCCTTGAGCAGCGTGTTCAGGATCCGCACGAAGGCCATGGTGGTGGACACTTCGCGGCCTTCGCCGGTGGCCTTCAGCAGCGCGTCGAACGCGGACAGCTGCGGAACCGGCAGGGCTTCGGCCTTCTGCCGGCGGGCCGGCAGGTAGCCGCCCAGGTTCATGCGCGCCTGGCGCATGTATTCCAGTTCCTTCGAGCCTTCCGGGAAGGTGATGTACGGCACCTCTTCCAGCTTGTCGTCGGCGACCGGGATATTGAACTGGTCGCGGAACTTGCGGATCGCGTCCACCGGCATCTTCTTCTGCTGGTGGGCCACGTTCATGGCCTGGCCGGCGTCGCCCATGCCATAACCCTTGATGGTCTTGGCCAGGATCAGCGTGGGCTGGCCCTTGTGCTCGCTGGCGGCCTTGTAGGCGGCGTAGATCTTGTGCGGGTCGTGGCCGCCGCGGTTCAGGCGCCAGATGTCCTCGTCGGACCAGTCGGCGACCATCGCCTTTAGCTCAGGCGTGTTGAAGAAGTGCTCGCGGACGTAGGCGCCGTCCTTGGCCTTCATGGTCTGGTACTCGCCGTCCACGCAGTCCATCATGCGCTTCATCAGCAGGCCCTTGGTGTCGCGCGCCAGCAGCGAATCCCACTTGCTGCCCCACACCACCTTGATCACGTTCCAGCCCGCGCCGCGGAACTCGGATTCCAGTTCCTGGATGATCTTGCCGTTGCCGCGCACCGGGCCGTCCAGGCGCTGCAGGTTGCAGTTGATGACGAACACGAGGTTGTCAAGCTTCTCGCGGCCGGCCATGCCGATCGCGCCCAGCGATTCCGGCTCGTCGGTCTCGCCGTCGCCCAGGAAGGCCCACACCTTGCGGTCGCCGGCCTTGGCCAGGCCGCGGCTGTCCAGGTACTTCATGAAGCGGGCCTGGTAGATGGCCATGATCGGGCCCAGGCCCATCGACACGGTCGGGAACTGCCAGAAGTCCGGCATCAGCCACGGGTGCGGGTAGGACGAGATGCCGTGGCCGTCGACTTCCTGGCGGAAGTTGTCGAGCTGGTCCTGGCTCAGGCGGCCCAGCAGGAAGGCGCGCGAGTACACGCCCGGTGCCGAGTGGCCCTGCACGAAGACCAGGTCGCCACCGCTCTGTTCCGAGGGGGCGCGCCAGAAATGGTTGTAGCCGACGTCATACAGCGTGGCCGCCGAGGCAAACGAGGAGATATGGCCGCCGACGTTGGTGTGCTTGTTGGCGCGCAGCACCATCGCCATGGCGTTCCAGCGGGTGTACGAGCGGATGCGGTGCTCGATGTCCTGGTCGCCGGGGATGCGGGCCTGCTGCTCCACCGGGATGGTGTTGATGTACTGCGTCTCGGCGTGGAACGGCTGGGTCACGCCGTTCACGCGTGCGTACTCGATCTGCTTGTCGATCAGGAACGCGGCGCGTGCCGGGCCCTCGGCGGCGAGGACGCCCTGCAGGGCATCCAGCCATTCATGGGTTTCCTGGGGATCGGCGTCGTTGGCGCTGGATGCGCCGAGAATCTGCTCTGGTACGGCGGACATGACTGTCTCCTGGGTGAATTCGTGCTTCCGTGCCTGCGCTTCCGGCGCCGGCTTTGGGGGCTCTACGGGTTGACTCGCACCGTTGCGGGTCCGGCGCTGCCGCGCCTTGCATCGGGGCCGCCGCCGGGGAACCTGTTCCGGCTCCTCCGCGCGGCAGGCGCATGGCTACCGCCCGCATTCTTGGGTCGAACCGATTCTATGGAAGCCCATTGGGCAACACAAGTGAAATTTTCAAATTGCGATATCGTTTTTTACGATGTGAAATAATGACGCAATGCACCAAGATCCACGCCACGACGCGCATGGCGCCAGCCGCAAGGGCGCCCGCGCGGACAGCGGCGGCCGGGATTTCATTGGCGCTTTCCCCAAGCGACGCACCGCAATAATCTCGGTACACTGAACGGTCAGCCGTCAATCCCTCCCATGCCGTTCCTCGATCGCTACCTCTCCCGCCTGCGTGCAGCCATGCTTTCCCCCGATGCTTCGGGCACAGCCAAGGCCGCCGGGGGCGACACCGGCCACGCCCCGCCTCCGGCGACGGGGCTCGGTCCGATCGACACCCTCGACCCCGACGACGGCGCGCCGGTGGCGGCCCCGCGCGGCCTGTGGTGGCTGCGCTGGCGCAATCTCGTCGCCACCAGCTGGTTCATGTTCATCCCGCTGGTCGCGATCGTGCTGTTCACGGTGGCAATGGGCGTGATCCTGTGGTCGCTGCACGAGACCGAGCGCCAGCAGCAACGCGATGCGCTGTACCGCGACGCCGCCTGGGCGCAACAGCGCGTACGCCTGTCGCTGCTCAGCAACCAGGACCAGCTGGCCTCGCTGGCGCGCGACATCGCCGCCGCGCAACTGGAGCAAGGCGCCTACCGTACCGCCGCCCAGGAAATCCTGCGCGAGAACTCCGAGATCGTCTTTATCAACTGGCTCGACGCCACCAAGCGCGGCCGCTGGTCGCTGCCGTCGACGTCCGAGTTCGCGGTGCGCCTGCGCGAAAACCAGGACCAGCCGCTCGAGCCCGAAGTGCTGGACACCTTCGATGCCGCGCGCGAAACCCAGCGCGTGGTCTACTCGCGCCCGCTGGTCAACGACCGCGGCGACAGCTTCATGCTGATGCAAGTGCCGATCGTGCGCGACAACGAGTTCCTCGGCACGCTCGGCGCGCTGTACTCGATCAACGGCATCCTGACGCACCTGCTGCCGCCGGAGCTGACCGAGCGCTACCGCTTCTCGCTGATCGATAAGAACAACCAGACCCGCGCCAGCACCTCGCTGCGGCCAGTGCCCGGCAACGCGCTGTCGTATGAAGTGCTGCTGGATCCGCCCGGCCACTCGCTGTCGCTGCGCGCCGACGCCTACCCGCCGCCGTCGAACCTGCCCAACAACATGCTGCTGTGGCTGGTGGTGGGCCTGTCCTGCTTCCTGCTGTGGAGCCTGTGGAGCATGTGGCGCCATACCAGCCGCCGCTCCGAGGCGCAGCGCGCGCTGCTGGCCGAGACCTCGTTCCGGCGCGCGATGGAAAACTCGATGCTGATCGGCCTGCGCGCGCTCGATCTGAACGGCCGCATCACCTACGTCAACCCCGCCTTCTGCCGCATGACCGGATGGCAGGAGAACGACCTGGTCGGCCGCCTGCCGCCCTTCCCCTACTGGCCGCCGAACGACCAGCAGGAGATGCAGAAGCAGATCGACCTGACGCTGCAGGGCAAGTCGCCCGCCGGCGGCTATGAGATGCGCACGATGCGCCGCGACGGCAGCAGCTTCTACGCGCGCATGTATGTGTCGCCGCTGGTCGACAGCCGCGGCCGCCATACCGGCTGGATGAGTTCGATGACCGACATCACCGAGCCCAAGCGCGCGCGCGAGGAACTGGCCGCCGCGCATGACCGCTTCACCACAGTGCTGGAGAGCCTGGACGCCGCGGTGTCGGTGCTCGCCACCGACAAGGCCGAGCTGCTGTTCGCCAATCGCTATTACCGCCAGCTGTTCGGCTGGGAGGCCGAGGGCCACCTCAAGCTCGCCGGCGACGATCTCGACAAGGAACAGGTCTCGAGCGACAACACCGATTACGTCGACGCCTACGCCGGCCTGCCCGCTTCCGAGCTAATGCCCTATGCGTCGGACGCGCGCGAGGTGTTCGTGCCCGACATGCAGAAATGGTTCGAAGTGCGCCGCCGCTATATCCAGTGGGTGGACGGCCACCTGGCGCAGATGCAGATCGCCACCGACATCACCGTGCGCAAGGCCGCCGAGGAAATGGCGCGCCAGCATGAGGAACGCCTGCAGTTCACCAGCCGCCTGACCACCATGGGCGAGATGGCGTCGTCGCTGGCGCACGAGCTGAACCAGCCGCTGGCCGCCATCAACAACTACTGCATGGGCGCGGTGGCGCGGCTGCATTCGGGCCGCAGCACGCCGGAAGACCTGATCCCGGTGCTGGAGAAAACCTCCGCGCAGGCCGTGCGCGCGGGCACCATCATCAGCCGCATCCGCGGCTTCGTGAAGCGCAGCCAGCCGCAGCGCCGCGAAGCGGCGCTGCACGATATCGTCGCCGATGCCGTGGGCCTGGCCGACCTGGAGGCGACCCGCCGCCGC
This sequence comes from Cupriavidus sp. L7L, assembly GCF_004353535.1. Classification (NCBI taxonomy): domain Bacteria; kingdom Pseudomonadati; phylum Pseudomonadota; class Betaproteobacteria; order Burkholderiales; family Burkholderiaceae; genus Cupriavidus; species Cupriavidus sp. L7L. The sequence goes on from NZ_SMNY01000040.1 coordinate 5,808, forward strand.
GTCACCATCCTGACCCGGCTGCCGGCGCCGCCGATGACCATCTATGTCGACCCGGTGCTGATCGAGCAGGTGCTGGTGAACCTGCTCAAGAACGCGGTCGAAGCCATGGCCGGCCTGCCGGCGCTGCGCGCCGGCGGCGTGGTGCGCCTGCACGCGCGCGTGGAGCCGGGCGAGTTCGGCGACAACGTCCATATCGATGTCATCGACCAGGGTCCGGGCGTCGACGAAGCGACCAAGGAACGGCTGTTCGAGCCCTTCTTCAGCACCAAGTCCGACGGCATGGGCATGGGGCTGAACATCTGCCGCTCGATCATCGAGTCGCACCAGGGCCGGCTGTGGGTGGAGAACAATGTCGACGGCATTGGCTGCACCTTCAAGATCATGCTGCCGCTGCATCCGGTGATGGCCGAACAATAATCCCCGCATTCGACCGCTGTCCGATTCGTTCCGGACGCCCCCGGCAGGCCGGCGCGGACTCCCTACGCATGTGGGGGATCCGTCTCGCCACAGAGGCCCCGGGGCGGTTACACTTCGCAGCAATGAATTGTTGTCCCGAGGAGACTACATGACCGCAACGCCAAACCCCACGCCCCACCGCGGCGAGACCGTGTTCATCGTCGACGACGATGAAGCCATGCGCGACTCGCTGACCTGGTTGCTGGAGGGCAATGGCTACCAGGTTCGCAGCTTTACCAGCGCCGAGCAGTTCCTCGCCGCCTACGACGCCAGCCAGGTGTCCTGCCTGATCCTCGACGTGCGCATGCCCGGCATGAGCGGCCCGGAACTGCAGGAGCGGATGATCGCCGAGAACATCAATATCCCGATCGTCTTTATCACCGGCCATGGCGACGTGCCGATGGCGGTATCGACCATGAAGCGCGGCGCCATCGATTTCATCGAGAAGCCGTTCGACGAATCCGAACTGCGCGCGCTGGTCGAGCGCATGCTGCAGAAGGCCCGCACCGACCACTCGGCCGCGCGCGAGCAGCGCGCCGCCAAGGACCTGCTGGGCAAGCTGACCACGCGCGAGCAGCAGGTGCTGGAGCGCATCGTGGCAGGCCGCCTGAACAAGCAGATCGCCGATGACCTGGGCATTTCCATCAAGACGGTGGAGGCGCACCGCGCCAACATCATGGAAAAGCTCAACGTCAACACGGTCGCCGACCTGCTGCGCCTGGCCCTGTCGCGCAACAGCTGACCTGCGGCGCCGGCTGGCCTCCTCAAGCCCTCCTGGCCAGCCTTTCCGGGCGCCACTGCCGGCGCCCCGGTCTCAATTCTTCAGGTAATCTTCGTCCCGGAACGTGACCACCCATTGTGGCCGGTAGACCACAAAGACGGCCACCAGCAGCCCGGTCAGGAACGCCTCGCCAAACGCCAGGATCAGCGTAGCCGCCAGCGTATCGGCCACGGTGAACGGCAGCCCCGGCGCCATCACGTGCCGCCACGCCGCCTGCGCGGCGCTCGCGCCCAGCGCGGCCAGCCCCGCGGTGAAATAGCCGTGCCCCAGGATAAAGATGAACGGATGGCGCGGCAGCCAGCGCCGCATCAGCGCCTGCAGTCCGGCCGAAAGCAGCGCCGGCACCAGCGCCAGCCAGGTATAGCGCACCCATAGCGAAGGCCAGTCGAACAGCGCCCAGCTGTGGCCGGCCAGGTATTCGAGCCCGAACAGCGACACCAGGTCCACCACGAACAGCGACAGCAGCGCCAGCGGCAGCCCGAACAGCGTCACCATCAGCGTGGCGCCCAGCAACTGGATCACCAGCCCGCCGACCAGCGTGGCGCGCACCGTCCACAGCAGCGCCACCAGCACCATCGCCCCCAGCCAGGCGTGCTGCAGCGAATTGCGCCGCAGCAGGCGCCACGGCCGGCGGCTCAGCGCCCACAGCAGTCCGGCGAGGGACACGACAACGAGCAGCGGATCTGACAGCAGGGACGGGAGCGCGGTGTGCATGCGGCCGATGCTACCAGTCCCTTACCCCTACAACCCTTGCATCCGGTCAAGCTGCGCGCGCCAGCCCGCACTGACCCTTTATAATTCGCCTTTGATCCGCATGCCCGCATGACGGGCGCACGCCACCCGCGGCCGAAGCCATCTGCCGGATCCGCCCAAATTCGCACAAACCCGCCCAAACCGGTCTTTTCCTCCATGTCTGCCCAACTGATCGACGGCAACGCCCTTGCCAAACAAATCCGCTCCGAAGCCGCCCAGCGCGCCGCCAGCCTGACCGAGCGCGGTCACCGCCCCGGCCTCGCCGTGATCCTGGTCGGCGAGGACCCGGCCAGCCAGGTCTACGTGCGCAACAAGGTCAAGGCTTGCCAGGACAACGGCTTCCACTCCTCGCTGGACCGTTACCCGGCCGACCTGTCCGAGGCGGAATTGCTGGCCCGCATCGACGCGCTCAACCAGGACCCGAGCATCCACGGCATCCTGGTGCAGCTGCCGCTGCCCAAGCACATCGACAGCCACAAGGTGCTGGAAGCGATCGCCCCCGAAAAGGACGTCGACGGCTTCCACGTCGCCAACGCCGGGGCGCTGATGACCGGCGCCCCGCTGTTCCGCCCGTGCACGCCGTATGGCTGCATGAAGATGCTGGATTCGATCCAGTACCCGCTGCGCGGCGCGCGTGCCGTGGTGGTCGGGGCCTCCAATATCGTCGGCAAGCCTATGGCGATGCTGCTGCTGCAGGCCGGTGCCACCGTCACCATCTGCAACAGCAAGACGCGCGATATCGGCGCCCATACCCGCGACGCTGACGTGATCGTCGCCGCGGTCGGCAAGCGCAACCTGATCACCGCCGACATGGTCAAGCCGGGCGCCGTCGTGATCGACGTGGGCATGAACCGCGACGACAACGGCAAGCTGTGCGGCGACGTGGACTTCGCGGGCGTGCGCGAGGTGGCCGGCTACGTCACGCCGGTGCCTGGCGGCGTCGGCCCGATGACCATCACCATGCTGCTGGTCAACACGCTGGAAGCCGCGGAACGCGCCGCGGGCTGAAGCGCGCGCGCGTTCGGCGTACATTCGACCTACAGTACGCCACACGGGGTGCTGGAAATGCCCGCACCCCGCCCCCATCTGCGGGGCATCGACCTTTGAGGCCAGCCAACCGAGAACACGCCATGGACCAAGCCGCACAAGCCACCCCGGCCAACAATCCGCTGCTGGACTTTTCCGACCTGCCCCGCTTCGCCGAGATCCGGCCCGAGCACATCAGCCCGGCGCTGGACGTGCTGCTCGAAAATGCGCAGCAGGCGGTCGCCCGCGCCGAAGACCCGGCCACGCCGGCCGACTGGGCCAACGCCGTGCAGGCGCTGGAAGCGGCCACCGAGCCGCTGGGCCGCGCCTGGGGCGTGGTCAGCCACCTGAGCGCGGTCGCCGACACGCCGGAACTGCGCAAGGCACACGCCGACAACCTGCCGCGCATGACCGAGTTCTGGTCGTCGCTCGGCCAGAGCCTGGCGCTGTATGAAAAGTACAAGGCGCTGGCCGCCAGCCCCGAGTTCGCCGGCATGAGCGCGGCCCGCCACCAGCTGATCGAGAACGAGCTGCGCGGCTTCCGCCTGGGCGGCGCCGAGCTGCCCGAAGACCGGAAACCGCGCTTCGCCGAGATCCAGGAGCAGCAGGCGCAGCTGTCCAAGGCCTTCTCCGACCATGTGCTGGACGCCACCAACACCTACGCGCTGATCGTCGAGGACGAGGCACGCCTGGCCGGCCTGCCCGACGATGCGCGGGAAGCCGCCCGCCACGCCGCTGAGAAAGACGGCAAGGCCGGCTGGAAATTCACGCTGCACTTCCCCTCGTACTTCCCGGTGCTGCAGTACGCCAACGACCGCGCGCTGCGCCAGACGTTGTACGAGGCCAATGTCACGCGCGCCTCGGAACTGGGCGCGCAATACGGCCAGGGCCAGGGCGAGTGGGACAACACCGCCAACATGCGCGACCAGCTGGCGCTGCGCCGCGAAGAAGCGCAGATGCTCGGCTACCAGTGCTACGGTGAAGTCTCGCTGGTACCTAAGATGGCCGAGTCGCCGGCCGAAGTGCTGAAGTTCCTCGACGAGCTGGCCATCAAGGCAAGGCCCTACGCCGAGAAGGACTGGGCCGAGCTGAAGGCCTTCGCCGCCGCCGAACTCGGCCTGTCCGACCTGCAGCCGTGGGACGTGGCCTATGCCTCGGAAAAGCTGCGCCAGCAGCGCTATGCGTTCTCCGAGCACGAGGTCAAGCAGTACTTCCCGGAACCCAAGGTGCTGGAAGGCCTGTTCGGCGTGGTGCAGAAGCTGTTCTCGGTGCGCATCGAGGCCGAGCCGGCGCAGACCTGGCACAAGGACGTGCGCTTCTTCCGCGTGACCACTGCGGACGGCACGCTGCTGGCCCAGTTCTACATCGACCTGTACGCGCGCGAAGGCAAGCGCGGCGGCGCCTGGATGGACGACGCGCGCGGCCGCAAGGTGCTCGAGCAAGGCGGCGTGCAGACGCCGGTTGCGTACCTGACCTGCAACTTTTCCGCGCCGGTGGGCAACAAGCCCGCGCTGTTCACGCACGACGAAGTGATCACGCTGTTCCATGAGTTCGGCCATGGCCTGCACCACATGCTGACGCAGGTGGGCGAGCTGGGCGTGTCCGGCATCAACGGCGTGGAATGGGATGCGGTGGAACTGCCGTCGCAGTTCATGGAAAACTTTTGCTGGGAATACGAAGTGCTGACCGGCATGACGCAGCACGTCGACACCGGCGCGCCGCTGCCGCGCGCATTGTTCGACCGCATGCTGGCCGCCAAGAACTTCCAGAACGGCATGATGACGCTGCGCCAGATCGTGTTCTCGTCGTTCGACATGCACCTGCATACGGACTTCGACCCGGCCGGCGCCGCCTCGGTGCTGGAGCTCTCGCGCCAGATCAATGACCGCGTGCACGTGGTGCCGCAGCATCCGCTGTCGCGCTGGCCGAACACCTTCAGCCATATCTTTGCCGGCGGCTACGCGGCGGGCTACTACAGCTACAAGTGGGCGGAGGTGCTGTCGGCCGACGTCTATGCGGCGTTCGAGGAAGCGGCACAGCTGTCGGGCACCGTGCTCGACAGCGAGACCGGCGCGCGCTACCAGCGCGAGATCCTGTCGGTGGGCGGCAGCCGCCCGGCGATGGAATCCTTCGTCGCCTTCCGCGGCCGCGCGCCGCAGATCGATGCGCTGCTGCGCCACGGCGGGATGGCGGCATGAGCGCGGTTGCACTGCCCACCACCGGTCCGCTGCGGATCGCGAGCTGGAACGTCAATTCGCTGAAGGTGCGCCTGCCGCAGGTGCTGCAATGGCTGGCCGAGCAGGACCAGGCCGGCGCGCCAATCGACGCGCTGTGCCTGCAGGAACTGAAGCTGCCGGACGACAAGTACCCGCTGGCCGAACTGGAGAATGCGGGCTTCCACAGCATCTACACCGGCCAGAAAACGTACAACGGCGTGGCCATTCTCGCGCGCGACGCCAGCATGCCCGGGCCGGTCGACGTAGTGCGCAATATTCCCGGCTTCGAGGATGCGCAGCAGCGCGTGATCGCCGCCACCTACGGCGACCTGCGCCTGGTCTGCGCCTACTTCCCCAACGGCCAGTCGCCCGAGTCGGAGAAGTTCACGTACAAGCTCAAGTGGCTGGAAGCGATGACGGCGTGGCTGCGCGACGAAATGCAGCGCCATCCGCGCCTGGCGCTGCTGGGCGACTTCAATATCGCGCCCGAAGACCGTGACGTGCACGATCCGGCCAAGTGGGTCGGCCAGAACCTCGTGTCGCCGCCGGAGCGCGCCGCCTTTGCCGCACTGGTGGAACTGGGCCTGGCCGATGCCTTCCGCAGGTTCGAGCAGCCGGAGAAAAGCTTCTCCTGGTGGGACTACCGCATGCTGGCGTTCCGCCGCAATGCCGGGCTGCGCATCGACCATATCCTGCTGTCGCCGGAGCTGGTCGAGCAATGCTCCGCCTGCGTGATCGACCGCGTGCCGCGCACCTGGGAACAGCCCTCGGATCACACTCCGGTGGTCGCCACGCTGCACTGCGGCTGAGGCCCGCCACGGGCTGCGGCCGCCACGGCATGCGCCGCCAGTCCACGCATTCACGCAAGCCCGGGCATGCCCGGCTCGCCCCGCGGCGGCCTGCCCGCTACACTGCCGGCATGAACCCCGCATGAACCCCTGAACGCGGCAAGACCGCGGACAGGGGTGCCGAGGCTGTCCTGTTCCCATGTCCGTATCCACGCAAGGCTCATTCCTGCATCGCATGTTCCCGTGGCGCCAGCGCGTCGACCGCGCCACGCTGCGCGCCGACCTGGTCGCCGGCCTGCTCGGCGCGGTGCTGGTGCTGCCGCAGGGCGTGGCCTTCGCCACGCTGGCCGGACTGCCGCCGCAGTACGGCATCTACAGCGCGGTGGTGCCCTGCATCGTCGCGGCGCTGTTCGGTTCGAGCTGGCATGTGATGTCGGGGCCGACCAATGCCAATTCGCTGGCGTTGTTCGCCATGCTGAGCCCGCTCGCGTTCGCCGGCAGCCCCGCGTATATCGGGCTGGCGCTGGCGGTGACCATCGTGGTCGGCGTGATGCAGCTCGCGGTCGGCACGCTGCGGCTCGGTTCTCTCGCCAACTTTATCTCGCCGTCGGTGCTGCTCGGCTTTACCTGCGGCGCGGCGACGCTGATCGGGTTGTACGCGCTGAAGGATGTGTTCGGACTGCAGGTGCCGACCGGCACCAGTGCCTTCGGCGTGCTGCGCCACCTGGCCGAGCATGCCGAGACCATCAACTGGTCCGCAGCGGCAGTCGCCGCCGTGACGCTGGCGGTGACGCTGCTGTGCAAGCGGCTGTGGCGCAAGCTGCCGTTCATGCTGCTGGGGCTGCTCGCCGGCTATGGCGTGGCGCTGCTGCTGAACCAGGCCGGCGCCTTCGCCCAGCATGTGAACGTGGTCGGGCCGATCCCTTCGGCGCTGCCGCATTTCCATGTGCCCGACGTCGACTGGCGCAAGCTGCCCGACCTGCTCGGCATCGCCTCGGCGCTGACCATCGTCGCGCTGGGCCAGTCGATCTCGATCGCCAAGGCGGTGGCGCTGCGCTCCGGGCAGCATATCGACGCCAACCGCGAATTCATCGGCCAGGGCCTGTCCAATATCGCCGGCGGCTTTTTCTCCGGCTATATCTCGTGCGGCTCGCTCAACCGCTCGATGCCCAACTTTGAAGCCGGGGCGCGCACACCGCTGGCCAGCGTGTTCTCGGCGTTGTGGCTGGTGGCGCTGGTTGCGCTCAGCGCGCCGCTGCTGGCGCAGATCCCGATGGCGGCGATCGGCGCCATGCTGCTGCTGGTGGCGTGGGGACTGCTCGATCTCGCCCGGCTGCGGCGCATCTTCACACTCAGCCGTACCGAGTTCGCGATTGCCATCGGCACCTTCGCCGCGACGCTGGTGATCCGGCTCGAAATGGCGGTGCTGCTCGGCACCGTGCTGTCGCTGGTGGCCTACCTGTACCGCACCTCGAGGCCTGCAGTGCGCAGCCTGGTGCCGGATGCCGACGACCCGGGCCGGCGCTTCACGCCGCTGGACGAACTGCACCGCCCGCAGCCGGAATGCCCGCAACTCAAATTGCTGCGCATGGAAGGCGCGATCTACTTCGGCGCCGTCCAGTACGTGACCGACCGCCTGCACTGGCTGCGTGAGGTCAATGCCGGCCAGACGCACTTGCTGGCGATGACCAAGAGCATGAATTTCATCGACCTGGCCGGCGCGGAAATGTGGGAAAACGAGCTGGCCGAGCGCCGCGCGATGGGCGGCGACCTCTACTTCCACCGCCCGCGCACGCAGGTGCTGCAGACGTGGGAGCAGACCGGCTTCAGCAACAAGCTGGGGCCGGACCATATCTTCCCGACCAAGCGGCAGGCGCTGCACACGATCATCGGCAAGCTGTCGCCCGAGATCTGCGCGCAGTGCCGCGCCAGGATCTTTGAAGAATGCGCGTCGCGGCCGGGAGCATCAGGGCACGACGCCGTCGATGCCGATGCGGCCAGCGCACCGCGGCCGCAGGCATGCGCCACCGCGGCGGCACGCTGACGCGTCGCGCGCACAAGATGCCGTCAGCAAGAAAAAGCCTGCCGAGGACAGCGTTAGACGACCGGAAATTGAAACAGCGGGGAAGACGTTGGTGCCTGCGCCGGCGTTGCGGGGCCGGGTACGCAAGGCCGGACGGCCCTACGCGGTGATGCCTGATGGTGGATGGGCGCCCGCGGCATGCCGACGGCTGGCCGGGGCATCCATCCTCATCAGATCGGCGCCACGTGGGCGCGCTTGACGACGATTGGCTGGGGCGCGCCCTGCTCGATCAGCACCACGGCGGCGCGTTCGATGGTTTCGCGTCCGGCACGGAATGCCTCTTCCAGCGACAGCACCTGGTCGGCGCTGAAGCCTTCCCACAGTGCTTCGCGTGTCACTACGCAAGTCACTTTCTCGCCATTGACGATCGCCTGGAAGAGCAAGCCTTCATTATTGATGTCGTAGCGTTCTTGCTCTTGGAATTTGATATCCATCGGTGCAGCCCTCCATATGCAAGTGGAGAAGAATCCTAACATGGCTCCGACCATATCGTGCGGATCCGCCTTGTGCGATTGCGCTCAATCCGATGACCGGCAAGGCTGGCGTTCGGTTCCGTTCACCTGATCGTCACTGGCATCGGCATGCGCGAAAGGCGTTGCACACGGTTGTTTGCAAACTGTTGACAGCGCCGGAAATCATGCTAGAATCTCGTTCTTCGTTGGGGCGTTAGCTCAGTTGGTAGAGCAGCGGACTCTTAATCCGTAGGTCGAGTGTTCGAGTCACTCACGCCCCACCAGCGAATACAGAAAGGCCGGAAGCAGCGATGCTTCCGGCCTTTTGCTTTTTCCGCTGCTGCTTTCCGTTCCGGGTTTTCTCGAAAATGCCGCAGGCAGTGCACGCCTGCGGCAGTTCACCTCCCCGCGCTCACGTGCCGACGCTGGCGCGCTCGAACAGCGTGTGCGCCAGTGCGCGATGCCGCGTCAGCACGTTGGGCAGGTCCGCCGTCAGCAGCACGCCGTCACGCACCACTTCGCGCCCGTTGATCACGCTCGCCGCGACATTGGCCGGCGTGCAGAACACCAGCGACGCAACCGGGTCGTGACCGCCGCCGGCGAAGCCCACCCCCGACATATCGAAGGCAACAAAGTCCGCCGACATGCCCGGCGCGAGCGCGCCGATATCGTCGCGGTTGAGCACGCGTGCGCCGCCCAGCGTGGCGATCTCCAGCGCCTCGCGCGCGCTCATCGCGGCCGGGCCGTAGCCGACACGCTGCAGCAGCATGGCCTGGCGCGCTTCACCCAGCATGTGCGCGCCGTCGTTCGACGCGCTGCCGTCGACACCCAGCCCGACCGGCACGCCCGCATCGCGCATCGCCCGCACCGGCGCGATGCCGGATGCCAGCCGCATGTTCGAGCACGGGCAATGCGCCACGCCGGTGCCGGTACGCGCGAACAGCGCAATGCCTTCGTCGTCGAGCTTCACGCAGTGCGCATGCCAGACATCGTGACCGACCCAGCCCAGGTCTTCGGCATACTGCGCCGGCGTCAGGCCGAATTTCTCGCGCGAGTATGCGATGTCGTTGTCATTCTCGGCCAGGTGGGTGTGCAGCGACACGCCATAGTGGCGCGCCATCACGGCCGACTCGCGCATCAGGTCGCGCGACACCGAGAACGGCGAGCAAGGCGCCAGCACCACGCGCAGCATCGCGTGGCGCGCGCTGTCGTGGTACTGCTCGACCAGCCGCTGGCTGTCGCGCAGGATCGCGGCTTCATCTTCGACCACCACGTCGGGCGGCAGGCCGCCCTTGCTGCGGCCCACGCTCATCGAGCCGCGCGCGGCGTGGAAGCGCATGCCCATCTCCTGCGCGGCGGCGATCGAATCGTCCAGGCGCGAGCCGTTGGGAAACAGGTAGAGGTGATCGCTGGTGGTGGTGCAGCCGGACAGCATCAGCTCGGCCATCGCGGTCCTGGTCGACACGGCAATCATTTCCGGCGTCAGGTGCGACCACAGCATGTACAGGTTGGTCAGCCACGAGAACAGCTCGGCATCCTGCGCGGCGGGCACGGCGCGCGTCAGGCTCTGGTACATGTGGTGGTGCGTGTTGACCAGGCCCGGTGTCACCACGCGGCCGCGCATATCGAGCACCTGCGCGCTGCCATCGTCGACCATGCGGCGGTATTGCGGCGGCAGCCCGGCGGTCGGACCGACCCATTGCACCGCCGGGCCTTCGGCGACCAGCGCGCCGTCGCGGATCTCGCGGCGCTGCGCGTCCATGGTGACGAGTACGTCGGCGTTCAGGGCAATCAGGGTCATGGCGGCATTCCTTAGGTTCTCGGGGACGGATGCCGCCAGTCTAAGGCGAAGGCGTGCTCGCGCCTAAGCATTGAATTCCGAGCACTGTGTCCACAAAAAGTGGACATCCACCCTACCCCGCCTAGCGGGCCTGGGCGAACAACGTGGCCAGTGCATCGCCGATGCGTTCGGCCATCAGCTCCGCGGCCGCGCTGAGGGTGCCGCGGGCACGCGCCACCAGCGTTAGCGTCTGCCCCTGCAGGTGGCGGTCGCGCAGCGGCACGTACACCAGCGCCTGCCGCGCGCGCTCTTCCATCACGTCGAGCGGGTTCAGCAGCGCCACGCCAGTGCCCAGCATGACCAGCTGGCGGATCAGCACGGTCGAGGTCGATTCCGCCACCGGCGAAACTTCGATGGCATTGCGCGAGAAGGCCGCGTCCAGCAGGGCGCGGATCGATAGCGACGGCGCCGGCAGGATCAGCGGATAGCCGACGCATTCGCTCAGCAGCACGGACGGCTGCGCCGCCAGCGCATGGCCCGGCGGCACCACCGCGCCGATCTGCCAGTCGCTGCTGGCCAGGGTGCGAAAGGCGGGCAGCTCCGGCAGATCGTAGCCAAGCCCGAGATCGGCATCGCCCTGCTCGACCGCCGCGACGATATCGGCAACCGGCAGGTCATTCACCCGCACCACGATGCCCGGATAGCGCTGGCGGAAGTCATGCACCAGCGACGGCATCAGCGAGCCGGCCAGTCCCGCGGTGACCGCCACGGTGACCTCGCCGCGGCGAGCGCCCTTGAATTCCTCGATACGTTCGCGCAGCGCGTCATGCTCGCGCAGCGTCTGGCGGACGTGGGCCAGCACCATCTCGCCCAGCGGCGTCAGGCGCAGCCGCTTGTTGATGCGCTCGAACAGCGGCGCGCCCAGCTCGGCTTCCAGGTCAAGGATCTGCCGGTTCACGGCCGTCGGCGCCACGTGCAGGTGCTCGGCCGCCTTGCGGATCGAACCGCGGCGGACAACCTCGTCGAGATAGCGCAGGACTCTGGCGTGCATGGGCTGGCCGTGTCAGGGTGTATCGGGGGGTGCCGAATTGTAGCGGCGGGCGCGAGCCCCGCGGCCGTCCCCTTCGCGGAAAATGGCGAAAGGGTATTGCGCAGTATCCGATACCTTGCTACAATCTTTTTCTTCGTTGGGGCGTTAGCTCAGTTGGTAGAGCAGCGGACTCTTAATCCGTAGGTCGAGTGTTCGAGTCACTCACGCCCCACCAGCGAATTCAGGAAAAGCCGGAAGCTTGCTTCCGGCTTTTTTCATTTCCGCCTTCGTTTCCGTTCTCATTCCCGCTCGCCCTTCCCTCGCCCCCTCTCCTGCGCAAGCCGCTGCCAGGCAGCACGGCACGACCGCCGTTTTCTTGATACGCGGGTTGTCACCAATTCCTTTCCACGCGCTTTCCCGGTTGAATCGCTTCCGCGCACGTTGTGGAACTTGGTTCCGTATCGCGGAACCGCAACGCGCAGGCCGCTGCCGCACCCCGGCGCGGCCGGGTCAGCCGGCGCGGGAAGACTGACGGCGCGGGGCGCACGATGGTGGCGCCCGATAGAAACGCCTGCAGCCCGCCTGGCAAGCAATCAGTGAAAGAAGAACGGAGGCATCCTTGAAAGCAGTCAACAATGCAGGCGCAGCCGCCTGCCTCGCAGCCATCGGCCTGGCCTGTGCCGGCTTTGCCCAGGCGCAGTCCTACCCCACCAAGCCGATCCGCCTGATCGTCCCGTTCGCGGCCGGCGGCACCACCGATATCGTCGCGCGCGCGGTCTCCGACGGCCTGGGCCGCGAGCTGGGCCAGCCGGTGGTGGTGGAAAACCGCGGCGGCGGCGGTGGCGCGATCGGCGCCGACGCGCTGGCCAAGTCCGCGCCGGATGGCTACACCCTGGGCATCGCCACGGTCAGTACCATGGCGACCAACCCAGCCACCAATCCCAAGAATCCGTACGACCCGCTCAAGGATTTCGCGCCGATTACCAACCTGGTCAACGTGCCCAACGTGCTGACGGTGAACCCGAAGGTGCCGGCCAAGACGCTGAAGGAATTCGTCGCACTGCTGAAGGCCAACCCGGGCAAGTACAGCTACGCGTCCGCCGGCAAGGGCAGCATCTCGCATCTGGATGGCGAGCTGTTCAAGGACATCACCAAGACCGACATGGTCCATATCCCCTACCGCGGATCGGGCCCGGCGCTGAACGACACGCTGGCCGGCCAGGTCAACGCGCAGTTTGACAACCTGCCGTCGTCGATGCCGCATATCCAGGCCGGCAAGCTGCGTGCGCTGGCAGTGGCGGCACCCAAGCGTGTCGAGGGCCTGCCCGATGTGCCGACCTTTGCCGAAGCCGGCATGAAGGACATGAACAACATGGCCTGGTATGGCCTGGTCGCCCCGACCGGCACGCCCGCTGCCATCATCACGCGCGTGCACGATGCCGCGGTCAAGGCACTGCAGGACCCGAACGTCAAGCGCCGCCTGGCTGAAAGCGGCGCCTACACCGACGGCAACACCCCGGCCCAGTACGCCGCGCAGATCAAGCGCGAACTGGACCTGCGCAAGAAGATTGCGCATGACCAGAACATCACGCTGGAATAACCGGCCTTTGTGTCAAAGAGGACATCGAACGGCTGCCACATGGCAGCCGTTTTTTCGTCTGGACGCCACAAAACGTGCCGATTACGTCACTCTCCAATGGGAAATTTCTGTTCTCGGAGCCGAATCTTGATCCTGGACAGGACGCAACCTTCGCCCAAGCGTTTCAATATCCATAGAAGAAACTTTCACTTTGCGGACACGCGCCAACTCGGTACATTAGCTGGGTGATCCGCCACACGGCCGGCCGCATGCCGGACCACGCTCGGCCCCAACCCGTCATCGCGCAGGCGCTGCGATGCCGATATCGCGAGGATAAAGAGATGCTGAAGAAGACCGTTTCGACCCTGATCGTTGCAGCATTCGCCGCTGTGGGTGCGACGCAGGTTTATGCGCAGAAGAACTACACCGAGGGCGGCGACCTCTACGGCGGCAGCCACACCAAGAAGCAGGCCAGCCCGAACCAGAACCCGGCGAAGTCGGGCAAGTTCGATCCCTACACCGATGGCGCCAAGCAGTCGACGCGCTCCGACCTGACCAACTCGGGCAAGAAGTTCGACCCGAACACCGACGGCGCCAAGGCCGGCAAGTACGATCCGTACACCGACGGTGCCAAGGCTGGCAAGCCTGATCCGTACACCGACGGTGCCAAGACCGGCAAGTACGATCCGTACACCGATGGCGCCAAGGCGCCCGCCAGCCAGGGCGACAAGGCCCAATAAGCCCGCACTGCCCAGGCAAGACAGCCCGCTTCGGCGGGCTGTTTGCATTGTTGCGTACGCGTTTCAGGCAGCCAGCGCCTGCGCCGGCTGTGGGGGCTGCATCGTGCCGCGATCGCGGAAGCCGACGTGCCAGGACAGCGCCTCTTCCAGCAAGTGCGGCGTGTGGCCACCGTGGGCGCTGGCGCGGCGGAAATAATCGCCCAGCAATTCGCGGTATTGCGGGTCGGCGCAATTGGCGATGACGGTGTGCGCGCGCTCGCGCGGCGCCAGGCCGCGCAGGTCGGCCAGGCCATGCTCGGTGACGATGATGTCGACGTCGTGCTCGGTGTGGTCCACGTGCGCCACCATCGGCACGATGCTGGAGACATCGCCGCCCTTGGCCACCGACTTGGTCACGAACACCGACAGGTGCGCATTGCGCGCAAAGTCGCCGGAGCCACCGATGCCGTTCATCATGTGCGTGCCGCCCACGTGCGTGGAATTGACGTTGCCGTAGATGTCGCACTCCAGCGCGGTGTTGATGGTGATCAGCCCCAGCCGGCGCAGGATCTCTGGATGGTTGCTGATCTCCTGCGGGCGCAGCAGCAGCCGCGAGCGGTAGCGGTCCAGGTTCGACAGAAAGCGCTGGTAGACCTCGCGCGTCAGCGTCACCGACGATGCCGAGGCGAACGACAGCCGGCCCGCATCGAGCAACTCGATGGTGCTGTCCTGCAGCACCTCGGAATACATCTTCAGGTCGCGGAACGGCGAGTCGACCAGCCCGTGCAGCACGGCGTTGGCAATGGTGCCGATGCCGGCCTGCAGCGGCTGCAGCGACGGCGACAGCTTGCCCGCGCGCACTTCGCGCAGCAGGAAGTCATTGAGGTGGCCGGCGATGCTGCGCGTCTCGTCGTCCGGAGGCAGCGCATTGGAGGGGCTGTCGTCCTTGGCGGTGATGACGATGGCGGCAATCTTTGCCGGATCGATCGGGATATACGGCAGTCCGATGCGCTGTTCCGGCGCGATCAGCGGGATCGGCTGCCGGTACGGGCGGTGGACCGGGAAATAGATGTCGTGCAGCCCCTCCAGCTCCAGCGGCATGTTCATGTTGATTTCGACAATCACCTTGCGCGCCAGCATGGCAAAGCTGGCCGAATTGCCCACCGAGGTGCTGGGGATGATGCCGCCCTGCTCGGTGATCGCGACAGCCTCGACCACCGCCACGTCCACCGGCGCGATCTGGCCGGAACGCAGCTGCTCGACGGTTTCGGACAGGTGCTGGTCGATGAACATCACTTCGCCGGCGTTGATCTTGCGGCGCAGCGTGGCATCGGACTGGAACGGCAGCCGGCGCGCGATCACGTCGGCCTCGGCCAGCACGCGGTCGATGTCGTTGCCGAGCGAGGCGCCGGTCATCAGGGTAATGCGCAGTGGCTCGGTCGCCGCACGCCGCGCCAGCGCGAACGGGACTTCCTTGCAGTCGCCCGCGCGGGTGAAACCGCTCATGCCTACGGTCATGCCGTCGCGGATCAGCGCGGCGGCTTCGTCGGCCGAGACTACCTTGTCATGCAGCCTGGCCAGGCGAATGCGTTCCTTGTACATCCATATCTCCGGTCTGGCGGCGCAGGCCCTTGCCCATGCCGCTCGCCCCGCGCCTTGTTTGCCGAAGGCTGGCGTTGTGGGGTCTCCGGCTCGCAGTGTAGCCAGCCGCCCCCATTCCGGCTGTGATTTAAAGTCATGGGCAGCAGTCGCTTTCCTCATAGGCGGCGGCAGTGCCAGCGACCTTCGCTCCACTAACTGCAGCCAGAGTCTCAGGGCATACCCGCAATGTCACAAAAATGGCAAAAGTTTCTGGTACTGTCTCGCCCTATCGGTTGAAGGGGCCCGCCAGAGAGGTCCAGCAACCGTGCCGCCCGGGCCGGCCATGCTCGGCCCATCAACCCGTTGCACCAGCGTGACGGGTGCCCGCAGCATCGTAGTGGCGGCAATTTAAAATCAGGAGACGCCATTCATGCAGCCCAGACCTCTCGAACCCAACGAGCCGGTCGTCCTTGCACTGGTCGACGCCGTCACCGCCTGGCAAGACGCCCTGGAACAGACCCTCTCCGCCTCTGGCCTGACTTACGCCAAATGGCTGTTGCTGCGCGCGATCAAGCGCGGCGACTTCGTACGCGGCGCCCCGTTGCCGGGCGCCATGCCGATCGACGTTCCGCAGTCCGAACTGCTGCTGCATGAACTGCGTCGCGACGGCTGGATCGAGCATGCCGAAGCCACCACGCCCTGCATCGCCGACACCGCCGCGAGCCGCCTCGAACGCGTTTCGCAGGCGCTCAGCGCGCTGCACAGCGTGTCGGTGGCACCGTTCAACCCCCAGGAGCGCGTGGCGCTGGGCAGCCTGCTGGAACGGATGAAGCTCCGGCTGAACGACCACACCATGCGCCAGATCCGGGTGGGCGGCGAAGCCGCTCGCCAGGACAAGCTGGCGAGTGCAGGCGGTACCGGCGCTACTGCCGGCGGGATTGCCCCGCAGGGCGGCGCGCCGGCGCCCTGCGCCTCCTGCACGGGACTGCCCCCGGTCGCGCATCGCCCGGCCTCTTGTCCCACCCTCGCCAGCGCGCGCTTCTGAGGCGCGTAGCCAGGCCGGTTGCCGCCCCTTCTGCAGGCGGGCCGGCCGCACTGTCCGGATCGTTCGCTTTCTTCGCGACTTTATCCCGCCAGGTGCGCTGATTTTTCCTAAAGTATGAGCATGCCCCGGCACATGCCCGACCGGGCGGCGAATTGCCGCGCGGGCCGCGCGAGCCGCGTCGTCTATCGATACCGCGAGGAGAGATCATGCCGCAGGAGAACGAAGACAAAGTCGCGCACCTGCTGGACGAACTGCTTGCCTTTGCGCGGGAGCGGCTGCCGGCGGCCACCTTCAGCGCCGCCGAGCCCTTCCTGCGGCACTACTACGACCAGGCTGACCTCGACGACCTGCTGCACTGCGAAGTCGCCGACCTGTATGGCGCCGTGATGGCGCACTGGCAGACCGCGCAGAAGTTCGTCCCCGGCAGCGCGCGCATCCGCATCTACAACCCCACGCTGGAAGAGCATGGCTGGCACTCCGACCATACCGTGGTCGAGATCGTCAACGACGACATGCCCTTCCTGGTCGACTCAGTGACCATGGAGATCAACCGGCAAGGACTGGCGTTGCATTCGGCCATCCACCCGGTGTTCCGCGTCTGGCGCAGCGCCGCCGGCGGGATCGAGCGCATCGCACTGGGCGGCGCCGGCGAGCCCGGCGACAATTCGCGCCTGGAATCCTTCATCCACTTCGAGGTCGACCGCAGCGGCGAGGCCGCGCGGCTGGAAGCGCTGCGCAGCGGCATCGCGCGCGTGCTGGGCGACGTGCGCGCCGCGGTCGAAGACTGGCCGGCGATGTGCGACATCACCCAGGCCACCATCGCCGCACTGGCGCAGGCGCCTGACGCCGCCTCCCCTGACAGCACCGAGGCCCGCGCCTTCCTGGAATGGATGATGGACGACCATTTCACCTTCCTCGGCCAGCGCGACTACCAGCTGGTGGCGCAGGAAGGGCGCTATTTCCTGCGCGGCGTACCGGGCTCGGGCGCGGGCATCCTGCGCGAGAGCCTGCGCGAGCCGGACGCCGATGACCTGACGCCACTGCCCGCCGCGGCCACCGCCATCATCGAAGGCCCCTCGCCGATCTTCGTCACCAAGGCCAACTCGCGCGCCAGCGTGCACCGGCCGGGCTATCTCGACTATATCGGTGTCAAGCTGCTGGATGCACAGGGCCAGCTATTTGGCGAGCGCCGCTTCGTGGGCCTGTACACCTCGACCGCGTACACGGCGCCGATCGCCGAGATCCCGCTGGTGCGGCGCAAGTGCGCCAATATCCTGGCGCGCGCCGGCTTCCTCACCAAGGGTCACCTGTACAAGTCGCTGGTCACGATCCTCGAGCAATATCCGCGCGACGAACTGTTCCAGGCGAGCGAAGACGAACTGTTCAGCATTACCACCGGCATCCTGCGGCTGCAGGAGCACCAGCGCACGCGGCTGTTCGTGCGGCGCGACCGTTTCGACCGCTTTGTCTCGTGCCTGGTGTTCGTGCCGCGCGACAAGTACAACACCGACCTGCGCCAGAAGATCCAGAAGCTGCTGACCGCGGCCTTCCACGGCACCAGTTGCGAATTCACGCCGCTGCTGTCGGAATCGCCGCTGGCACGCATCCAGCTGACCGTGCGCGGCGAGCCGGGCACGATGCCGCATGTCGATACCGCCGAACTGGAACAGCGCATCGTCCATGCCAGCCGCCGCTGGCAGGACGACCTTGCCGAAGCGCTGCACGAGAGCCACGGCGAAGAACAAGGCAACCGGCTGCTGCAGCGCTACGGCGGCTCGTTCCCCGCGGGCTACCGCGAAGACTACCCCGCCCGGACCGCGGTGCGCGACATCGAGCTGATGGAGCACGCGCTGCGCGCCCACCACAGCGCGCGCGGCATGGCCATGAACCTGTACCGGCCGATCGAGGCCGCGCCGGGCGCGTTCCGCTTCAAGGTCTACCGCGCCGGCGAGCCGATCGCGCTGTCGCACAGCCTGCCCATGCTCGAACACCTGGGCGTGCGGGTGGACGAAGAGCGCCCCTACCTGATCGAGCCCGACAGCGGCGCGCCGGTGTGGGTGCATGATTTCGGGCTGGAGATCGCCGACAGCGGCGGCGCGGCGGACTTCGATATCGCGCGCGTCAAGGCGCTGTTCGAAGACGCCTTTGCGCGCGCCTGGCATGGCGAGATCGAGAACGACGACCTCAACCGGCTGGTGCTGCGCGCCGAGATGGCCGCGCGCGACGTCACCATCCTGCGCGCCTATGCACGCTATTTGCGCCAGGTGGGCTCGACCTTCAGCGATGCCTATATCGAACGCGCGCTGACCGGCAATGCGGGCATCGCGGCGATGCTGGTCGCGCTGTTCATCGCGCGCTTCGACACCGTGAGCCAGGTGGCTGCCGATACCGCGCGCCAGGCACGCTGCGACAAGCTGCTGGCCGAGATCGAGGCCGCGCTCGACAAGGTGCCCAACCTCGACGAGGACCGCATCCTGCGGCTCTTCCTGGGCGTGATCCAGGCCACGGTGCGCACCAACTACTTCCACCGCAGCGACGACGGCCAGCCGCGTCCCTACGTGTCGTTCAAGTTCAACCCGGCGCTGGTGCCGGGGCTGCCCGAGCCGCGGCCGATGTTCGAGATCTGGGTCTATTCGCCGCGGGTCGAGGGTGTGCACCTGCGCGGCGGCCGCGTGGCGCGCGGCGGGCTGCGCTGGTCCGACCGCCGCGAAGACTTCCGCACCGAGGTGCTGGGGCTGATGAAGGCGCAGATGGTGAAGAACACGGTGATCGTGCCGGTGGGCTCCAAGGGCGGCTTCGTGGTCAAGCGCCCGCCGCCGCCGACCGACCGCGATGCCTTCCTGCAGGAAGGCATCGCCTGCTACCAGACTTTCCTGCGCGGGCTGCTGGACCTGACCGACAACCTTGTCGGCGGGCAGCTGGTGCCGCCGCCCGACGTGGTGCGGCACGACGACAACGATCCCTACCTGGTGGTGGCGGCCGACAAGGGCACCGCCACGTTCTCCGACTTCGCCAATGCGATTTCCGCCGAGTATGGCTTCTGGCTCGACGATGCCTTTGCCTCCGGCGGCTCGGTCGGTTACGACCACAAGAAGATGGGCATCACCGCGCGCGGAGCGTGGGAATCGGTCAAGCGGCATTTCCGCGAGATGGGCGTCGATATCCAGACCACCGACTTCACCGTCGCCGGCGTCGGCGACATGTCGGGCGACGTGTTCGGCAACGGCATGCTGCTGTCGCCGCATATCAAGCTGGTAGCCGCCTTCGACCACCGTCACATCTTCCTTGACCCCGACCCGGATCCCGCGCGCACGCTGGAGGAACGCACGCGGCTGTTCAGTCTGCCGCGCTCGAGCTGGGCCGACTACGACGCCACGCTGATCTCCGCCGGCGGCGGCATCTTCCCGCGCACCGCCAAGACCATCGCGCTGACGCCGCAGGTGCAGGCGGTGCTCGGCGTCACGGCCAGCGCGCTGTCGCCGGCCGAGCTGATCCACGCCATCCTGATGGCGCCGGTCGACCTGCTCTACAACGGCGGCATTGGCACTTACGTCAAGTCGAGCCAGGAAACGCATCTGCAGGCCGGCGACCGTACCAACGACGCAGTGCGCGTCAATGGCAATGAACTGCGCTGCAAGGTGGTCGGCGAAGGCGGCAACCTGGGTTTCACCCAGCTGGGCCGCATCGAGTTCGCGCGCAAGGGCGGCCGCATCAACACCGATGCCATCGACAACTCCGCCGGCGTGGACTGCTCCGACCATGAGGTCAATATCAAGATCCTGCTGGGCCTGGTGATGGCCGACGGCGAGATGACCGAGAAGCAGCGCAACAAGCTGCTCGCCGAGATGACCGACGAGGTCGGCCTGCTGGTGCTGCAGGACAACTACTACCAGACCCAGGCGCTGTCGGTGGCCGGGCGCCACGCCACGGCGCTGCTCGACGGCGAGGCGCGGCTGGTGCGCTGGCTGGAGCGCGCCGGCCGGCTGAACCGGGCGCTGGAATTCCTGCCTTCGGACGAAGACATCGCCGAGCGCAAGCTGGCGGGCGAAGGGCTCACGTCGCCCGAGCGCGCGGTGCTGCTGGCCTACAGCAAGATGTGGCTGTACGACGCGCTGCTCGATTCCGACGTGCCCGAAGACCCGCTGGTCGGCGGCCTGCTGGCCGATTACTTCCCGGTGCCGCTGCGCCAGCGCCATGGCGATACCATGCATCGCCACCCGCTGCGGCGCGAGATCCTGTCGACGCACCTGACCAACATGCTGGTCAACCGCATCGGCGCTACCTTCGTGCACCGGATCATGGAAGAAACCGACGCGCGCCCCGCCGACATCGTGCGCGCCTGCCTGATTGCGCGCGACGTGTTCGGGCTGACCGCGCTGTGGCAGGAGATCGATGCGCTGGACAACCGCGTGCCCGATGCCGAGCAGGCACGCATGTTCGGCCAGGTGGCGGTGCTGCTGGAGCGGGCCTGCCTGTGGTTTATCCGCTATCTACGCAGCGGCGGCCAGGCCAGCGCCGAGCTGGCGCGCTTTACGCAGGCGGCGCAGTGGCTGGTGCCGCAGTTGCCCCAGCTGCTGCCGCCCGCCGATGCGGCGGCGCTGGCGGAGCATGCCAGGACCTTTTCCGATGCAGGTGTCGACGAGGCGCTCGCCTTGCGCGTTGCCGGCAGCGAGATCTCGGCGGCGGCGTTGGATATCGCCGAAGTGGCCAACGCGTGCGAGCGCAGCCTCGACCTGGTTGCGGGCGTGTATTTCGCGCTGGACAGCCACCTGAGCTTCAGCTGGCTGCGCGAGCGTGCGCTGGCGCTGCCTTCTGACACGCACTGGGACCTGCTGGCGCGCACCACCACGCTCGAAGACCTGGGACGGCTCAAGCGTGCGCTGACGGTCAGCGTGCTGTCGCAGCAGGGAGAACTGGAATCGCCGGAAGCGATGATCGATGCCTGGCGTGCCAGCCGCCATGGCGCGCTGGAACGCTTTACGCGCATGCTGGCCGACCAGCGCGCATCGGGTGCGGCGGGACTGTCGATGCTGTCGGTCGCGGTGCGCGAGATCGGGATGCTCGAGCGCGGCTAGCGCGCCATGCGTGGCGCGGGCGAGGCGCGCTTATTCGTCCGCGCTGCCTTCGTCGCCGCTGTCGTCATCGCCGTCGAGGTCGGTGTCGAGACCGTCATCGTCCCGGCGGGCGCGCAGCTCCAGCCCGAGCAGCACCAGCAGCTCGAAGGCATCTGACAACAGGTGCTTCTGCCGGGGCAGCAGGCTGGCGTAAGGCATGTCGTAGATCGACTGGTGCGCGGCGCGCTGCCCCTTCAGGCCGCGGTCGCGCGCAATATCCGACAGCAGCGCAGCAAACCCGGACAGGTCCTGCGCCGCCAGCGCCGAATTCAATACCTTGGCGATGACTTCCGGGGAAGCGTTCGCCCAGCCCATGCGTTCAGCATTGGAAGCGGAATCTTGAGGGAAGTCGGCAAAGTCCATTTTGTGTTTAACGGTCTCGCCCAATGGAGCTTAAGTCGGCAGCCATGTGAATTTGACCCCACATGCGTGGGGTTCTGCACAGGCTCGCCGCGCCGATACAGCTAGCGCGCTGCCGGCTTCGCGGCTACCTGCCGATAGACCGTGGTGCCGTCACGCGCGGTGCGGGCTTCGACATAGTTGCGGGCGCCGCATTGCGGGCAGCGGAATACCGGCCCCTGCCCTTCGTTGCGGATCTGCACCTCGTCCGGCTCCCAGCGCGCGCCGCAAGCCTGGTTCCCACAAACAAACATGAACTCTCCTGAAAATTGAAAATTAAGGGCCCAATAGCGGCCCGCTCAACCATTGCGTTGCACCCACTGCCGCGCCCATGAAATCGCCGCGGCGCGGGCATCCTCCGGCGTGGCGTGCGTGGTCGGCGGCGCCCCGCCTTCCAGCACGACGGCGCCGGACTCCCAAATATCGCACAACGCCTTGAAACGTCCCGGCCCCAGCGCGTGGCAGAACACGTGGATGACAAAGCCGCGATACTCGACCACGTCGGTCGCGTCATCGGTCAGCGCGCGATCGGCGGTGGCATTGGATGGCACCACCGGCGCGTCCACACGCGGCTCCGGCCTGCCTCGCGCCGGACTTGCCCGCAGCAACGCCGCGCAGGCACCGCCCAACGCCGCACCGATGGCCACGCCCAGGCCAAACCAGCAAGCCCTGCTTTTACACTGCGCCATCGGCATTCCCTGTCAGCGGCCTCCTGCCGGTCATCCTGTCACCCGCGCAAGACCGCCGGCAGCGTGCGCGGTATTGCTTTCAGAAGGTTATACCAATCCGGAAGAAGGCCATTGGCGGCGCGCGGTGCGCTGAAATAAGAATTCGGAACGTGACCAGACCGCGGGCGGCGACTATACTGTATATTCATACAGTAATCAGCAGGCGTCCTGCATCTGGCCGCGCTGCCGCATGGTCCTTGCCATAATGCCCCTGTACCAGTCCGATTCCATCCTGCTCGAGGCCTTTTACTTCGGCGACGATGCCGAATCCCTGCGCCTGCCCTGCGGCAGCATCAGCATTGACGCCGGCGCCATCATCGTCCACGGCATCGAGCCCAACCTGCTGTGGTCGCTGCGCTGGACGCCCGATTTTCTCTCGTTCGAAGCGCACGGCACGCATCACCGCTATCCGGTCAGCCGCCCTGCGCTGGTCGGCCCCGCGCAGGCACGCTTCGCCCTGCTTTAAGCTATCGCTTCCGCCCGCCATGCCCTGCCGACACCGACATGCCAGACCGCAGCCTTGCCGCCAACGAACTGATCCGCACGCTTGAACTGAAGCCGCACCCGGAAGGCGGCTTCTACCGCGAAACCTACCGCAGCGAAAAACGCGTCGTGTGCGCCGACCAGCGTACGCGCGAAGCCAGCACCGCGATCTACTACATGCTGTGCGGCAACGAATTTTCCGCATGGCACCGCATCTGTTCCGACGAGTTGTGGCATTTCCACGCCGGGTCGCCGGTAGACGTGCACAGCATCGCCGACGGCGGCATCGTCACGCAGCGTCTCGGCGATCCGTTGCGCCACGACGGTGCGTCCTTCCAGGCGATGGTGCCCGCGGGCCGATGGTTCGCCGCGGAACGCGTGGACCTTGGCGACAGCGTCGACTTTGCGCTGGTCGGTTGCACCGTGGCGCCGGCCTTCCAGTTCAGCGAGTTCGAACTGGCCGATGCAGCCGCGCTTGCGGGCCTGGCAAGCGGGCATGACGCCCTGCTGCGCCGGCTCTCGCGATAGCGCGCGGCAAAAAAACAGCCCACCGCGGCGGAGTGCGGGCGGGCCGTCAGCACTGCGGCGCCAGTCTACGCCGTCACCGCGCGCGCCCATCGGCAAAGAACCCGGGTAGCCCACCGCTTTTTCCTCCGACAGTCCGCACAGAGCGCTATACTGTATATCCATACAGTACTTCTTCTGTGCGCCCTATGTCACCCGAACCCGCCAACTGCCCCGTCTGCGGCGCCGCTGCCGAGCGCCTGCGTGCCGCGCCGCGCAGCTACCGCTACACCTGCCCCAGCTGCGGCATTTTCCAGATCAGCTCACGCGCGCTGACCTGCCGCCCCGGCCTGCCGGCCTCGGCGCGCGAGGATATCCGCCGGCTGCGCGCCTACGGCCACCTGCCGCTGCTGGACCTGACCCGGGACGGCGTCAGCATCAGTCCTGGCAGGCCCTGACCGATGGGCAACAACAAGCGCGCGTCCCGCTGCCACGTGCCGGCAGCGGCACCCGACAGCTATCCCGTCCCCGGGGCCAACGGCATCCTGGGCCGCATCCCCGGCCACTACATTGCCGCCGCGCTGGGTACGCTTGGCCCCGCCACGCGCGACGGTCCCGCCCACCGCGAAGTGCTGCTCGAAGCCGGCCACGCCGGCACCGTGCGGCTGTTTATCGAAAGGAAGCAGGCACGCCATGGCCGGTACACGCATTACTACTGGTCCGCATACCGCGCCGAGCCCGAGTGAGCAAGCGAATCGGAAGGCGGCACCGGCGGGCGCCAGCGGTTTGCGTCGCAAGAAGACGCGATCCGTCCTCCGTCGTAATCAGGACTAAAAACGGGACTAAAAACAGGACTAAAGCAGGAAGGACGCCATCGTCCGGTCATGCCATGGCCGCAGCCAGAACATTCACTACAGGCGTAATGCGGAAACGGTTGCGGCGAAGGTCGCGTTCATGAACGCTTGCATTCAACCTTCTCTTCATACTCTCCGTCCTCATCCCATTTACGCTCGATCAGGCACGGACCGTCGCGATACTTTTCCTTGTGCTCATAGCCGCGCGGACCGCCCTTGCACTTGCGCTCTTCCTTGTATTCGCCATCCCGCTTGACCTCGCGCTCGATCTTGCAGGGGCCGCTGCGGAATTTCTCCTTGTACTCGCCGCCGGCATGGGAAACCGGTGAGCCAATCAGGCAGGAGAAGATGACGATAGGGGTAAGGTGTTTGCGTACCATGGGAACGACCTGCGCAGGGGATGACCGAGCATAACAACAGCCGCTGCCAGCGGCTGTGTCAAAGCGTTACGCCTCGTCACATCCGTGCGCCCCGATGTGGACGCACGGCGATGCGATGCAAGCCATGGCAAACGAAATCGCCCATTGCGGGCAATGGCGCGCCAAGAAAAAACCCGCTTGGCTTTCACCAAGCGGGTTTCTTGTCCTGGTCGGGGCGAGAGGATTTGAACCTCCGACCACCTGCACCCCATGCAGGTACGCTACCAGGCTGCGCTACGCCCCGAAAGAAAAAGATTATATCAGAAGCATTTCCCGTATGACTAGCTCCGGAAGCACAAATTATCCGGGCTTCGCGATCTCGCGCAGCTGCGCGAGCAGGTGCTGCACCTCGACCAGTTCGTTGCGCAGACCGGCTACATCGATCGACAAGGCTGCCGGGCTTTCCTCGCGGCGTTCGTCAGCGGGTTCCGCCGCGGCGGCAGTGTGATGACGGCCTTCGTCGAGCCGGTTGCGCGCGCCGTTGATGGTGAAGCCTTGCTCGTACAGCAGCTCGCGGATGCGCCGGATCAGCAGCACCTCATGGTGCTGGTAGTAGCGGCGGTTGCCACGGCGCTTGACCGGCTTGAGCTGCGTGAACTCCTGCTCCCAGTAGCGCAGGACATGCGGCTTGACGGCGCAAAGCTCGCTCACCTCACCGATGGTGAAGTAGCGCTTGGCCGGGATCGGCGGCAACGCGATGCGTTCGCTGGATTTGTCCGACATGCAGTGTGTAGACGAGCGTCAGGCCATGCCGGCCATGAGGTTGGCGCGCAGGGTTTTGCGCGCCCAGAAGGATACCGATGCAGGCCTGCGGAGGCAATCCGCCTTTCGGGTGATGCGGTGACGTGGCGAAGCGTCAGCCGGCGATGTCCGCGCGCTCTTCCACCAGGCCCTTGAGCTTCTGGCTGGCGTGGAACGTCACGACCCGGCGCGCGGTGATCGGAATCACTTCACCGGTCTTGGGATTGCGGCCGGGACGCTGCGGCTTGTCACGCAACTGGAAATTGCCGAAGCCGGACAGCTTGACGCTGTCGCCCTGCTCCAGCGCTTCGCGGATGACGTCGAAGAAAGCTTCGACCATGTCCTTCGATTCGCGCTTGTTCAGGCCGACCTGGTCGAACAGCATCTCGGCAAGTTCGGCCTTGGTCAGCGTGGGAACTTCGGGCGCGCGGGTATCCGGCGTCGCGTCGTCAAGGGTGGAAGCCTGCCGGTCGCTCATGTCACCCAGTGCTGCAGCGGTCATGGAATTCGCGTCTCGATCATTCATGTCGATCGCTCTAGTGTCTGTCTGGCGATCCGCCCGGGGCAAGGCCCGGGCGCCCTTGTTTATCGTAAGCCGTCGCTAGTAGCGTCAGTCTAGCCACGCAGCCGGGCCTGGAAGGCCTCTGTCAGCGCGTCGACCATGGAGCGCACTGCGCTGTCGACGGTTTCGTCCTGGAGGGTCGACCCAGTATCTTGCAAGGTCACCCGGAACGCAAGGCTTTTCTCGTCCGCGCCGATGGCGGCCGAAGCGGCCTTGGGACGGAACTCGTCGAACAGCGCGAGGCTCTGGCAGAAGCGGCCATAGCCCTGCTTTTCCAGCGCCGCGCGCATGGTGTCGAGCATGTCCTGCACGCGTACCGATTGCTTCACCACCACGGCCAGGTCGCGCACGGCGGCCGGGAACTTGGAGATTTCGGTGTACGTGGGCAGGCCGGTCTCGCGCAGCGCGTCGAGCTCCAGTTCGAACAGCACCGGCGCGTGCTGCAGCTCGTATTCCTGCAACCAGCGCGGATGCAGTTCACCGACCACGCCAACCGGCTTGCCATCGACCAGCACGCGCGCGGCGCGGCCGGGATGCAGCGCCGGGTGCGACACCGGCTCGAAGCGCGGCACGCGCGGATGGAACAGCGCCTCGACATCGCCCTTGACGTCGAAGAAGTCGACGTTGCGCGTGGCGATGCCCCACTGCTCCTCAAACGCCGGGCCGTAGGCGATGCCCGCAGCCATCATCGGCTGGTGGTAGCCGGCCACCGTCAGGCCGCCGTCCTGCACGTTCTCGTCGCGATGGAACACACGGCCCACCTCGAACATGCGCACGCGCGCGGCCTTGCGGTTCAGGTTGTAGCGCACCTTGTCGACCAGGCCGCCGACCAGCGACGAACGCATCACGGCCAGCTGGCTGGCGATCGGGTTGAGCAGGCGGATCGGCTTGTCGTTGGCGGCGAAGTCGCGTTCCCATTTCTCTTCGACGAAGGCGAAGTTGATGACTTCCTGGTAGTCGCGCGCAGCCAGCGCGTGGCGCACCACATGCGTCGAGCGGCGGGCTTCGTTGGTCGGGCGCATTTCGCTTTCGGCGATCGGCGGACGCGCCGCGATGCGCTCGAAGCCGTAGATACGCGCGACTTCCTCGATCAGGTCCTCCTCGATCTCGATGTCGAAGCGGTAGCTCGGCGGCGTGACCTCGAACACGTCGCCTTCGGCGCCTTGCACGCGCGTGAACGGCAGCTGCAGGCGCTGGAACACATCGGCGATGGCGGCCGGCGACAGCTCGATGCCGAGCACGCGCTCGGCGCGCGCCACGCGCAGGCTGACCGGCTTGCGCACGGGCAGGTTGACCACGTGGTCGTCCACCGGGCCGGCCTGGCCGCCGCAGATCTCCAGGATCAGCGCGGTGATGCGCTCGATATGCTCGACCGTGGTGGCGTAGTCCACGCCGCGCTCGAAGCGATGGCCCGCGTCGGTCGAGAAGTTGTAGCGGCGGCTGCGGCCCTGGATCGCGGCCGGCCACCAGAATGCGGCTTCGAGGTAGATGTCGGTGGTGTCCAGCGTGACGGCGGTGCTGTCGCCGCCCATGATGCCGGCCAGGCTCTCGATCTCCTTCTCGTCGGCGATCACGCCGACCTGTTCGTCGACCTCGATGGTGTTGCCGTTCAGCAGCTTGATCTGCTCGCCCTTGCGGCCCCAGCGCACGTCCAGGCCACCGTGGATCTTGTGCAGGTCGAACACGTGCGACGGACGGCCCAGCTCCAGCATCACGTAGTTCGAGATATCGACCAGCGCGGACACGCTGCGCTGGCCCGAGCGCTCCAGGCGCTGCACCATCCACAGCGGCGTGACGGCACGCGCATTGACGCCGCGGATGACGCGGCCGGAGAAACGGCCGCACAGGTCGGGCGCCGACACCTTGACCGGCAGCTTGTCCTGGATCGTCACCGGCACCGGCTTCATGTCGGGCAGGTTCAGCGCGGCACCGGTCAGCGCCGACACTTCGCGCGCGACGCCGTGGATCGACAGGCAGTCCGCCTTGTTGGGCGTCAGCTTGATGACGAAGACCTGGTCATCCAGGTCCAGGTACTCGCGGATGTTCTGGCCGACCGGCGCGTCTTCCGGCAGCACCAGCAGGCCGCCGTGCTCCTCGGACAGCTTCAGTTCGCGCGCCGAGCACAGCATGCCGTAGCTCTCCACGCCACGCAGCTTGCCGACCTTGATCTCGAACGGCTGGCCGCCGTCCTCTGCCGGCGGCAGCACCGCGCCGACCAGTGCGCACGGCACCTTGATGCCGGGCTTGACGTTGGGCGCACCGCAGACGATCTGCAGGGTCTCGCCGGTGCCGGCATCGACCTGGCACACGTTGAGGCGGTCGGCATTGGGATGGCGCTCGGTCGACAGCACGTGCGCGACCACCACCTTGTCGAACGGCGGCGCGACCGGGCCCACCTCTTCCACTTCCAGCCCGGCCATAGTCAGGCTGTGCGACAGCGCGTCGGTGGAGATCTTTTCAGGGTTGGCGAAGGTGCGAAGCCAGGATTCCGAGAATTGCATGGCGCTTCTGATCCGGTAAGTATTCTGTGTAGTCGGTGACGAGTGATGCGGCGGCTGAATCAGTCCCGCGTCAAGCGAACTGGCGCAGGAAGCGCACGTCGCCCTCGAAGAACAGGCGCAGGTCGTTGATGCCGTAGCGCAGCATGGTCAGGCGCTCGAGGCCGGAGCCGAACGCGAAACCGATATAGCGCTCGGGATCGAGGCCCATGTTGCGCAGCACGTTCGGGTGCACCTGGCCCGAACCGGATATTTCCAGCCATTTCCCATTGCCAAAGGCCATGTCGATTTCCGCCGACGGCTCGGTGAACGGGAAGTACGACGGGCGGAAGCGCACCTGGATGTCATCGCGCTCGAAGAACTTGCGCAGGAAATCGGTGTACACGCCCTTCAGGTCGGCAAAGCTGACGTCCTCGCCGATCCACAGGCCTTCGACCTGGTTGAACATCGGCGAGTGCGTGGCATCGCTGTCGACGCGGTAGGTACGGCCCGGGCAGATCACCTTGATCGGCGGCATCGCCTTGCCCGCGTACTTCTCCACGTGCATCTTGGCGTAGCGCACCTGCATCGGGCTGGTGTGCGTGCGCAGCAGCAGGAGCTTGTCGTCGCTGTCGCGGCCATCGACGTAGAAGGTGTCCTGCATCGAACGCGCCGGATGGTTGTCCGGGTTGTTCAGCGCAGTGAAGTTCATCCAGTCGGTTTCGATCTCGGGGCCGTCGGCCACGTCGAAGCCGATCGAGCCGAAGATCTGCTCGACACGCTCCCACGTGCGCATCACCGGATGCAGGCTGCCGCGGGCGACCGCGCGGCCCGGCAGCGTGACGTCGATGGCTTCGGCGGCCAGGCGCGCGTTCATCAGCGCGTCGGCCAGCGCCTGGCGTCGCGCCTGCAGCGCGGCTTCCACCTGCTGCTTGACCTGGTTGATGCGCGCGCCCTCGCTCTTGCGGGTCTCCGGGTCGAGCTTGCCGAGGCCCTTGAGCAGTTCGGTCAGCGCGCCGGTCTTGCCCAGGAAGCGGGCCTTTTCGTTTTCCAGCGTGGCGTTGTCATTGGCGGCGGCGAAAGCGGCCTGGGCGTCAGCGACGATTTGGTCCAGATCCTGAGACATGGCGGCGGTCGTGGAGTGTTCTGACGTCGGCGGAACAATGTCAAAAAACAAAGCCGGCGCGACGTGGGTTGGCACTGCGTGCGGTATGCGTTTCCGGATGCCGTCTCGATAACAAACGCAAGACGGGATCCGGAACTGCAAATAAAAACGGGGCTCGGTGAGGAGCCCCGTTTCAGCGGACCTTGCGGTCGGCGGTCGACCTTGCGGTCGGTGCTTGCCCGGCGGCGCTTACGCGCCGCCGCAGCCGGCATCAGGCAACGGTGGCTTTCACCTGGTTGACGATGGCGGCAAAGGCAGGCTTGTCGTGAATAGCCATGTCCGACAGCACCTTGCGGTCCAGTTCAATCGAGGCCTTCTTCAGACCGTTCATGAACACGCTGTAGGTCATGCCATGCTCACGCGTCGCGGCATTGATACGCGCAATCCACAGGGCGCGGAACACGCGCTTCTTGTTGCGGCGATCGCGGTACGCGTACTGGCCAGCACGCATGACCGCCTGCTTGGCGATGCGATAGACATTATTGCGACGGCCGCGGTAACCCTTGGCAGCGTCGATGACTTTCTTGTGACGGGCCCGTGCAGTGACCCCACGCTTTACTCGAGGCATGTAATTCTCCTTTCGTTATCGTCAGGGGTTATGCGTAAGGCATCATCGCGCGCACCGACTTCAGGTTCGTCTCATGGACGTCCTGAGTACCGCGCAGTTGACGCTTGTTCTTGGTGGTCTTCTTGGTCAGGATGTGACGCTTGAAGGCCTGGCCACGCTTGAACGAACCGTTCGGACGGGCAGTAAAGCGCTTGGAAGCGCTTTTCTTCGTCTTCATCTTCGGCATGAAAAACTCCAGCTCATATGACATGCATGCAGGTGGCCGGCTCACGCCGACGCTTGCAAGACCCGCATCCACTTGTTGTTGCACGACGCCCTTGCGGGCGCGCGCGACTTCCGCACGAAGCAACGCCGGAATGCGCTGGCATCCCGGCCGCTGCACCGCGCAAGAATTACTTCTTCTTCTTGGGGGCGAGCACCATCACCATCTGGCGCCCTTCCATCTTCGGCATCTGCTCGACCTGGCCGATCTCTTCCAGATCCGCCTTCAGGCGTTCGAGCATGCGCGCGCCGATTTCCTGGTGGGCCATCTCGCGACCACGGAACCGCAGCGTGATCTTGGTCTTGTCGCCATCTTCCAGGAAGCGCTTCAGGTTGCGCAGCTTGACGTTGTAGTCGCCATCATCCGTACCCGGCCGGAACTTGACTTCCTTGACCTGGATGATTTTCTGCTTCAGCTTGGCCTCGTGGGCGCGCTTGGCTTCCTCGTACTTGAACTTCCCGTAATCCATGATCCGGGCGACGGGCGGAGTCGCGTTGGGGGCGATCTCCACCAGGTCCAAGTCCTTGTCCTCAGCCAGCCGCAGAGCGTCCATGAACTTGACGATGCCGAGCTGCTCGTTATCAACCCCTACCAGGCGCAATTCAGGCGCGCTGATTTCCCGGTTGATGCGATGACCTTTGTCCGTAGCGATGTTGCGTTACCTCAAGAAGACAAAAAAACAAGCCGTGCTCACCACCCTCAGGCTTTGCTGGCGACGTCGTGTTGCAGACGCTCAACAAACGCGGAGACGGGCATCACACCCAGATCCACGTTGCCACGGGCACGCACGGCCACTTGATTGGCATCCCGTTCCTTGTCGCCCACCACTATCAGGTAGGGAACCTTCTGAAGGGAATGCTCGCGGATTTTATACGTAATTTTCTCGTTGCGCAAATCGGCCTTGGCCCTAAACCCTTGTTTTTGCAGCAATTGCACGACGTTTTCGGCGTATTCTGCCTGCGAATCCGCAATATTCATGACCACGACCTGGTCCGGGGCCAGCCAGGCGGGCAGCGCGCCGGCATGGTTTTCCAGCAGGATGCCCAGGAAGCGCTCGAAGGAGCCCAGGATCGCACGATGCAGCATGACCGGGCGCTTGCGCGAGTTGTCCTCGGAGACGTACTCGGCACCCAGGCGCTCCGGCAGCACCAGGTCGAGCTGCAACGTGCCGCATTGCCACGAGCGGCCGATTGCGTCCTTGATGTGGTACTCGACCTTCGGGCCATAGAACGCACCCTCGCCCGGCAGCTCCTCCCATTCCACGCCGCAGGCGCGCAGCGCCAGGCGCAGGCCT
This sequence comes from Cupriavidus sp. L7L, assembly GCF_004353535.1. Classification (NCBI taxonomy): domain Bacteria; kingdom Pseudomonadati; phylum Pseudomonadota; class Betaproteobacteria; order Burkholderiales; family Burkholderiaceae; genus Cupriavidus; species Cupriavidus sp. L7L. Next base: position 37,667 of record NZ_SMNY01000040.1, read on the forward strand.
TCCTCGGCGTGGTCCCAGACCTCGTCCGAGCCGGCGCGCTGGTCGGGGCGCAGCGACAGCTTCACCGAAACGTTCTTGAAGCCGAAGTCGTCGTAGACCGAGAACGCCAGTTCATTGAAGGCCTTCGCTTCCGCGACGATCTGCTCTTCCGTGCAGAAGATGTGGGCATCGTCCTGCACAAAGCCGCGCACGCGCATCAGGCCATGCAGCGCGCCCGAAGGCTCGTTGCGATGGCAGGCGCCGAACTCGGCCAGGCGCAGCGGCAGGTCGCGGTACGAACGCAGGCCGTGATTGAAGATCTGCACGTGGCCCGGGCAGTTCATCGGCTTGATCGCGTAGTCGTGTTTTTCCGACTCCGTGACAAACATGTTCTCTTTGTAGTTCTGCCAGTGGCCGGACTTTTCCCAGAGCGAACGGTCCATCACCTGCGGCGTGCGTACTTCGTCATAGCCGGCGTCGCCCAGGCGGCCGCGCATGTATTGCTCGACGGCCTGCCACACCTGCCAGCCCTTCGGGTGCCAGAACACCATGCCGGGCGCCTCTTCCTGCAGGTGGAACAGGTCGAGCGTCTTGCCCAGCTTGCGGTGGTCGCGCTTCTCGGCCTCTTCCAGCATGTGCAGGTAGGCTTCCTGGTCTTCTTTCTTGGCCCAGGCCGTACCGTAGACACGCTGCAGCATCTCGTTGCTGGAGTCGCCGCGCCAGTAGGCGCCGGCCACCTTCATCAGCTTGAAGACCTTGAGCTTGCCCGTCGACGGCACGTGCGGGCCGCGGCACAGGTCGACGAAATTGCCTTCGCGGTACAGGCCGATTTCCTGGTCGGCCGGGATCGAGGCGATGATCTCTGCCTTGTACTTCTCGCCCATCGACTCGAACAGCGCCACCGCCTCATCGCGGTTCCACACCTCGCGCGTGACCTTCTCGTCCTTGCGGGAGAGCTCCGTCATCTTCTTCTCGATGGCCGCGAGGTCTTCCGGCGTGAAGGGACGCTTGTAGGCGAAGTCGTAGTAGAAGCCGTTCTCGATCACCGGCCCGATCGTAACCTGCGCTTCCGGATACAGTTCCTTGACGGCATAGGCCAGCAAGTGCGCCGTGGAGTGGCGGATGACGTCCACGCCGTCGGCGTCCTTGTCCGTGACGATGGCCAGCTGGGCGTCGTCTTCGATCTTGTAGCTCGTGTCGACCAGCTTGCCGTCCACCTTGCCGGCCAGCGCGGCCTTGGCCAGGCCGGAGCCGATGCTCTGCGCCACTTCGGCAACCGTCACCGGGCCCGGAAACTCGCGGCGGGACCCATCCGGCAGCGTGATTGCGATCATTTGGACTCTCCAGGATTCCGCCGGCGGCGCGCTGCGCATGGGCCGGGCGGATCAAACTGCATCTTGCGGGCACCGGTCCGCGGCTGCGCGACCCGGCGATTGTTCGATTGCTTTTTGCCGCACACATCGCTCCGCCGAAGCGCGCGAGAGCGGCAGCTTATCAGGCTGCTGGCAGGCGACAGGCGAAAAAAAACGCGGCCAAGGCCGCGTTTCTCTTTGTCAAACCCGTTTCAACCGGGTCGGAAGGCGCACCTCGACTACTGTCGCTTGCCAGCGGTAGTAGTTCGCGGTGTCATGAACATGATGCCTTTCCGTTCCATTTCAGGTTGAATCGGACTTGCCGCACTTCGTTGTTACTGCAATTCGTTGGTAGGCTCGATTGGACTCGAACCAACGACCCCCACCATGTCAAGGTGGTGCTCTAACCAGCTGAGCTACGAGCCTAGCGAAGACGCAAGTATAGCATCACTTTCTTTTTGCCTGCAATACCCCCTGCACCTCTTCGATCAGTGACAGCGCGCGCTGCAACTGCGTGGCCTCCGACACCTCCGCGGTGAACTGCATGCGTGCCACGCCCTTGCTCGACAACGTCTTTACGCCGGTGACGTTGATCTTCTCGCGCGACAGCACTTCCGAGATATCGCGCAGCAGCCCTTGCCGGTCGATGGCTTCGACATGGATGTCGACCGGATAGACCGCGGCATGGCTCTTCTTGCCCCACTCGGTCTGGATGACCCGCTCCGGCGCGCGCGCCGACAGCTGCTGGAAGGTATGGCAGTTGCGCCGGTGGATCGACACCCCGCGTCCGCGCGTGACAAAGCCGACGATATCGTCCGGCGGCGCCGGCTTGCAGCAGCGCGACATCTGCGTCATCAGCGAATCCACGCCCACCACCAGCACGCCGCTCTTGGCGCCGCGCGCCACGCTGGTGGCGCGGCTCTTCTTGGTGACGGCGTCTTCCTCGCTGAGCGGTGCCTGGATTTCGCCTTCCGGGTGGCGCAGCGCATGCTCGACATGGCGCAGGCTGAACTCGTCCTTGGCCACCGCGGCGAACAGGTCGTCGGGCGTCTTGAAGTTCAGCCGCGCGGCCAGATCTTCCAGCTTGATCGCGGTCTTGCCCTCGCGCTGCAGGGTCTTGTCGATCAGCGCGCGGCCCTGCGCGATGGTCTCCTGCGAATCGAGCGCGTTGAACCACGCCCGCACCTTGGCGCGCGCACGGCTGCTGGCCAGGTAGCCAAGCTCCGCATTGAGCCAGTCGCGCGACGGCCCGCCCTGCTTGACCGCGATGATCTCGACGGTCTGGCCGTTCTTCAGCGTGGTATTCAGCGGCACCATGGTGCCGTCCACGCGCGCGCCGCGGCAGCGGTGGCCGAGGTCGCTGTGCAGGTAATAGGCAAAGTCCAGCGGCGTGGCGCCCTGCGGCAGCGCCACCACGCGCGCCTGCGGCGTCAGCACATAGATGTGGTCGTCGATCGCCGCGTGCTTGATCTGCTCCCACTCGTCATGCGCCACGCTGTGGTCGGCATCGTCCTTCCATGCCAGCAGCTGGCGCAGCCAGGCGATCTTCTCGTCGTAGCGTTCGCTGGCGGAGAACTGCCCACCGTAGCCCTTGCTGCCCGCTTCCTTGTAGCGCCAGTGGGCCGCGACGCCGTATTCGGCGAAGTGGTGCATCTCGTGCGTGCGGATCTGCACCTCGAAGGCGCGGCCGTCATCGCCGATCACCACCGTGTGCAGCGACTTGTAGCCGTTGGCCTTGGGCCGCGAGATGTAGTCGTCGAACTCGCGCGGGATCGGCTGCCAGATATGGTGGACGATACCCAGCACCGTATAGCAGTCCTTGATATCGTCGACGATCACGCGGAAGGCGCGCACATCGTACAGGTCGGCAAAATCCAGCTCCTTGCCGCGCATCTTCTTCCAGATGCTGTAGATGTGCTTGGGCCGGCCGCTCACTTCGGCACGGATGCCCGCGGCCGTCAGCTCGGACTGCAGCCGCGCGATGGCGCCGGCGATATAGCCTTCGCGCTCGATGCGCTTTTCGTCCAGCAGCCTGGCGATGCGCTTGTAGGTGTCGGGCTGCTCGAAGCGGAACGCCAGGTCTTCCAGCTCCCACTTCATCTGCCAGATACCGAGGCGGTTGGCCAGCGGCGCGTAGATGTCGAGCGTTTCGCGCGCCACGCCGGCGGTCGGCGTGTGCTTGGTCTCGGCCAGCCAGCGCAGCGTCTGCAGACGCGAGGCCAGCCGCACCAGCACCACGCGGATGTCCTGCGCGAATGCGAGCAGCATTTTGCGCAGCGCCTCGACCTGCTCGTGGCGCGCCTGCGCCTCGTTCTTCGACGGCGTGGCCGCTTCCACATCGGGGCGATTGCCGGCGATGGCACCGATGCGCAGCAGCTGCCGCACACCGTTGACCAGCCGCGCCACTTCTTCGCCGAAGCGCGGCTCGATCTCGGCTTCGGTGTCGGGCACGAATGCCGCCAGCCCGAACAGGCAGGCGGCCGCGCGCGCGGCATCGTCCACGCGCAGGCCATCGAGGATGCGCAGCATCCCCTCAGCGTGCGACTGCACCGTCTCGCCCGTAGGCAGCGCCACGCCGGCGCCGTGCTCGCGCACGTACGCCAGCGCACGGCCCACCAGTTCAGCATCCGGAATGCCTGCGATCCGGCCAGCCAGGTCGGTCGACGTCACCATGTCCCTACGCCTGCATCAGTTGAGCGCAGCGGTCACCACCACTTCGATCAGGTAATCGGGATTGGCCAGGCGGGCTTCCACCGTGGCGCGCGGGGGCGTGTTGCCTTGCGGCACCCAGGCGTCCCAGACCTCGTTCATCTCGCCGATCAGGTCGACGTTGGCGAGGAAGATCTGGCACGACAGGATGCGGGTCTTGTCGCTGCCGGCCTCGGCCAGCAGGCGGTCGATATGGCCGAGCACCTCGCGCGTCTGGCCGCCGATATCGGCCTTGGGGTCGACCTCGGGCACCTGCCCGGCCAGGTAGACCACGCCGTTGTAGACCGCATATTCGGACAAACGCTTGCCCACGTGGGCGCGCTTCAGTTCAAGGTTACTCATGACAATGCGTTGATCGATAAAAATACAGGTCCGCCGCGCGATGCGCGCCAACTCACCCGACAAAAAACTGCCGGGCGATCGCGATCTGCGCCGGATCGACAAAGGTTGGTGCATGCCCCACTTCGGGGACTTCCACCGAGCTCACATGCTTGCCGCGTGCCACCATCTCGGCGACGGTCTCGCGCAGCAGCAGGTCGGACTGCGCGCCGCGCACCACCAGCACCGAGGCTTCGATGGCCTCGAAGCTGCGCCACAGCGAGGCCTCGCCCGCCGCCACCGCTTCCGGCGTGGACTTGCGGAAGGGCACGGCCAGTTGCGGGTCGTAATGCAAGCCCCATTCCAGGCCGTCGCCGCCCTGCACCGGCTTCAGGATGGCGGCGTTCAGCTCGCGCCACTGCTCCGGCGTGTGGCGGCCGAACGACGCGCTGATGGTCTGCAGGTATGCCAGCCCTTCCTCAAAGGTCTTGAAGCGTACCGGCAGGCCCAGGTAGGCACCGATGCGCTCGACCGCCGACGGCGCGATCCTGGGGCCGACGTCGTTCAGCAGCAGCTTGCGCACCGGCGACTTGGGCAGCCCCGCCAGTCCCATGCCGATCAGCCCGCCCATCGAGGTGCCGAACCAGTCCACCTGCTCGACATTGAGCCGGGCGATCAGCGTGACCATGTCGGACACGTACTGCGGCACGATGTAGCTGTCCGGATTGGCCAGCCATTCCGAGCGGCCGCGCCCGACCACGTCGGGGCATACCACGCGATAGTCGCCGCACAGCGCGCTGGCGACGGCATCGAAGTCGCGGCCGGTGCGCGTCAGCCCGTGCGCGCATACCAGCACGCGCGGATTCGCGGGATCCCCCCATTCGTGGTAGGCCATGCGGTGCAGGCCCGCCGGACTGATGCACTGGACAAAACCGAGGCGCGGACTGGCAGACATCTGGACTCCCTGACGGACCCGGCCGGGACCGCGAAAAAGCGGCGCTGCCGGTGGTTGAGCAAAACTGGATTGTACGCCGCACCGGGTACAATGCCACAGCACACTGTCTGCGCCACCGCACGCGCCCGCGCGCCGATGCATGCCGGTGCGTGGCGGTGCCAGACCAGGCGGACCGGGCCACCCGGGCCGCCCTTTCCTTCCTGTGGAATCTCTCTCGACGGAGGCTTACATGCTCAAAGGCAAGACTGCTCTGGTGACTGGCTCGACCAGCGGCATCGGGCTCGGCATCGCAAAGGCACTGGCGGCCCAGGGCGCCAACATCATCGTCAATGGCTTTGGTGACGCGGACGCCGCAAAGAACGAGATCGCGCAGGCCGGCCAGGGCATCCAGGTCGGCTACCACGGCGCGGACATGAGCAAGGCGTCAGAGATCGAGGACATGATGCGCTATGCGCAGGCCGACTTCGGCGGCGCCGACATCCTGGTCAACAACGCCGGCATCCAGCACGTGGCCCCCATCGAGGACTTTCCCACCGAGCGCTGGGACGCCATCATCGCCATCAACCTGACCTCGGCCTTCCACACCACGCGCCTGGCGCTGCCCGGCATGCGCCAGAAGAACTGGGGCCGCATCATCAATGTGGCCTCGACGCACGGGCTGGTGGCGTCGGCACAGAAATCGGCCTACGTGGCAGCCAAGCACGGCATCGTCGGCTTCACCAAGGTGACCGCGCTGGAAACCGCGCAGACCGGCGTGACCGCCAACGCGATCTGCCCGGGCTGGGTGCTGACCCCGCTGGTGCAGAAGCAGGTCGAAGCCCGCGCGCAGAAGGAAGGCATCCCGGTCGAACAGGCCAAGCGCGAGCTGGTGCTGGAGAAGCAGCCCTCGGGCGAGTTCGTGACGCCCGACGAGCTGGGCGCGCTGGCAGTGTTCCTGTCGTCCGACGCGGCACGCCAGGTTCGCGGCGCGATCTGGAACATGGATGGCGGCTGGGTGGCGCAGTAAGGATCTACGATGCAACGACGACGTTTTCTCGGCACCCTGAGCGCGCTGGCGCTCGGCACGATCGCGGTGGGCGCGCTGGGGCCTGCGGCCGATGCCTTCGCGCAGGCCAGGCCTCTTGCCATCGACGTCTACAAGAGCCCGCTGTGCGGCTGCTGCGAGGAATGGGTCAAGCACCTGCGCACCAATGGCTTCACGGTGACGGTGCATGATGTCGAGGATACCGGCGATTACCGCAAGCGCTTCGGCATGCCGGAGCGCTTCGGCTCCTGCCATACCGGCTACATCGGCGGCTACGCGATCGAGGGGCATGTGCCGGCCGCCGATATCCGCAAGCTGCTGGCCGCCAAACCCAAGGCAGTCGGGCTGGCGGTGCCGGGCATGCCGGTCGGCTCGCCGGGCATGGAACAGGGGCCGCGCAAGGATCCGTTCGACGTGCTGCTGGTCAAGGCCGACGGCGCGGCCTCGGTGTTCACCCGCTACAACAAGCCGGCGGCCTAAGGCGTCCGCCCCGCCGCCCTGCCGGATGCGCCGCCGCGCGTCCGGCCTTCCCTAAACCCCCGCAAGGCTTTCCAAAGCCGCTTCGACTTCCCGCCACACCGCCTCGGTCTCGCCCTCGGTGCATTCACCGTGCTGCCGCTTGACCGCCCCCAGCCGGTTCAGCACCAGGTGCTGGTCCGGCACCACGCCCACGTTTGCCAGGCAAGCCTGCACGCAAGCCAGCGGGCAGCCATCCAGCGCCAGGATCGGCCGGCCCGATTGCGCCACGCGCGTCAGCGCCGGCACGCCGCCGCCCACGCCGCTGATGCACGACATTTCGGCGCGGCCGCTGCGGTCCAGCCGCACCGCGCACGCATTGGCCAGTTGCGCCACGCTGGAGCAGCCAGAGCAGGCATACACCAGTGGCAGGGATCGGGTGGGAGAAGCCGGCATCGCGTACCTTCCGTCAGGACTTTGGTTGGCAGGACCACGCCTGCCGGGAAGCGGCCAGCATAGTGACTTGTGCGGCGGCGGGCCATTCGCCGATAGAGCTAGCCCGCACGGCCGATCGGCGTGGTCGGCAACACCAAATGAAAAAAGCCCTGTGGCGCAGTGCGCCACAGGGCCCGTCAGGCAATGGCCGAAGGCTTGCTTACAGCAACGGCGCCCCGGTCTTCGCCTGGATTTCCTCGCGGCTGACGCCCGGTGCGGTTTCGACCAGCTTCAGGCCTTCCGCAGTCACGTCCATCACGCCCAGGTCGGTGATGATGCGATTGACCACGCCCACGCCGGTCAGCGGCAGGTTGCACTGCTTCAGGATCTTGATGTCCTCGGTGCCGTCCTTCTTCTTGGCGGTGTGTTCCATCAGCACCACCACGCGGCCGACGCCGGCGACCAGGTCCATCGCGCCGCCCATGCCCTTGACCATCTTGCCCGGGATCATCCAGTTGGCCAGGTCGCCCTTCTCGCTGACCTGCATCGCGCCCAGGATGGCCAGGTCGATGTGGCCGCCGCGGATCATCGCGAAGGAATCGGCCGAGGAGAAGATCGACGAGCCCGGCAGCGTCGTCACGGTCTGCTTGCCGGCATTGATCATGTCGGCGTCGACTTCTTCCTCGGTCGGGAACGGGCCGATGCCGAGCAGGCCATTTTCCGACTGCAGCCACACTTCCATGCCCTCCGGCACCCAGTTGGCCACAAGCGTCGGCAGGCCGATGCCCAGGTTGACGTAGAAACCGTCCTGCAGCTCAGCCGCGGCGCGCGCGGCCATTTCGTCACGTGTCCATGCCATGATGCGTCTCCTTAGCTGGCCGCGCGCACGGTGCGCTGCTCGATGCGTTTTTCGGGATTGGTGTTCAGCACCAGGCGCTTCACGAAGATGCCGGCCAGGTGGATCTCGTCCGGGTCCAGCTCACCGGTCTCGACGATATGCTCGACCTCGGCGATGGTGACCTTGCCCGCCATCGCGCACATCGGGTTGAAGTTGCGCGCGGTGCGGCGGAACACCAGGTTGCCGGCCTTGTCGGCCTTGTATGCCTTGACCAGCGCCACGTCAGCCGTCAGCGAACGCTCCATCACGTACGTCTCGCCATCGAATTCGCGGACTTCCTTGCCTTCGGCGACGATGGTGCCGACACCGGTCTTGGTGAAGAAGGCCGGGATACCCGAGCCGCCGGCGCGCAGCTTCTCGGCGAGCGTGCCCTGCGGGGTGAATTCGAGTTCGAGTTCGCCCGCCAGGTACTGGCGCTCGAACTCCTTGTTCTCGCCCACATAGGACGAGATCATCTTCTTGATCTGGCGCGTGGCCAGCAACTGGCCCAGGCCGAAGCCGTCGACGCCGGCATTGTTGGAGATGCAGGTGAGCTGCTTGACGCCGCTGTCGCGCAGCGCGGCGATCAGCGCCTCGGGGATGCCGCACAGGCCGAAACCGCCAACGGCGATCGTCTGGCCGTCGCGGACGACGCCTGCAAGCGCTTCTGCGGCGCTGGCGTAGACCTTGTTCATGTTCGCTCCTTCCTCGGTAGTTCCTCGGGGTTCCGCTGTTGTGCTTCCGCCGCCCGCTTGTGCGGTGGGCGACGCAGGGAAATTGTAACGGTACAATCGGCGCAGTCGATGACGGGCGCCGTTTCTCGTCCGACCGACAGCATACGCAAGCCCCGCCGGCTACGCCATTACGTAAAAATACATAAGTAGATGCCCGCCATCGACTACCAGACCGCTTTCCAGCTCGCCCCCGTGGGCCTGGTGCTGTCACGCGAGCGCGTGATCGAGGACTGCAACGAAGAGGTCTGCCGGATCTTCGGCACCACGCGCGAGGCGCTGCTGGGCCAGTCGTTCCAGGTACTCTACCCTACCGCCGACGAGTTCGAGCGCACCGGCGCCCGCATCGCGCCGATCATGAACAAGCGCGGGATGTATTCGGACGAGCGCATCATGAAGCGCGCCGGCGGCGAACTGTTCTGGTGCCACGTCACCGGACGCGCGCTGGACCGCGCGCAGCCGCTGGGCGCGGGGATCTGGACCTTTGAAGACCTGTCGCAGAAGCGGCAGGTGACGGCCGAGCTGACCGCGCGCGAACGCGACATCGCGGCACAACTGGTGGAAGGCAAGACCAGCAAGCAGATCGGCAAGCTGCTGGCGATCAGCCCGCGCACCGTGGATATCTACCGGGCGCGGCTGATGAAGAAGTATGGGGCGAGTACGTCGGTGGACCTGGTGCAGCGGCTGGTGAACCACTGAGGGTTAGCCTTCGATAATCGCCCGGATCTCCGGCGGCACCGGCACCGATTTCTCCACCGCATAATCGCACCACACGACCTTCGCCCCGCCCTCCGCCCACACCACGTCAGGCAGATCGGTACGCCGGATCTCCATGCGCGTTTCGAAACTGGTGCGCCCCAGTTGCCCCGCATAAACGCGGCATTCGATATTGCCCGGATAGCGCAGCTGCTTCAGGAAGGTCATATGCGCATTGATGATGACCGGCCCCTGCCCTTGCGCATCCTTGCCGCCGCGCCCCAGCGACGCGAACCACTCGATGCGCGCCTGCTCCAGGTACTGGAAGTAGACGGTGTTGTTGACATGGCCCATCGCATCCATGTCGCCCCACCGGATCGGCATGACCACCGTATAAACGTGCTTCATCTCAGCCTCCAAAGCAACAGGCCCGCCAACGCTGGCGGGCCTGCTGCATGACTTAGCGCTTGGCGATCGCGCCTTCGGCCTTGGTCACCAGGTCGGTGCCGATCTGCTTCTTCCACTTGTCGTAGACCTTGGCGGTCGCCTTGCGGAAGGCGTCATGCTCGGCCGGCGTCAGGTGCGTGACCTTGACGCCATGGGCTTCCATTTCCTTCCAGGCGGGCGCACCGGCCTCGGCCAGGCCCTTGCGGGCCAGCGCGATTTCCTGCTTGCCGGCGTCGATGGCGGCCTGCTTGACGATCTCGCGGTCGGCCGGGGTCCAGCTTTCCCAGATCTGCTTGTTGACCACGAAGATCAGCGGGTCAGCCACGTAGCCCCAGGTGGTCACGAACTTCTGGCCGACCGTGTACAGCTTGGCGGCGGCGAACACCGATTGCGGGTTCTCCTGGCCATCGACCGCGCCCGAGGCCATCGCCGGCTGCGCGTCGGCCCAGCTCATCTGCGTCGGGTTCGCGCCCAGCGCGTTGAAGGTCTCGATGTACAGCGGCGAGCCCACCACGCGCAGCTTCAGGCCCTTGAGGTCGTCCGGCTTGCGCAGCTCGCGCTTGGAGTTCGACACCTCGCGGAAGCCGTTCTCGCCCCAGGCCAGCGGCACCACGCCGGCCTTCTCCAGCGTGGAGAAGATCGACTTGCCGACTTCGCCCCGCGTCAGCGCGTCCAGCGCCTTGTAGTCGGGCATCAGGAACGGCAGCGAGAACAGGTTCAGCTCCTTGACCTGCGGCGACCAGTTGATGGTCGAGCCGACCGCCATGTCGATCACGCCCTGGCGGATCGCCGAGAACTCGCGGGTCTGGTCGCCGGCCACCAGCGAAGTGCCCGGGTACAGCTTGATATTGATGCGGCCGTTAGTGCGCTGCCTGACCAGGTCGGCCCAGATCTCGCCGCCCTTGCCCCACGGGAAGGCCGGGCCGAGCACCAGCGACATCTTGTACTCGGACTTGTAGGTCTGGGCCATCGCGCCGGCGGGGGCGAAGGCGGAAGCGGCAATGGCGGCGGCCGTTGCAAGCATCAGGGCACGACGTTTCATTTCATCTCCTCTCGGGAATCGTCAGTTCTTGTTTGTGAATGCAAAATGAAGTCAACAGCGATCAATAGCCGAGGTACTCCGGCAGCCAGGTCGCCAGCGGCGGATAGGCCAGCACCATCAGCATGGCGATGAACATCGCCAGCAGCATCCAGATCACCCAGGGCACGGTTTCTTCCATGCGCACGCGGGCGATCCGGCACGACACCATCAGGTTCACGGCCAGCGGCGGCGTGAACTGTCCGAGCGCCACCTTCAGCGTCAGCACCACGCCGAACCACACCGGGTTCCAGTGGAAGGCATTGGCGATCGGCAGCAGCAGCGGCACGAAGATCAGGAAGATCGAGATGCCGTCGAGGAACATGCCAACCGTCATCAGCAGCAGCACGATCAGCGCCAGCACGCCGTATTCGCCCAGCCCGGAGGTGGCGATCGCCTGCGCCAGCGGATCGATCACGCCGAGCGTCGACAGCGCATAGGCGAAGATGCCGGCCAGCGCGACCACCAGCAGGATCACCGCCGAGGTCTCGGCCGCTTCCTGGAAGATCGTGAACAAGTCGCGCATGCCGATGCTGCGGTACACCACCATGCCGACGAACAGGCCATAGACCACCGCCACCACCGCGGCTTCGGTCGGCGTGAACCAGCCCGCGCGCATGCCGCCGAGGATCAGGAACGGCGCCACCAGGCCCCACGCCGCTTCGCGCAGGCTCTTCCAGAACGGGGGGCGCGGCAGCGCGGCTTCGGCGGCGCCCATGTTGTGCTTGCGCGCCAGCCACACCGCCGGCACGATCAGCGCCACGCCGGCCAGCACGCCCGGGATCATGCCCGCGGCGAACAGCGCCGGCACTGAAGCGCCCGGCACCAGCACGCTGTAGATGATGAAGGCCACCGACGGCGGGATCAGGATGTCGGTCGCGGCCGCCGCGCCGACCACCGCGGCGCTGTACGAGCCGGGATAGCCCGCGCGCGACATCGCCGCGATCATCACGCCGCCGACCGCGGCCGCGTTGGCCGGGCCCGAACCGGAAATGCCGCCGAGGAACATCGCCACCAGGATCGCCACCAGCGGCAGCATGCCCGGTCCACGCCCGACCACGGCAATGGCGAAGGTCACCAGCCGCTGCGCCACGCCGGAACGGTCGAAGATCGACCCCACCAGCACGAACATCGGAATCGCCAGCAGCGGATACTTGGCCAGCCCCGCGTAGAAGTTCTGCGGCACGGCCAGCAGGCCGAACATCTGGGTGTCCAGGTTGGACAGGCCGATCGCGACCAGGCCACCCAGCCCCAGCGACACGCCGATGGGCACGCCCAGCAGCATCAGGCCGATAAAGACCACGAACAGGATGATGGCAACCAGCGTCATTGCAAACGCTCCTTCGCTACCCGGTTCTGTTCATGCAGCGCCTTGAGAGCACGCACGTTGCGCAACGCCAGGCCCAGCGCGCGCAGTGCGATGCCGGCCGACAGCACCGGCAGCCAGATCGAGTACCACCAGCTCGGCACGCCGATGCCGGGCGAAGTTTCGCCGAAGGTGTACTCATCCCACGTAATGCGCGCGCCCAGCACCGCCAGCGCGACGAACATTACAGCCACCGCCAGTGCCGACAGGATCGCCAGCCGGCGCTGTCGCGCCGCGCTGCCGCGCTCAAAGAAGAACTCGATGCGGATATTGCGATCGCGCGCCACCGCGGCGCTGCCGGCAACGAGCGCCAGCACGATCATCAGGAAGACCGAGAATTCCTCGGTCCAGGCAAACGACTCGTCGGTGAAATAGCGGACGACCACGTTGGCGAAGGTGATGCCGACCAGCAGCAGCATCACGATCACGCCAATCCAGTCCTCGAGGCGGGGTGAAACCCGGAATTCAGCGTCCTGCGCTTCGTCTGCCGCCCGCGGGATCACCGCGGAATCGACGACGTGTTGCGGCACGGCATTGCGCCGTGCCTCTTCTTGTTGCTCCATCTCCCCGGCCTCCGGTCCAGGGCCGCTTGGGCCAGGCGGCCACTGCGGCATTTTTTGCTTGTATGTAAAGACTTAGTCTAAAGACATGGCGGATTATGCCAAGACTGGCACACCGCGCATCAACTTTCTTTGATTGGAAACTGGAAGCCGCGCTCGAAAGCCCGCCCCAAGGGGACCGGATAAAGCCCTGGGGTGGCCAATGGTGGTGCTCCGCCGCACGCTTGTGGCGCGCGGGCGGCAAGCGGGCGGCGCGGCGCCGGCGGCCGGGCTCAGACCATGCCGTCGTCAGCGGTGATCACCGCGCCATTGATGAATTGCGACTGGTCGGAAGCCAGCAGCAACAGCAGGCCGTCGAGGTCGTCGGGCTTGCCCAGGCGCTTGCGCGGCAGCATCTGGATCAGTTTCTGGCCGGCGTCCGAGTCCCAGTGGTGGTGGTTGATCTCGGTATCGATATAGCCGGGACAGATCGCGTTGGTATTGATGCCGTGGCGCGCCCATTCCAGCGCCATGGCCTTGGTCATGTGCACCACCGACGCCTTGCTCATGCAATAGATGCCGATCTGCGACAGCACCTTCAGGCCCGCCACCGATGCGACATTGACGATGCGCGCCTGCGGCAGCGGGGTGCCGTTCTTTTCGGCGCCCTTGGCCCGCGCGATCATGCGCTTGGCGACTTCCTGCGCGACGAAGAAGGCGCCGCGCGTATTGGTGTCGAAGACGAAATCAAAATCGTCGGGCGTGACGTCGGTCAGCTTCTGCGTGGTCGACACGCCCGAATTGTTGACCAGGATGTCGATCGAGCCGGCTTCGGTTTCCGCATGCGCCACGGCGGCGCGGATGCTGTCCGGATCGGTGACGTCGAGTCGCACCACGTGCGCGCTGCCGCCCTCGGCCTCGATCGCCGCACGCAGTTCCTTGAGGCGCTCGGTGCGGCGCGAGGCCAGCACGACCTTGGCCCCGGCGGCGGCCAGCACCGTGGCAAAACGCGAGCCGAGCCCGCTCGATGCGCCGGTCACCAGCGCTACCTTGCCTTCCAGATTGATCGACAAACCCATGATGACCTCTTGTGCGGGCGCCCCTCCAGCCTCTTCGGGTGCGGAAGGCGGCATACCATAAAAAAGAACGACCGTTCCAAAAAAATCCTTGCCTGTGGGTGGCGAGTCCCGGACAATGCCGGAGATTCTAAGAACTTGGCCTGCAAAGGGAAAGAGGGAAAACGAGCGATCCGGCCGGCTATCGGCCGCAAACAGCCGTCAAAATCCCTTCCGGCGCCCCGCCGGCTCAAGTTCGAGCAGAACGATCACCGCACTTCCCACAATTGCATAGCTAGCAGCAAAGAAATAGAGGGTTAGAGACAATGGATCAGCAACAGCTCCTGGAGCAGTTCGGCCCGCGTGAAGCCATGGAATACGACGTGGTCGTGGTCGGCGGCGGCCCCGCCGGCCTGGCCACGGCCATCCGCCTGAAGCAACTCGCGCAGGAGAAAGGCAGCGACGTCAACGTATGCGTGCTGGAAAAGGGTTCCGAGCCCGGCGCGCATATCTTGTCGGGCGCCATCATGGATCCGCGCGCCCTCAACGAGCTGATCCCGAACTGGCAGGAGCTGGGCGCGCCGCTGAACCAGCCGGTCAGTGAAGACAAGTTCCTGTTCCTGAACGAGTCGGGCTCCAAGGGCACGCCGCCGGCGCTGCTGCCGGAGTGCTTCCACAACCACGGCAACTACATCATCAGCCTGTCGAACTTCGTGCGCTGGCTGGGCCAGCAGGCCGAGGCGCTGGGCGTCGAGATCTTCCCGGGCTTCCCGGCCGCCGAGGTGCTGTACAACGAAGACGGCTCGGTCAAGGGCGTGGCTACCGGCAACATGGGCATCAACAAGGAAGGCGAGCCCACCGACAACTTCCAGCTCGGCATGGAGCTGCATGCCAAGTACACCATCTTCGCCGAAGGCTCGCGCGGCCACCTGGGCAAGCAGCTGATCGCCAAGTTCGGCCTGGACGCCGGCAAGGATCCGCAGAGCTACGGCATCGGCCTGAAGGAGCTGTGGGAGATCGACCCGGCCAAGCATAAGCCCGGCCTGGTGGTGCACACGGCCGGCTGGCCGCTGGACCCGGCCACCTACGGCGGCTCGTTCCTGTACCACATGGAAGACAACAAGGTCGCGGTCGGCTTTGTGGTCGGCCTGGACTACACCAACCCGTGGCTGTCGCCGTTCGAGGAATTCCAGCGCTTCAAGACGCACCCGGAAATCCGCCAGTACTTCGAAGGCGGCAAGCGCCTGTCGTACGGCGCGCGCGCCATCACCGCCGGCGGCCTGCTGTCGCTGCCCAAGACCGTGTTCCCGGGCGGCGCGCTGGTCGGCTGCGATGCCGGTTACCTGAACGCCTCGCGCATCAAGGGCAGCCATGCCGCGATCAAGACCGGCATGCTGGCCGCCGAGGCCGCCTATGACGCGCTGCAGGGCGGCCGCCAGCACGACGAGCTGACCGCCTACCCCGCCGCGTTCGAGCAGAGCTGGCTGTACAAGGAACTGCTGCAGGCCAAGAACTTCAAGCAGTGGTTCAAGAAGGGCCGCACCACCGCCACGCTGATGACCGGCATCGAGCAATGGCTGCTGCCCAAGCTGGGCATCCGCAACCCGCCCTGGACCATCCACCGCGTCAAGCCGGACCATGTGTACCTGAAGCCGGCGGCCGAGTGCGAGAAGATCGCCTATCCGAAGCCGGACGGCAAGCTGACCTTCGACCGCCTCAGCTCGGTGTTCATCAGCAACACCAACCACGAGGAAAACCAGCCGGCGCACCTGACGCTGAAGGACGCCAGCGTGCCGGTCAGCATCAACTGGGACAAGTTCGCCGGCCCCGAGTCGCGCTACTGCCCGGCGGGTGTGTACGAGTTCGTGCAGGACGAGACCTCGGGCAAGGAACGGCTGCAGATCAACGCGCAGAACTGCGTGCACTGCAAGACCTGCGACATCAAGGACCCCACGCAGAATATCGTGTGGGTCACGCCGGAAGGCGGCGGCGGTCCGAACTACGTCGGCATGTAAGGCCCCCGGCGCGCAAGCGCCCGGCGCGTGGAACGGCACCGGTTTCCCGGTGCCGTTTTTTTATTGGCGGGCTGCGCGCAGGCTACAGTGGCAGGCGCGTCGTGGATAGCAGCTGCTCGTAGATGTAGCACTGCAACAGCGTCATCTCGCGCTCCGCCAGCAGGTCGAAAGCCACGCCGAAGGCAGGGAAATCGCCGTCGTCCTGTCCGGCCGCGCCTGGTGCCACCCTGACCCAGCCGTCGACGATGACTTCGCTGTCGAACGACGCGGCCCGGAGCTGGAAGCGCAGCCGCACGCGGCTGCCCGGCGCGGGCGACGGCGCGGTGGTCTGCACCAGCGCACCGCCGGTGCTGAGGTCGGACAGCAGCGCCAGCCGCGCCGTGCCCGCCCGCACCGCGACGGCCACGCCATGAACGCCGTCGTCGTCTTCCGGAGGCTCGGTCAGGTATGCCGCCAGCCGCGTCGGCACGCGCGCCGCCTTGCGGACCGGGGTCGCGTGCAGGTTGGTCGGCGCCGACAGCACCAGGTAGCGGAACGGGCTGCGGCAGACCGCGGTGATGGTCGAGGTAAAGCTGTGGATCGCCTGTCCGGAGAAGCCGCGCAGCAGCACGGTGTCGCCCGCCTGCAGCGCCAGGTCGCGCCCGCCCAGTTGCGGCCAGGTCACGAACAGCCCCTGCTCGATAAAGCCGATCAGGCGGCTGGCGGCGGCGCGTGCGGACTCGCCTTCATGCTTGATGTGGAGCAGCGTGCCGACCTGCAGGCCGACCGGCCCGGGCAACGTGCGCGTGCCGGCGTCGGCCACAGCATCGCCGCTGTCGTCGCTTTCGCTGCCATTACCGGCGCGGCAGAGCACGCCGTGCCGGAACACCAGGGCGAGGTCGCGCGCATCGGGAATGACGCTGCCGCTGCCGAGCACCAGGTTGCCGTCGCCGTCGAGCAGCGACCAGGGCAGCGGGTGTCCGACCGGAAGATCGTTGGGATTGAGCTGGATCATGGCTGTTTGCAAAGAGCCCCGCGTTTGTCGCCGCGCGCGTGGCATGGCAAACCCACGGCGGCGCTGCCGGGCAGTATCCGCCACCTGTATCCGGGTTCTATCGGCCGCAGGCCGCAGAAGTTAA
The DNA here is from genome assembly GCF_004353535.1 of Cupriavidus sp. L7L. NCBI lineage: Bacteria > Pseudomonadati > Pseudomonadota > Betaproteobacteria > Burkholderiales > Burkholderiaceae > Cupriavidus > Cupriavidus sp. L7L. The sequence continues at coordinate 54,817 of NZ_SMNY01000040.1, forward strand.
GCAAATACCGGTGGGTCTAGGCCACCATGTGTAGCACCGGCTATTGCGGAAAGCTTGACGTGCGACAACTTCAGCACCACAATCACACGAAAGCTGTCTGACAGCCTGACATATCTACCCATGACCCTGCATCGCCCGCCCTCGCTGGCCAGCCGTATCGCCCAGTCCTTGCACGATGACATCCTCGCCGGCCGCTACGTCGCGGGCGGACGCCTGCCCGCCGAAGCCACTCTGGCCGACACCTTCGGCGTGAGCCGGCCGATCGTGCGCGAAGCCATCGCCCAGCTCAAGGCTGATGGCGTGCTGGTCACGCGCAAGGGCTCTGGCGCCTTTGTTTCCGAGACTCCGGGCGGCCAGGCCTGGCGCGTGGCGAGCGCACCGGATGGCGGGCCCACGCTGGCGCAGCTGTTCGAGTTGCGCCGCGTGGTCGAGACCGCCTGCGCCGAGATGGCGGCCGAGCGCCGCACCACGGCCGATGTCGACGCGATCCGCGCCGCGCTCGCAGCCATGCAGGCGCAGGCCGACGGCCATGGCGACATGGCCAGCGCGGCCGCGGCCGACATGGCCTTCCACCACGCCATCGCCGAGGCCGCGCACAACCCCTGCTTTACCGGCCTGACCGATTTCGTCAGCCAGCAGATGCTGGCGGCACGCCAGCGCGCGTGGGAGAACACCGCGCGGCTCGGCGCCGCCACCGGTGCCCCGCGCGCCGCCGACACCGAGCACGCGGCGCTGGCCGACGCCATCGCCGCCGGCAATGCCCCGGCGGCGCGCGAGGCCGCGCAACGGCACCTGTCCGCGGCGGCCGCGCGGCTGGGCCTGGCGGGCTGAATCCCGCCACACGGCAACCAGTACTGCAACAAACCATAGCAACAAGGAAACGAGCATGGAAAAGGTGGACTGCGTCGTCATCGGCGCCGGTGTCGTAGGACTGGCAGCCGCGCGCGCCCTCGCGCTGCAGGGCCGCGAGGTGATCATCCTGGAAGCGGAAAACGCCTTCGGCACCATCACCAGCGCGCGCAACAGCGAAGTCATCCACGCCGGCATCTACTATCCCGCCGGTTCGCTGAAGGCAGAGCTGTGCGTGCGCGGCAAGGCCATGCTGTACGACTACTGCGCCACGCACCACGTGGCGCACCAGCGCTGCGGCAAGCTGATCGTCGCCACCAGCGCGGCGCAGGTGGCGACGCTCGACGGCATCCGCGCCAAGGCGGCGGCCAACGGCGTCGACGACCTGCGGCTGCTCTCGCGCGACGAAGCGCAGGCGCTGGAGCCGCAGCTGCAATGCCATGCCGCGCTGCTGTCGCCCTCCACCGGCATCGTCGACAGTCACGGCCTGATGACCGCGCTGCTGGGCGATGCCGAGAACGCCGGTGCGGTGCTGGCGGTGCAGTCGCCGGTGCTGGCCGGCGCGATCACGGCGGACGGGATTCGGCTGGAAGTGGGCAGCGAAGATGGGGGCGCCACCACGCTGCTGGCGCGCACGGTGGTGAACTCGGCCGGCCTGACCGCGCCGGAACTGGCGCGCCGCCTCGACGGCATGCCCGAAGCCTATATCCCGCCGCAGTACTACGCCAAGGGCTGCTATTTCACGCTGGCCGGACGCGCGCCGTTCTCACGGCTGATCTATCCGGTGCCCGAGGCCGCCGGCCTGGGCGTGCACCTGACGCTGGATCTCGGCGGCCAGGCGCGCTTCGGCCCCAACGTGCGCTGGATCGACGATATCGAGTACAGCGTAGACCCGGCCGATGCCGACAGTTTCTATGACGAGGTGCGCCGCTACTGGCCGGGACTGGCCGACGGCGCGCTGCAGCCGGGCTATGCCGGCATCCGCCCCAAGATCAGCGGCCCGCACGAGCTGGCGGCCGACTTCCGCATCGACGGCCCCGCCGTGCACGGCGTGCCGGGGCTGGTTCACCTGTTCGGCATCGAGTCGCCGGGGCTGACCTCGTCGCTGGCGATCGCCGAGCGCGTCTGCGCCGCGCTGGCCTGAGTCGCATCGCCGCCTGCCGCACCTTCCGCGCGGAAGCTCATCGCCGCGCAGAAGGCGCCGGCCGCCGCGGCCACGGCGGCCAGCCCGAAGGTGTGTTCGGGCGCCAGCGCATTCCAGGTCCAGCCCATCACCAGCCCGCCGAGCGTGCCGCCGACGCCGTAGGAAATGCCCGTGTATAGCGCCTGCCCGCGCCCCTGCAACGGGCCGGCGAACCATGCCTGCAGCCGCTTCAGGCTGGCGCTGTGGTGCGCGGCGAAGGTGGCCGCGTGCAACACCTGCACCAGCGCCATCAGCCAGGCAAACTGCGCGAAGTAGCCGGTCAGGCCGAAGCGGACCGCCGCCAGCACAAAGGTGCCAGCCAGGATGGTGCGCAGCGCGAAGCGCGCGAACAACAGGCCCTGGTAGTAGAAGAAGACGATCTCCGCGACCACGCCGATGGTCCACATCACGCCAATGGCGAACTTGCTGTAGCCAAGCTTCTCCAGCCACAGCGAATAGAACACGTATAGCGCGGCATGCGCGAACATCATCAGGAAGGCCGACGCCAGGAACCACGCCACGTCAGGCCGGCGCAGCAGCGGCAGCGCGCGCGGCGCGGGCATGCGCGGCCCTTCGTCGGCGGCATCGCGCATGGTCAGCACCACGCCTGCCAGGATCGCCAGCAGGCCGCTGGCCACCCACGGGAACGCACGCATGCCAACCGCCTCGAACAGCGCCCCGCCGGCCAGCACCGCGCCGATAAAGCCGACCGAGCCGAACATGCGGATGCGGCCGTAGCTATGATCGAAGGCGCCATGGCGGCGCAGCGTGGAGATGGTGAGGGCATCGCCCAGCGGCGACATCGCACTGGTGAGCAGGCTCAGCGTCAGCATCATCGCCATCATGCCGCCGTAGCTGCCCACGCCGGGCAGCATCAGGAACGCCAGCAGCGAGGAGAACGCACTCACGCGCAGGATCCGCACGCGCGTGTGCATCACGTCGGACAGCCAGCCCCACAGGTAGGGCCCGACAATGCGGCTGACCTGGAAGCTGGCCATCAGCACGCCGATCTGCACCGGATTGAAACCGCGATCGGCGAAATACAGGCTCACATACGGCGAGATGACGCCGACGTAGCCGTAGTAGCCGAGGTAGAAGAGCCCGAAGCGGGCATAGTCCGGGCGAGCGGCGCCCGTCGCGCCACCAGCCCCACGGAGGGTGGCCAACTCAGCGCGATCAGCGCGTCTGGCCGGCCTGCGCCGGAATATGCGGCGTGTCGGTCCTGACGTCGCCGCACTGCGCGCGGTGGCGCAGCGCGTGGTCCATCAGCACCAGCGCCAGCATGGCCTCGGCGATCGGCGTGGCGCGGATGCCGACGCACGGGTCGTGGCGCCCGAAGGTCTCGACCGTGGCAGCGTTGCCGGCCTTGTCGATCGACTCGCGCGGCGTGCGGATCGAGGACGTCGGCTTGATCGCCAGCGACACGGTGACGTCCTGGCCGGTGGAAATGCCGCCGAGCACGCCGCCGGCATTGTTGGTGCGGAAGCCCTCGGCGGTCAGCTCGTCGCCATGCACGCTGCCGCGCTGCGACACGCTGTCGAAACCGGCGCCGATCTCAACGCCCTTGACCGCGTTGATACCCATCATCGCGTGCGCGATGTCGGCGTCGAGGCGGTCGAACAACGGCTCGCCCAGCCCGACCGGCACGTTGCTGGCCACCACCTCGATGCGCGCGCCGACCGAATCGCCGTCGCGGCGCAGCGCGTCCATATAGGTTTCCAGCTCAGGGATGATGTCGGCGTTGGGCGCGAAGAACGGGTTCTCGGGCACGTGCGACCAGTCGGCGAACGGCACCGCGATCTCGCCCAGCTGTGACATGTAGCCCCGGATCTCGGTGCCGTAATGCTCGCGCAACCACTTCTTGGCCACCGCCGCCGCGGCCACCACCGGCGCGGTCAGGCGTGCGGACGACCGGCCGCCGCCGCGATAGTCGCGGATGCCGTACTTCTGCCAGTAGGTGTAGTCGGCGTGGCCCGGGCGGAAGGTCTCGACGATATTGCCGTAGTCCTTGCTGCGCTGGTCGGTATTGCGGATCAGCAGGCAGATCGGGGTGCCGGTGGTCTTGCCCTCGAACACGCCGGACAGGATCTCGACCTGGTCGGGTTCCTTGCGCTGGGTGACGTGGCGCGAGGTGCCGGGCTTGCGGCGGTCCAGGTCGCCCTGGATATCGGCCTCGCTCAGCGCCATGCCCGGCGGGCAGCCATCCACCACCGCGCCGATGGCGGGGCCGTGCGATTCGCCGAAGGTGGTGACAGTGAAGAGCAGGCCAAGGGTGTTGCCGGACATGATGGAAACCGCACAGGAATTGGGGACGGCCTCCATTGTAAGGCCATTGCCCGCCCGCTGGCGGCCCGGCGGGCTCAGGCCGCCGCGGTTTCCGGTGCAAAGTCCGGGTAGAACTCCGCCCGCATCCGGTCCATGTAGGCGACCAGGTTGGCATGCCCTTCCGCCGCGGTGCGGATCGGCGTGTCGAACGTGGGGCACAGCAGGCTGCCGGCAAAGGCGAACAGCGTGGCGTCGGCGCCGCATGGCTTGTCGCCCATCAGGTAGCGCTTGTCGCCCAGGATATCGGCGATCGAGGTCACGCCCTTGCTGGCGAGCGCCACCAGTTCTTCCTCGCTGTGCCGGCCCAGCCCCTGCCCCCACAGCGTCTTCCTGACCTTGTAGCGCACCAGCCGCTCGGCCAGCCCGCGCACCGGTGCCGGCACGCCGCGGAAGAACTGCGCCGGGCCGCGCTCGAAATTGGCCTGGTCGAGCCAGCGCACCCGTGCCACCGCCCAGTACAGGTGGTCTTCCATCAGCTTCTCGGTGGCCCAGGCGATACCGCGCTCGGCCGGGCTCAGGCCGGCGTCGAAATCGATGTGGTAAGTCTTCTCGATATGCCAGCGGATCAAGGTCGAATCCGCCACGATCCGGCCCATGTCATCGAGATACGGCAGCTTGCCCTTGGGCGCGCGCCGCAGGCTGCCGGGGCGGGCGTGGTATGGCAGGCCGGCAAGCTTGAGCAGCATTTCGGCCTTGGTGACAAACGGGCTGGCGTCAGGCAGCCCGAAGGCCGGGCCGAAGGTATAGAGCGTGATCATCGTGGGTCCGGGTCCGCGTGGGAGAACCTGCGTTCAGCGCCAGTCGCCGCGCAGGGCCTGCACCATCTGCTGCAGCCCCTCGGGCGTGGCCGCTTCCGGCGGCACCGGCTCGCCCACCACCAGTTCCAGCCGGTTCAGGATGCCGCGGCGGAACGGCCGCGACATCGCCGGCGCATCCTTGCGCGAGAAAAAGCTGCCCCACAGCCCGCGCAGCGCCATCGGCACCACCGGCACCGGCGTGCGGCGGATGATCTGCTGCACGCCCTGGCGGAACGGATTGATCTCGCCGTTGGCGGTGATCTTGCCCTCCGGGAAGATGCAGACCAGGTCGCCCTCCTCCAGCGCCTGCGCCACGCTGTCATACGCGCGCCTGAGCATGTCCGGGTGTTCGTGCGCGGGCGCGATCGGGATCGCGCGGGCCTGGCGGAAGAACCACGACAGCAGCGGCACGCTGAAGATGCGGTAGTCCATCACGAAGCGCACGGGACGCGGGCTGCATGCCATCAGCACCACCGCATCGGCGAAGCTGACATGGTTGCAGACCAGCACTGCGGGCCCATCGGCGGGAATGCGCTCGGCGTTCACGCGGCGCAGCCGGTACAGCGTATGCACCAGGATCCAGGCGATAAAGCGCAGCAGGAATTCCGGCACCAGCGAATAGATGTAGACCGCCACCACCGCGTTGAGCAGCCCTACCACCAGGTACAGCTGCGGGATGCTGTAGCCGGCCTTCGCCATCGCCACGCCCAGCAGCGAGGCCGCGATCATGAAGAAGCTGTTCAGGATGTTATTGGCGGCAATGATGCGCGCGCGGTGCGTGGGCGCGCTGCGGCTCTGGATCAGCGCGTACAGCGGCACGCTGTAGAAGCCGCCGAACATCGCCAGCAGGAACAGGTCGGCCAGCACGCGCCAGTGGCGCGCCTCGGCCAGGAAGCCGCCGATGCCGGTCAGCGCGGCCGGCGGCTGCCCCTGGCTGGCAAAGTACAGGTCGACGGCAAACACCGTCATGCCGATCGAGCCGAACGGCACCAGCCCGACCTCGACATGGCGCCCGGACAGCCGCTCGCACAGCAGCGAACCGGTGCCGATGCCCAGCGAGAACACCGCCAGCAGCAGCGTGACCACGTTCTGGTCGCCGCCCAGCACATCCTTGGCATAGCTGAAGAAGGAGGTCAGGAAGGTCGCGCCGAGGAACCACAGCCACGAGATCCCGAGCAGGCTCTGGAATACCGTGCGATTGCCGTGCGCCAGCACCAGGTTGCGCCAGGTCTCGGAAAACGGGTTCCAGTTGACGCGCAGTTCAGGCTGGGGCGCCGGCGACACCGGGATCCGGCCCGACATCACGCGCCCGGCCACGGCGATCGCCACGCACACGGCGCCGACATACAGCGGCCCCACCACCGTGCCGCCCTGCTGCAACCCCGCCAGCTCGCCGCCGACCAGCGTGCCGATCAGGATCGCGACGAAGGTGCCCATCTCGACCAGCCCGTTGCCGCCGACCAGCTCGCTTTCATCCAGGTGCTGCGGCAGGTAGGCAAACTTGACCGGCCCGAACAGCGTCGAATGCAGCCCCATCAGGAACGTGCCGGCGTAGAGTAGCGGCGCGCTATGCCAGGCAAAGCCGGCCAGCCCCAGCACCATGATGGCGATCTCCAGCGACTTGACCAGCCGGATCAGGCGCGACTTCTCGATCTTGTCGGCGACCTGCCCGCTGGTGGCGGAGAACAGCAGGAACGGCGCGATAAAGATGGCCGAGATCAGGAAGGCGGCACTGCGCGCGTCCACGCCCTCGAACAGCGCCGTGTGATAGGTCACCAGCGACGTGAAGGCGACCTTGAAGACGTTGTCGTTCATCGCCCCCAGGAACTGGGTCCAGAAGAACGGGGCGAAGCGGCGCGCGCCGAGCAGTCGGAACTGGCTGTGTTGGCTCATGGATGACCGGTCGGCCTGCTGGGGCCGCCGCGGAAATGGATACGCCGGCAAGTTTGCCGGAGCCGGAAACCGGCCGCCATCATGCCACCGCCACGCGGCCGCGCGGCGCCAGTCGCAACAATTTTCCGAAGGGGACTACGGGACAGGCTGCCCCGCCGCCGGCAGGGCGGGCGCAGCCGGGCGTTCAGGCCCGCTCTTCAGGCCAGTCGCGGATATAGGCCTTGAGCATCTTGTTCTCGAAGCTCTGGTCCTCGACCACCGCCTTGGCGACGTCATAGAAGGAAATCACGCCCATCAGCGTGCGGTTGTCGAGCACCGGCAGGTAGCGGGTGTGACGCTCAAGCATCATCCGGCGGACTTCGTTCACATCGGTTTCCATGGTGCAGGTCAGCGGCGCATCGTCCATCACCTTGCGGATGCTGCTGGTGCCAAGGGTGCCGCCGTTGCGGGCCAGAGTCTCGATGATTTCGCGGAAGGTCAGCATGCCGACCAGGTCGCCGTATTCCATCACCACCAGGGAGCCGATGTCGCGCTCGGCCATGGTGTTGACTGCGAGCAGCAAGGAGGTGTCAGGCGTCACGGTGTAGAGCGTATTGCCCTTGATCTGCAGGATGTCGCTGACTTTCATGTTGGTCTCCGCTGCCTTGTACTGAGCTGTGCTGATTTGCGCCGGCCACATCGCGGGGGCGATGCCGGTCACTTCGTTATCTGTCCGGGATGTGCGGGCAGAGATGCCCGTGCGTCCGATCCTAGCCCAAACCAGCCGGCAAAGTAAAGCAGGAGGCCGGTTTGCGGGTGATCTGCCAGCGTGGGCGTGCGCACGATGCTACGATGCTGGCCGGAGATAACTACACCCGACCGACCATGTCCGGAACCCGCTTCGATACGCTGGCGCTGCACGCCGGCGCCGCGCCAGACCCCGCCACCGGGGCGCGCGCCACCCCCATCCACCTGACCACCTCGTTCGTGTTCCGCGACAGCGAGCACGCGGCGTCGCTGTTCAACATGGAGCGGGCGGGCCACGTCTATTCGCGCATCTCCAACCCGACCGTGGCCGTGCTCGAAGAGCGCATCGCGGCGCTGGAGAACGGCGCCGGCGCGATCGCCACCGCCTCCGGCCAGGCCGCGCTGCACCTGGCCGTGGCCACGCTGATGGGGGCCGGCTCGCACGTGGTGGCGTCGTCGGCGCTGTACGGCGGCTCGCACAACCTGCTGCACTACACGCTGCGCCGCTTCGGCATCGAGACCACCTTCGTCAAGGCGCGCGACATCGACGCCTGGCGCGCCGCGATCCGCCCCAATACCAAGCTGCTGTTCGGCGAGACGCTGGGCAACCCGGGCTTGGACGTGCTCGACATCACCACGCTGGCGCAGCTCGGCCAGGACCACGGCATCCCGCTGCTGGTCGATTCGACCTTCACCACGCCCTACCTGTTGCGCCCGTTCGATCTCGGCGCGGGCCTGCTCTACCACTCGGCGACCAAGTTCCTGGGCGGCCATGGCACCACCATCGGCGGCGTGCTGGTCGAGGGCGGCACCTTCGACTTCGAAAAATCGGGCCGCTTCCCCGAGCTGTCCGAGCCCTATGAAGGCTTCCACAACATGGTGTTCACCGAGGAAAGCACGGTGGCGCCCTTCCTGCTGCGCGCGCGCCGCGAAGGCCTGCGCGACTTCGGCGCCTGCATGAACCCGATGGCCGCGTGGCAGCTGCTGCAGGGCGTGGAGACGCTGCCGCTGCGCATGAGCCGCCATGTCGACAACACCCGTAAGGTGGTGCAATTTCTGGCCTCGAACCCGATGGTGGAGTCGGTGTCCTACCCCGAGCTGGAATCGCACCCCGACTACGAACTGGCCAAGCGCCTGCTGCCGCGCGGCTGCGGCGCGGTGTTCAGCTTCAACCTGAAGGGCAACCGCCTGGCGGGCCAGCGCTTTATCGAAAGCCTGTCGCTGTTCTCGCACCTGGCCAACGTGGGCGATGCGCGCTCGCTGGTGATCCACCCGGCGTCGACCACGCACTTCCGCATGGACGCGGCGGCGCTGCAGTCGGCCGGCATCGCCGAGGGCACGATCCGCCTGTCGATCGGCCTGGAAGACCCGGACGACCTGATCGACGACCTCAAGCGCGGCCTGAAGGCCGCCGAGAAGACCATGAGCAAGGGAGGGCAGGCCTGATGGAACTGAACGTTGCAGGCCAGCCGGCCTACGCCTATACCGGCGGCAAACCCTTCGATCCCGCCCTGCCCTGCGCGGTGTTTGTCCACGGCGCGCAGAACGACCACAGCGTGTGGGCGCTGCAGACGCGCTGGTTCGCCAACCACGGCTTCTCGGTGCTGGCGGTGGACCTGCCCGGCCACAACCGCAGCCAGGGCACGCCGCTGGCCACCGTCGAGGCCATGGCCGACTGGGTGATGGCGCTGGTGGCCGCCGCCGGCGTCAAGGCGCCGGCCTTCGTGTTCGGCCACAGCATGGGTTCGCTGATCGCGCTCGAATGCGCGGCGCGGCATCCGCAGGCGGTGCGCGGCATCGCCTTGCTCGCCACGGCCTATCCGATGAAGGTTTCCGATGCGCTGCTCGATGCCTCGCTGAACCGTGAGAGCGAGGCCATCGCCATGGTCAACGCGTGGTCGCATTCGAGCCTGGCCAACAAGCCCTCATCGCCGGGCCCCGGCGCCTGGATGCACGGCGGCAGCCAGCGGCTGATGGAGCGCGTATCGCGCAACAACCCGCAGGCGCATGTGTTCCACAACGACTTCTCCGCGTGCAATGCCTATGCGCACGGCGAGGAAGCCGCCGCCGCGGTAGCCTGCCCGGCGCTGTTCATCACCGGCAGCAAGGACATGATGACCTCGCCCAAGGCGGCGCAGGCGCTGGCCGGCAAGATGGCGAAGGCCAGCCTGGTATCGGTGCCGTGCGGCCATGCGCTGATGGGCGAGCGCCCGGACGAAGTGCTGGACGCGCTGGCGGCCTTTGCGCGCAAGGTGGTCGCGGCGGGCTGACAGCTGCGCCGGATGGCCGGCCATGCCGGCGGCCATCCTCCCTTCAGGGGCATGGGGGCGTGGAAGGTCTACACTGCACAACATAAGACCTGCCGGAGACAGCCATGGCCCACGCCCACAGGCGCGAGTTCGAGAACTTCGCGGCCTTCTACCCCTACTACCTGAGCGAGCACCAGGACCGTACCTGCCGGCGCCTGCATTTTGTCGGCTCGACCGTGGCGCTGCTGTGCCTCGTGGCGCTGGTAGTGACCGGCAATGCGTGGTGGCTGCTGGGCGCCGTGGTCGCCGGCTACGCCTTCGCCTGGGCCGGTCATTTCGGCTTCGAGAAAAACCGGCCCGCAACCTTCCGCCATCCGCTCTACAGCCTGATGGGCGACTGGGTCATGTACGCCGAAATCTGGCGTGGCAAGATTCCTTTCTGACGCGGCCGCCGCCCAGGGCTCACACTTGCCCGTGCCAGCCCGGCGGCACCACCTCCAGCGTGCGCCGTTGCGGCGCCCCATCTTCCGCCGCAGGCGGCAAGTCGGCCGGCTGCTGGCGGAAAACCGCCTCCAGCGTCTGGTCCAGCTGCGGATTGTCCAGCAGCGACCGCAGCGACTCGGCGCCACGCAGCTGCTGCGCCAGCGCGGTGCGCGGCAACCGCGGCAGGTTCAGCACCAGCCGGTCGTGCAGCATGCGCAGCGTCACCTGCGACGGATCGCACAGCAAGGCCCAGTGCGCCTGCCCGCCCTCCTGCTGCAGCCGCCCGACCAGGTGCATGGCCCTGAGCTTGCCGAGCAGCCCCGCCAGGTAATCCGCTTCAACGCGCAGCTTGCGTCCCAGGTCCAGTTCGCCCACGCTGCGCGGCACCTCGTCGCGGGCGCGGTAGAGCAGCAGCAGCACGCCCAGTGCATCGAAGAACTCGCTGCCGGCAAAGGTGCGGCGGCGCCAGTAGCCCTGCCGGATCACCGGCATGTTGGCAGCGATGGTGGCGCCCAGCAGCGTCACCAGCCAGCTCAGGTAGATCCACAGCAGGAAGATCGGCAGCGCCGCGAAGGTGCCGTAGACCGCCGTATAGGCCGGGATATGCGTGACGAAATAGCCGAAGCCGCGCTTGGCGAACTCGAACGCGATCGCCGCCACTACGCCGGCGACGATGGCATCGCGCCACTCCACATAGGCATTGGGCACCGCGGTGTACAGGAAGGCAAAGGCCAGCGCCGACAGCACCACCGGCGTCGCGCTGACCAGCAGGCCGATCCCCACCGGCATGGTGCCGACGTAGCCCGCCGAGATCGAGATCAGGTAAGAACTGATCGACAGGCTCGCGCCGATCAGTACCGGCCCGAAGGTCAGCACCGCCCAGAACACCAGCACCCGCTGCGCCAGCGGGCGGCGCTGCTTGACGCGCCAGATCGCATTGAGCGCGTCCTCCACCGTCAGCATGGTGAGCACCGACGTCACCATCAGCCCGCCCAGGCCCAGCGCCGTCAACCCGCGTGCGCTCTTGGCGAACTGGCCGATGTAGCGCGAGATCGATTCGCTGACGTTGCCGGGAATCAGGTTCTGGAACAGGAACGCCTCGATGGCATTGCGGAAGTCGCGGAATACCGGGAACGCGGCCAGCAGCGCGAACGCCACCGTCAGCACCGGCACCACGGCCAGCACGGTGGTAAAGGTCAGGCTCGCGGACACCTGCGGCAGCCGGTCTTCGCCGGCGCGGCGCACGACATAGCGCGCCAGTGCGCGGACCTTCTGCAGGTTCCATTCCCTGCGCAGACGGGCAACGCGGGTACCAAGCATGCGGCAGCAATCTCCTCGTGGATGGATGGATCGATTTGAACGTTGGCAGCGCCGGCGGGCGGACGGGCATCTGCCGGGATGCGGAAGCGGCGCTTCGCCGGGGAGCGCGCGCGGGGGCACATCTATAATACGCGCATTGCCTGCGGCACCCGCCGCCTCCTTCCGGCAGCGCCGGCCATCCCGCTCCATGACCGACATCCTCGTCCTGTATTACAGCCGCCACGGCAGCACCCGCAAACTCGCCGAACTGATTGCCCACGGCATCGACAGCGTCCCCGGCGCCCAGGCGCGCCTGCGCACGGTGCCGCCGGTCTCGACCGTGTGCGAGGCCACCGCCCCCGACATCCCCGCCGACGGCCCGCCCTATGCCGAGCTGCGCGACCTGGAAGAGTGCGCGGGCCTCGCGCTGGGCAGCCCCACGCGCTTTGGCAACATGGCCGCGCCGGTCAAATACTTCCTGGACGGCACCGTGGCCCAGTGGCTGTCGGGCGCGCTGACCGGCAAGCCCGCCTGCGTGTTCACCGCCACCGGCAGCCTGCACGGCGGCCAGGAGACCACGCTGCTGTCGATGATGCTGCCGCTGCTGCACCACGGCATGCTGATCATGGGCCTGCCCTATTCCGAGAAGGGCCTGATGACGACCACGTCGGGCGGCACGCCGTACGGCCCCAGCCACCATGCCTACGTCGACAACCGCGGCCCCATCACCGACGACGAAGCGGCGCTGGCGATGGCCATGGGCCGGCGCCTGGCGCAAACGGCGCTGTGCCTGGCCGGAGCGCAGGCATGAACCGGCCCGCCGACAGCGACAACGCGCTGCACAGCCCCTGGCTGCACCGGATCAGCGCCGGCAGCCTGGTGGCGCTGATGGTGCTGTGCATTGCCTGGGAATGGTTCCTGGCGCCGCTGCGTCCGGGCGGCTCCTGGCTGATCATCAAGTTCGTGCCGCTGCTGCTGCCGCTGCGCGGCGTGCTGACGCGCAACCGCTACACCATGCAGTGGTCGTCGATGCTGATCCTGCTGTTCTTCACCGAGGGCATCGTGCGCGCCACCAGCGACCGCGGCTTCTCCGCGACGCTGGCCTGGGTGGAGGTGGCACTGACGCTGGTGTTCTTCACCAGCACCATCCTGTACCTGCGGCCGTACAAGCGCCGCGCCCGAGCGGCCGCCAAGGCAGCGCCGCAAAAGCGCTGAGCCGGCGCTCCCCACGGATCGATTTCCCGCCCATGACCTCGTCCCAAGATTCCTTACTCGCCCTGTGTCGCGCCGCGCTGGGCCCGCAGCACGTGCTGACCCAGGCCGCCGACAAGGCCCCCTACCTGACCGACTGGCGCAAGCGCTACAGCGGCGAGGCGCTGGCCGTGCTGCGCCCCGGCACCACCGAGGAAGTCGCGGCCGCGGTCCATGCCTGCCATGCGCACAAGGTCGCGGTGGTGCCGCAGGGCGGCAATACCGGCCTGTGCGGCGGCGCCACGCCGGCGGCCGGGCGCGATGCGGTGGTGCTGTCGCTGCAACGGCTCAACCGCATCCGCCAGGTCGATCCGCTCAACAACACCATCACCGTCGAAGCCGGCGTGGTGCTGCAGCACCTGCAGGACGTGGCGCGCGAGCACGGCCGGCTGTTTCCGCTGAGCCTGGCGGCCGAGGGCAGCTGCACCATTGGCGGCAACCTGTCAACCAATGCCGGCGGCACCGCAGTGCTGCGCTATGGCAATACGCGCGAGCTGTGCCTGGGGCTGGAGGTGGTGACGCCGACGGGCGACACCTGGCATGGCCTGCGCGGCCTGCGCAAGGACAACACCGGCTATGACCTGCGCGACCTGTATATCGGCGCCGAAGGCACGCTCGGCATCATCACCGCCGCCGTGATGAAGCTGTTCCCGCTGCCGCGCGCCTCGGTCACCGCGCTGGCCGCGGTGCAGAGCCCGCGCGCCGCGCTGGCGCTGCTGGCGATCGCGCAGTCGCATGCGGGTGCGATGCTGACCGGCTTCGAGCTGATGTCGGCGCGCTGCATGGCGCTGGTGACGCAGCACTACCCCCAGCTGCGCTACCCGTTCGCCGACATCCACCCGCAGCTGGTGCTGATGGAGCTGTCCGACAGCGAGGGCGAAGCCCACGCGCGCGGCATCTTCGAAACGCTGATGAACGCCGCCTTCGACGCCGGCGTGGTGCTTGACGCCGTGGTGGCCGAGTCGGTGCAGCAGTCGCGCGATTTCTGGAACCTGCGCGAGCATATCCCGCTGGCGCAGGTCGAGGACGGCAAGAACATCAAGCACGATATCGCCGTGCCGGTCTCGCGCGTGGCGGACTTCATCGAGACCACCGACGCGCTGGTGCAGAACGCCTTCCCCGGCGCGCGCATGGTGACCTTCGGCCACCTTGGCGATGGCAACCTGCACTACAACGTATCGCCGCCGGAAGGCGTCGACCATGACGCCTTCCTGGCCAACCAGGACCAGGTCAACCGCATCGTGCACGACAGCGTGCGCTCGCACTGCGGCTCGATCTCCGCCGAGCATGGCGTGGGCCAGCTCAAGCGCGAAGAACTGCAGCACTACAAGAGCGAGGTCGAGCTGGCGCTGATGCGCGCGATCAAGGGCGCGCTCGACCCGCTGGGGCTGATGAACCCGGGCAAGGTACTCTGAGCACGCTCACGCGCTCACTTACGCGCCGCGCGCCAGCTCCGCGCGGATATGGTCCGCAACGCGCTCGAGCAGCTGGTCGAGATGGCCGCGCAGCCGGGCAAACCCGTCATGCGGCACGAAGCGCGCCTCGTCCAGGTACAGCGCGCGGTTGATCTCGATCTGCAGGCTGTAGCGCCCGCGCGCCGGGTCCGAGTACGCCGTCACCAGTTCCGCGCCCTTGTACGGCCAGTTGATGCCGACCTGGTAGCCAAAGCCGCGCAGGCATTGCCCCACCAGTTCGACAAACGCCTCAGGGCAAGTCGTGCCGTCGCGGTTGCTGAGGACGAAGTCCGGCCGCTCGGAGCCGTGGTCCACGTTCATGGCATTGCCGCGCGACTTCATCGAATGGCAGTCGAGATGCCACACCGCGCCGAAGCGCGCATGGTGCCCCGCCATCGCGCGGGCAAGCGCGGCATGGTAGGGATCGTAGTAGGCCTTCAGCAGTTGCTCGGCCATGGCAGGCGTCAGCGGCGCGCCGTAGACCGGTACGCCCGGCAGCGCCAGCCGGCGCAGCACGCCCATGCCGCGGCAGGCCTTGTCGCTGGGCCGCAGCGCGAACGGCATGGCACCGTCGACCAGCGCCGGGTCGATATCGTCGCGGGCGCGGTTCACGTCCACCAGCCAGCGCGGAAAATCCGCGCACAGCAGCGTGCCGCCCACCGCCGGCGCATGCGCGAACAACTCGTCGACATAGGCATCCCAGCCCGTCAGCAGGGCTTCGGGCGGAGCGGCCAGCGGCAGCGAGGACGGCAAGCCGCCGGCTCGGGCCTGCCCGCTGTGCGGGGAATCGACCACCAGCGGCAACGCCGCGCCAGCCGGTTCGATCAGCGTATAAGGAAGCGTCATACTCAAAATTTGTGCTGGATGCCGATGCCGGCCGTGGTCACGGTATCACCGGCCCTGTGCGAGTTCGGGTCCTCGCGGTCGAAGAAGACATAAGGCATGGTGCGCTTGCTCAGGCGGTAGCCATAGGCGGCCTGGACCTTTATCAGCCGGCCCTGGGGGTCGCGCTGCACCGCGCGCACCATGTAGTTGACGGTCACGCTGTGCGCGCCGTACGGCACGGTGAAGCCGACCAGCCAGTACGGCACGTCGGTGCGCGTGGTGGCGGTGCCGACGTAGCGGTCGCGCCCGTAGAGCCCATACACGTTGACCACGGTGAAGTCATAAGACGCCACCGCCTGCACCTTGTCGCGGAAGTCGTTGGCGACCAGCCCGCCGGTCTTGGCATCGCGCGAATAGCCCAGGCCCGCGGCAAAGTTGCCGGCCGCATAGTTCAGGCCAATGTCGTACTGGCGGAAATCGTCTTCCGCCTTCACCGGCGAGCTGATGTTGGGCGTGGCCGGATCGGGGCCTGCCAGGTTCACGCGCGCCCGCACGGAAAAACCGCCAAAGGTGGGGGTCATGTAGCCCAGGGCATTGGACACGCGGTTGCGCGCATTCAGCACCCTGGTGCCGATCGCAGTGGCGCCGGCGTCGTGGATGGCAAAGTCCACGTTCTGCGTCACCTGCGAATAGATCGGCGAGCCGACGATGGTCGCCGAATCCAGCCGTCCCAGCGCAAACGCGCCAAAGCCGCCCTGCAGCCCGACAAAGGCATTGCGGAACTGCGGGTTGGTGGCCATGCCGCTGTCGGCGGAGAAGCCCTGCTCCAGGCCGAACGCGGCGCTCATGCCGCCGCCAAGCTGTTCGCTGCCGCGCATGCCCCAGCGCGAGGCGTTGTCGACCATCTGCGTGGCCGGGCCGTCCGGTCCCTTCTGGTATTCGATGTCGGTATCGATGCGGCCGTACAGCGTCACCGATGCGTCGGCCGCAGCCGACAGCAGCGCCAGCGCGCTGCCAATGCAGGCATGGCGGACTTGCCGCCGATATGGTCTGGCTTGGTTCATGGCTCTTCTCCCTTTCCTTGGTTGGCGATGCATGACTTCCCCCGTTGGATCTCCCGTCTGCCGTGGTCTTGTTCCTGCGCGCGGCGCGAACGCTCCCCCGCCGTCCCGCCATGGCAGGACGGCAGCGCAACTCCGGGAGGCAGGCGTGCCGCGCGCGGCGGCTAGCTAGTCATTCAGGTGGCAGGCGGACAGGCGACCGCCGATATCGCGCAGCAGCGGCACGTCGGCGGCGCAGCGTGCGCTGGCATGCGGGCAGCGCGGATGGAAGGCGCAACCGGCCGGCGGCGCCAGCGGGCTGGGCAACTCGCCGCGGATCGGCTGGTGGCTGGCGGTGCCGCCGCCCAGCCGCGGCGCATCGGCCAGCAGCGCGCGGGTATAGGGATGGTTGGGCGCGGCGAACACCGAGCGGGCATCGCCGCTCTCGACCACACGGCCCAGGTACATGATCGCGACCCGGTCGGACATGTGCTCCACCACCGCCAGGTTGTGGCTGATAAAGACGTAGGTCAGCCCATGCTCGCGCCGCAGCTGCATGAACAGGTTGATGATCTGCGCCTGCACCGAGACATCGAGCGCGGACACGGCTTCATCGCAGATCAGCAGTCGCGGGCGCAGTGCCAGCGCGCGGGCAATCGCCACGCGCTGGCGCTGGCCGCCGGAGAACTCGTGCGGATAGCGCTCGGCGTAGCTGGGGTCGAGGCCGACCTGCTGCAGCAGCTCGCCAGCCAGCTCGGCAGCCCGCGCGCGGCTGACCATGCGGTGGTAGACCGCGCCCTCGGTAATGGCCCGGCCGATGCGCAGCCTGGGATTGAGCGAGGCATAGGGATTCTGGAACACCATCTGCACCGCGCGGCGATAGCCGGCCGATGCGACATCCGCGGGCCGCCCTTCCCACGCGATCTCGCCGCCGCTCTGCGGCAGCAGCCCGGCGAGCATGCGGCCCAGCGTGGACTTGCCGCACCCGGACTCGCCGACCACGCCCAGCACCTCGCCCTTGCGCACCTGCAACGAGACCTCGTTGACGGCATGCACCGCCTGCACCGGTTTGCCGGCCATGCGGCCCAGCAGGCCGGGCCTCATTGAAAAGCGTTTCTGCAGCTGACGGGTTTCAAGCAGCACGGTCATGCCGACTCCAATGGATAGAAACAGCGAAGCGTGCGGCCGCGCACCGGGGTTGCCGCGGGCGGCTGGCTGCAGGCCTCGCGCACGCGCGGGCAGCGCGGCGCGAAGGCGCATCCCGGCGGCAGCGCCGCCAATGCCGGGGCGGCCCCGGGAATCGCGCGCAGCGTGGCGCCGCGCATTTGAGGCGTCGGCAAAGAGTCGAGCAGCCCGCGCGTGTACGGGTGCAGCGGCCGCGCGATCAGCTCGGCCACCGGCCCCTGCTCCACCACCCTGCCGGCGTACATCACGCAGACACGATCGACAAGGTCTTTGACCACGGCCAGGTCATGGCTGATCCAGATCGCGGCGGCGCCGGTCTCGCGCACCAGCTGCTTCATCTCGTACAGGATCTGCGCCTGGATGGTGACGTCCAGCGCCGTGGTGGGCTCGTCGGCAATGATCAGGTCGGGCCGGTTGATCAGCGCATTGGCGATCGCCACGCGCTGCCGCATGCCGCCGGAGAGCTCGTGCGGATAGGCACGCATGCGCTCCTGCGGCGCCGGGATGCCCACGCGCGCCAGCGCATCGACTGCCTGCGCATGCGCCTGCGCGCGGGTGCGGCGGTGGTGCACCCGCACGGTCTCGACCAGCTGGTCGCCGACGCGCATCACCGGGTTCAGCGACATCATCGGATCCTGGAACACCATCGCGATGCGATCGCCGCGCAGGGCCTGCCACTGGCGGGGCGAGCACGACAGCAACTCCTGCCCCTTGAAGCGGACCGAACCGCCACTGACGCGCCCGGGCGGGTCCAGCAGGTTCATCAGCGAGAACGCCGTCACCGACTTGCCCGAACCGGACTCGCCGACGATGCCGAGGATCTCGCCCGGCTCCAGCGTGAACGAGACATCGTCGACGGCCTTCAATGCCTTGCGGCCGCTGCCCAATGCAAAGCTGGTGCTCAGCCCGGAGACTTCCAGTAGTGCCATGTGTGTCTCCGTGGCCTCAGCCGTTCAGCCGCGGGTTCAGCACGCGGCGCAGGCGGTCGCCCACCAGGTTGATCGAGCCGATCAGCAGCACCAGGGCCACGCCCGGGAAGATGCTGATCCAGTACTTGTTCGACAGCATGTACTCGAAGCCGTTGGCGATCAGCATGCCGAGCGACGGTTGCGTGCGCGGCAGGCCGATGCCGAGGAAACTCATGGTCGCCTCCAGCGTGATCGCGTGCGCGATTTGCAGCGTGCCGGTCACCACCAGCGGCGCCATGCAGTTGGGAAGGATGTGCCGGAACATCACGCGCAGCGCCGGCAGCCCCTGGCCCAGCGCCGCCTCGACATACTCCTTGCGCCGCTCCACCTGCGCCGCGCCGCGCACCGTGCGCGCAAAGTAGGCCCACTGCACGATCACCAGCGCCAGCAGCGTCTTGTCCACGCCCTGCCCCAGCACGGCCAGCAGGATCAGCGCCACCAGCACCGCCGGCAGGCTCAGCTGCAGGTCGACGATGCGCATGATCGCGGCATCGACCACGCCGCCGAAGTAAGCCGCCGCAAGACCAACGGCACTGCCGACCATCAGCGCCACCACCGCGCTGATCACGCCGACGCCCACGCTGATGCGGATGCCATAGAAGATCGCGCTGACCAGGTCGCGGCCGGCGCCGTCGGTGCCGAGCCAGTAGTGCACGTTGCCTTCGTAGCCGGCGCTGCCGGGCGGCAGCTCGGAGTCGATGACGGACACCGTGGCCAGGTCGTACGGGTTCTGCGGGCTGATGACATGGGCCAGCGCGGCGATCAGCAGCAGTACTGCAAGCAGCGCCAGTGCCGCCGCCGCGACGCGGTTGGCGACGAAGCGCCGCAGCAGCGAGGGCCGCGCGGTTGGCAGCGGCGCTGCAGGCGCGGCGCTTGCCGCGAGCGCCGGCATGGCGGTGTCAGGTTGGGATGCAGGCAGGGACATCGATAGGTTCTCGTTCGTTTTCTATGGCTTCTGTTGGGCGTGGATGCAGCCGGGCTCAGGCCGCCTTGTGGCGCAGTCGCGGATCGAGCACCACGTAGAGCAGGTCGACCACCAGGTTCAGCACCACGAACAGCACCAGCGTGACCAGCAGGTAAGCCACCACCACCGGGCGGTCCAGCGCCAGCACCGAATCGATGATCAGCTTGCCCATGCCCGGCCACGAGAACACCGACTCGGTCACCACCGAGAAGGCGATCAGGTGGCCGAATTCCAGCCCGACCACGGTGACGATCGGGATCAGCACATTGGGCACCACGTGGCGCAGCACCAGCCGCGCGCCGCCCACGCCCTTGGCGCGGGCAAACTTGATGTACTCCTGCCCCGCCACTTCGCGCGTGCCGGCTTCGGCCAGCCGCGCCACCAGCGAGATCTTGAACAGCGACAGCGTCAGCGCCGGCAGCAGCAGGAAGCGGATCCCCTCCCAGCTGGTCACCGACAGCGGCATGCCGAGCACGCTGGTGGCCGGACCGCGCCCGCCCGAGGGCAGCCAGCCAAGGTTCACCGAGAACACCAGGATGCCGATCATCCCGACCCAGAACGTCGGCATGATCACGCCGCCCAGCGAGCCTGCCATCAGCGCGCGCGCCAGCCGGCTGTCCGGTTTGAGCCCGGCGAACACGCCGATCGGGATGCCGATGCCCAGCGACAGCAGCAGCGCGGTCACGGCCAGTTCCAGCGTGGCCGGCACGCGGCTGACGATCAGCTCGATCGCGGGACGGTTGTAGATGAAGGATTCGCCCAGGTCGCCGCGTAGCGCGCCCTGCATGAAGCGCAGGTATTGCTGCGGCACCGGCAGGTCCAGCCCGAGCGCGTGGCGCGCGTCGGCGGTTTCCTGCTCGGTGGCGGTGGGGCTGACCAGCAAGTGCACCGGGTCGCCGATCAGGTTGACGGCGCAGAAGGTCAGCACCGACATCAGCCACAGCACGACGAGGCTTTGCAGCAGCCGCTTCAGGAGGGTTTCGAGCATAGCGATCAGGACAGGAAGCGGTGGATCGGTCAGGGTTGCGCCGCAGGCGTCGCTGCAGGCGCAGCGGGGCGGATGTTGCCGGCGTAGGTAAAGCCGTCGGCGCGCGGCTTTACTTCCAGCCCGGCGCGATACGCCCAGGCGGCGCGCAGGTGGTGCAGCGGCACGATGCCGGCGTCGGCAGCCAGCAGTTCAGCGGCCCGGCGCTGCAACTGCTCGCGCGGCGCCGGCGCCATGGTGCGCATGGAGTTTTCCACCAGCGCGTCCAGTTCGCGATTGGCATAACCGCTGCGGTTGTTCGCACCCAGGCCGGCGGCCTTGTCCTGCGCATGCGCCACCGCCACCAGCGGTTCCAGCGAATCGCCGCTGACCGCGCCGATGCCGAGCAGGAAGGCGCTGAATTCCGGCTTGCCACCCTCGCCGCCGGAGGTGGCGCGAGTGATGTAGACCGAGTACGGCAACGTGCGCACCTCGGTGCGGATGCCCGCGCGGGTCAGCATCTGGCCCACCGCCTCGCAGGTCTTGGCGTCGTTCAGGTAGCGGTCGCTCGGGCAATGCAGCGTCAGGCGGAAGCCGTCGGGATAGCCGGCCGCGATGAGCAGCCGGCGCACCTCCGCGGTATCGGCACGCGGCGCCGCCACGGCCGGGGCAAAGCCGAAGAAGCCTGCCGGCACCATCTGCCCGGCGGGCACCGAATCCCCTTTGGTCACGCGCGCCGCGATCAGGTCGCGGTCGATCGCGACGCTGATGGCCTGGCGCACGCGCACGTCGCGCAACGGGTTGGCGGGCAGCGGCCGGCCGGCGGCATCCTGCACATAGGGCGAGACTGCCCGCCCCTGGTCGAGCTGCAGGTAGTTCAGCATGTACGAGGTTGCCGCCACCGTGCGGATGCGGCCGTTAGTGCGCGCGAAGGCTTCGGCAATGCTGGCCGACGAGGCATCGATCACGTCCACCAGCCCCGACAGCAGCGCCGACGCGCGCGCCGGCTCCTTGGGGATGAACTGGAACACCACCCGGTCCCACGGCTGCGCGCCGCCCCAGTAGCCGGGATTGCGCGCCAGCGTCAGCTGCTGGCCGTGTTCCCACGCCACCAACCGGTACGGGCCGGTGCCGATGCTCGCCTGGCCATGGGCGAAGTCCGCCTCGCGCACGCCCTGCCCCAGGCCGTGCGGCAGCATCGCCACCATGCCGATGTTCTGCGGCAACACCGGGTTGGGCGTGCGGGTGCGTACGCGCAGCGTCAGCGGGCCCGTGGCCTCGACCGCCTCGACCGACTTCAGGTAGGTGCGGAAGGTACGCGCGCCGGACAGCTTGCGCGCGCGCTCGATCGAATAGCGCGCATCCTTCGCGGTGAACGGCGCGCCATTGCTGAACTTCACCCCCGGGCGCAGCTGGAATTCCCAGTTGTGGTCGTCCAGCTGGCGCCAGCTGGTGGCCAGCAGCGACACCGGGCGCAAGGCGTTGTCGAGGCCTACCAGGGTCTCGTACACGTGGCCCCACAGGTTGCGGCCGGCGGCGTCCAGCACATGCGGATCGGCAGCACTTACCTCGGCCTTGTAGCCGATGCGCAGGTCGGCGGCATGCGCGGGACGGATCCCGCCCGCCAGTGCGGACAGGGCAAAAGCAGCGGCCAGCGCGGCCCCGGGAAATCTCGTTGATCGAAACATTGTTTCATTTACCGATACGATGTGTCGGAGAATAAAACATTCGGTCGCCGCCAGTAACAAGGGTTTACCCGGTGAGACAAAGATAAGCACGCAAAAAAAAACGGCGCCGAAGCGCCGCTCATGACCGGACAACCGCTACGCGATCGCGGCGTCAGCCGCCGGCATATCCCAACGCGCGGGACAGCGCCGCGGCCTCTTCCACCACCATCGCGACATGCCTGGCCAGCGCCTCGGGCGTGGTGCGGCTGGCCGGACTGGCAATGCTCAGCGATGCCACCACCGCACCGCCGTGATCGCGCAACGGCGCCGCCGCCGACACCGCATCGGCATCGCGCTCGCCCAGCGACACGGCGTGCCCTGCTGCACGGATCGCCGCAAGCTCCTCGCGCAGCTGCTCCGCGGTGACGATGGTGCGCTCGGTAAAGCGCTGCAGGCTGTGCGCCGCCACGGCGTCGACCACCTCGGGCGCGGCGAACGCCAGCAGCAGCTTGCCCGAGGCCCCCACATGCAGCGGCCTCCGGTTGCCGACCTCGGTATGCACACGCACCGATTGCGACGATTCGTGCCGCGCCACGCAGACCGATTCCAGCCCGTCGCGCACGCGCACGATCACGTTCTCGCCGCACGCCGCGCCGATCGCCGCCAGCCGCGGCGCCACCACCTTGACCAGGTCGAACTGGTCGCGCGCGGCATTGCCCACCAGCAAGGCGTTGTAGCTGAGCTTGTAGACCGCGGCCGCGGGCTCGCGCGCGATCATGCCGCGATGCTCCAGCGTGGCCAGCAGGCGAAAGGCGCGGGCCTTGGTCAGCCCCGCGCGGCGGGCCAGCTCAGTCACCCCCAGCGAAGGATGCTCGGCCACCAGCATCAGCAGGCCCAGTGCCTCGTCCACCGCGTCAACGATGTATGTCATCAAGTCTTCTTACATGTATTCAGAAATGTCCCATCGCGGATTGTAGCGGCCGGCGCCATCAGCGGGGCGGCGCACGCTTCCGCCCGGCAAACACTGCCTTCGGCAGATCCGAATTCCATAATCGCCGGGCGTCGCACAATACAGCCAGCCCGGCCCTGACCACGCGCCGGCCCAAGGACAAGGAAGCAAGAACGGAGACAACGGTGTACCTGACCCGAGCCCTGCACCGCTCGCTGCAACAGCAGCCGGACGAAATCGTCACCATCTTCCGCGGCCGGCGCCGCAGCTACCGCGAGTTCTGCGCGCGTGTCGCGCGCCTGGCCAGCGCGCTGCAGGCGCTTGGCATGCGGCCGAACGACCGCGTCGGCATCCTGGCGCAGAACTCGGACCGCTACCTTGAGTTCGCCATGGCTGCGTGGTGGGGCGGCGGCGTGCTCAACCCGGTCAACGTGCGCTGGAGCGTGCCGGAGGTGGTCTACTCGCTCGATGACTGCGACACCGGCATCCTGGTGGTCGACGACCAGTTCCTGCCGATGGCCGAGGGCATTCGCACCGCGGTGCGGCGCGAACCGGTGCTGATCCATGCCGGCGACGGCGACGCGCCCGCCGGCATGCTGTCCTACGAGCGGCTGATCGACGAGGCCTCGCCGGTTCCGGACGCGCAGCGCGGCGGCGGCGACCTCGCCATCGTCATGTACACCGGCGGCACCACGGGCTTCCCCAAGGGCGTCATGCAGACCCACAGCTCGCTGTGGTGCGGCACCCTGCAGCGCATGGCCGACACCCCGCCGCTGAAGGGCGGCCGCGTGCTGCATACCAACCCGTTCTTCCATATCGCGGCGATCGCGCGCGTGCTGATGCAGTTCATCGCGGGCGAGACCCACGTGATCCTGCCGTCGTTCGAAGCGCGCGAGGTACTGGAAACCATCGAGCGCGAACGCATCACCGAGCTGGGCATGGTGCCGACCACCATCCAGATGCTGATCCACCACCCCGACTTCGCCAGGTTCGACCTTGGCAGCGTCCGGCGGCTGGGCTATGGCGCATCGCCTATCAGCGCCGCGGTGCTGGAACAGGCCATGGAAAAGCTGCCCGGCGTCGAGTTCGCGCACTCGTACGGCATGACCGAATCGATGATCGTCACCACCAACCCGCCCGGCAACCATGGCAGCGCGGCGCGCGCGCAGGGGCTGCACCTGTCGGCCGGGTGCGCCGGCATCGGCATCGAGGTGAAGATCGCCGACGCCGAAGGCAACGAAGTGCCGCGCGGTACCGTCGGCGAGATCCTGGTGCGCAGCGGCGGCGTCACGCCCGGCTACTGGAACCGCCCCGAAGACACCGCCCGCGCGCTGCGCGACGGCTGGCTGCATACCGGCGACGGCGCGTACATGAACGAGCAGGGCTATATCTTTATCGTCGACCGCATCAAGGACATGATCGTCAGCGGTGGCGAGAACGTCTATTCGGCCGAGGTCGAAAACGTCATCGGCCGCCATCCCGCGGTGGCAATGAGCGCGGTGATCGGGGTGCCGCACGAGAAATGGGGCGAGGCGGTGCATGCCGTAGTGGTGCTGAAGGCTGGCGCGCAAGCGACGGAAGACGAGATCCGCGAGCATTGCCGGGCGCATATCGCCGGCTACAAATGCCCGAAGAGCGTCGAGTTCCGCCAGGCGCTGCCGCTGTCCGGCGCCGGCAAGATCCTCAAGCGCGACCTGCGCGCGCCGCACTGGGAAGGCAAGGCGCGCGCGGTGAACTGAGCGTCGATGGCCGTGGGGGGAATATGCCGGACCGGCGCCGTCCGCCTGCGGCCGTCTCAGGCCATCTTCAAAAGCGCGCGCGCTCAGCCGCCGTGCGCACAAGCACGCGCTAACGCAGGCCGGTGGCGACGCGAATGAGTGTGAAGGGTGCCTGCCTTGCGTGCCTGGACATATAGGCGTGCGTTTGTGCGCTGCAAAAGCGCATCTCGCCCTCCTACCTGATACGGGTGGGTCCGCCGGCAACGGTCCTTTGCTCTACTTGCCGGCAGGCGGCAACGCGCCGGCGTGGGCCGCGCTCGCGCCGCCGCCACACCACAGGAGAGAGCCGACATGGGCGTACTGAGCGGAATCCGCGTACTCGAATTCGAAGCCATCGGGCCGGGCCCGTTCGGCGCAATGCTACTGGCCGACATGGGTGCCGACGTGATCCGCATCGACCGCCCCGAGGCCCCCGCCGACCTTGCCCCGAAGAAGGCCGGGGGCGCCCGCCGCATCGACATCACCGGCCGCGGCCGGCGCTCGGTCACGCTGGACCTGAAGCAGCCCGAGGCGCAGCGCGCCGCGCTGGCGCTGGTCGAGCGCGCCGACGTCGTGCTCGAAGGCTTCCGCCCCGGCACCATGGAACGCCTGGGCCTGGGGCCGGAGGTCGCGCTCGCGCACAACCCGAAGCTGGTCTACGGGCGCATGACCGGCTGGGGCCAGACCGGCCCGCTGGCGGACCGCGCCGGGCACGACCTCAACTACGTGGCGCTGTCCTGCGTGCCGTCGGGCATCGGACGCGCTGGCGCAGCGCCGGTGCCCCCGCTGAACCTGGTCGACGACTACGGTGGCGGCGGCATGCTGCTGGCGCTGGGCGTGGTCGCGGCGCTGCTCAACGTGCAGCGCGGCGGCAAGGGCCAGGTGGTCGACGCGGCCATGACCGAAGGCGCGGCGCAGCTGGGCGCGGTGTTCTGGGGCATGCTGGCCTCGGGCACATGGAAGGAGGCACGCAAGTCGAACGTGCTGGACGGCGGCGCGCCGTGGTACGACAGCTACCGGACCCGCGACGGCAAGTACTTTTCGATCGGCCCGGTGGAGCAGCGCTTCTATGCCGAGCTGCTGCAACGTCTCGGGCTCGCCTGGACGCACTGGCCATGGAGGCGGTCGGCAACAGCCCGGCCGAGTTCCGGCGCGAGTTCGACGCCACCGAGCCGGTGATCGCGCGCATGATCAAGACCAGCGGCGCCACCGCCGAATAGGCAGCGGAATAGGCAGAGCGGAATAGGCAGAGCGGAATAGGCAGCGGAATAGGCCTGGGGCGCTGCGCGCCACCAGGCTGGCATCTTGGCGGCGCGAGACCTCTATCGCCGGGCTGCGGCTTCTGCCATACAATCGCAGCAACAGCCGCCCCTTGCCCCGCCAGCGCTGGACACCCTGGCGCCTGCGAGCCGCCAGCGCCGCCACTTGCATCGGCTTGCCCAGGCTGCCCTATCCCGCCGCTCCGATGCCCAACTCGCCAGCCAACCCTCCGTCGCCACCCGGCAGCCAGCCCACCACGCTGCCCTCGCCGCCCTCGCCGCCATCCCGCCCGCAATCGCTGCGCAGCGCCGCGCGCGTGGTCGCGCGCGAACGGTTGCTGGCGCAGCTGACCGAGGCGCGCCGGCGGCGCTGCATCGTGCTGCAGGGGCCGGCCGGCTATGGCAAGACCGCGCTGCTGAGCGCCTGGCGCCTGGACCTGCTGGCGCTGGGCTTCGACAGGGCCGCGCTGGCGCTGGAACCCGCCGACGACGAGCGCCAGCGCTGGCTCGACCGCCTGCTCGCGTGCCTGGCCGAAATCAGTTCCGACATCACCCGCGAGGCCGTGCTGCTGGCCGAGCGCGCCACCGACGACGAAGCCGTGGAGCGCGCCATCGTGGCGCTGGTGCGCGGCATCGGCGCGCATTCGCGCGAAGTGACGCTGGTGCTGGACGACGTGCAGCACCTGGCCTCGGCGCGCGTGCTGCAGCCGCTGCAATGGCTGCTCGAATACGCCCCGCCCAACTTCCACTTGGTGCTCGCCACGCGCGCGGCGCTGCCGCTGTCGCTCGGGCGCCTGCGCGACCAGGGCCAGCTGCTGGAGCTGGACCAGCGCGACCTGCGCTTCACGCTGGCCGAATCGCAGCACTTCCTGCGGGCCCAGCTGGCCGAGATCAGCGCGCGCGATGCGCGCCTGCTGCACGAGCTGGCCGACGGCTGGGTCGCCGGCCTGCAGCTATTCGCCGCGCACTGGAAGCGCAAGAAGGCCAGCGCCAGCGGCGTGACCTTCGCCAGCGGCCTGGTGCAGGCCAACGTGCAGGACGCCGGTGCCTTTGCCGAATATTTCGAGCGCGAAGTCCTGTCGCGGCTGGCACCCGACGAAGCCGAGCTGCTGGTACGCGCGGCCGCATGCGAGCGCTTTACCGCATCGCTGTGCCAGGCGCTGGGCGAACAGGCGATGGGCGAGCACGAGGTGCTGGCCCTGCTGACACGGCTGGAGCAGGAAAACCTTTTCATCACCCCCACGCCCGGCCCCGAACGCGAAGCCTGGTACCGCCTGCACCCGCTGCTGCGCGAGACCCTGGCCGAACGCTTCCGCGCGCGCAGCGAGGCGCAGCAGCGCGCCATCCACGGCGCTGCCTGGCGCTGGTTCCGCGACCACCGCATGCTGGCCGAGGCCGTCCGCCACGCCGTGCTCGCCGGCGATGCCGGCACCGCAGCCGAACTGGTGGAACGCTATACCGACACGCTGATGGCGCGCGGCGAAGTGCGCAAGGCGCTTGGACTGCTGCGCCTGCTGCCCGCCAATGAGATCCAGGCGCGCCCGGAGCTGCGGCTGCTGGCGCTGCGCATGCAGATGCTCACGCGCGACCTCGATGGCTGTGCCGCCGGGGCCGACCGGCTCGAAGCCGATATCGGCCCCGCGCCTGGCAACGCCTCGCTGCGCTA
The DNA here is from genome assembly GCF_004353535.1 of Cupriavidus sp. L7L. Classification (NCBI taxonomy): domain Bacteria; kingdom Pseudomonadati; phylum Pseudomonadota; class Betaproteobacteria; order Burkholderiales; family Burkholderiaceae; genus Cupriavidus; species Cupriavidus sp. L7L. The sequence goes on from NZ_SMNY01000040.1 coordinate 82,570, forward strand.
CCGGCTGGCGCTGCTGCGCTTCAGCCTGGTGCTGCTGCGCGACGACACCGCCGGCGCGCTGGCACTGCTGCCCGAAATCGAAGCCGCCCCGGCGGACATCGCGCTCTTCTACCTGGGCTCGCGCAATAACCTGCTGTCGCTGCTGTACATGCACCTTGGCGACTACGAGCGCGCGCGCGCCATCCACGCCGAAACGCCGCCGCTGCTGGTCGACGGCGTGCCGCTGCTGGGCACCGCCAGCGGCATGCTCAATGGCCGCTGCCTGATCGGCTTCAGCCATGCGATGGAAGGCAACGTGACGCAGGTCGAGCGCATCAGCCGCGACGTGCTGCGCGAAGTCGAACTGGTGGGGCACGGCGGCGCGGGCGCCGAGCCGGAGTACTTTGCCGCCGCGCTGCTGGGCGAAGTGCTGTACGAGCACAACGACCTGGACGCCGCGCGCAAGCTGCTCGAAGACCGCGTCGACGTGATGGAGCGCGTATCGATCCCGGATTCCGTGCTGCGCGTGCATACCGTGCTGGCCGCGGCGCACTGGATCATCGGCCACCGGCTCGATGCCTTCGCCCAGCTGGAGCGGCTGGAGGACTACGGCACGCAGCAGGGCCTGGACCGGCTGGTGGCCCAGAGCCTGTCCAACCAGGTCCGCCTGCACCTGGCCGGCGGTGACCTTGCCACAGCCGAAGCGGTGCTGGCGCGGCTCGACGCCATTGCCGTGCGCCACCGCGCCGCGCCGCGCGGCTTCCTCGACGCGATCCACATGGTGACCGAGCGCGCCCACGTGATGGCCAGCCTGGCGCATGACGATCTGCGCGCCGCCTGGATGCGGCTGGCACCGCTGATCGCCTATTGCGAGGGGCGCGGCTGGCAGCGCCACGTGGCGCAGCTGCACATGCTGGCCGCGGTGGTCGCCACGCGCCGCGGCGATCCGGCCGCCGCGCACGAACATGCGCTCGAAGGCCTGCGCCGCGGGCACCGGCTCGGGCTGATGCGCAGCCTGATCGACGCCTCCCCCGGCTCGATGCGGCAGGTTGACGACATCGCCGGCACCCCCGGGCTCGACCCGGTGCTGGCGTTCTACATCGAGCGGCTGCAGCAGGCCGTGCCGGAGCCGGCGCCGGCCGGCGTGGCGGCAGCCGGCGCAACCTCCGCGGGACTGGCAGAAGGCCGCACAGAAGAACTGAGCGAGCGCGAGGCCGACGTGGTGCGCCTGCTCGGCCAGGCGCTGCCCAACAAGAAGATCGCACGCACGCTGGGGCTGTCGCCGGAGACGGTGAAATGGCACCTGCGCAACATCTTCCGCAAGCTCGGCGTGAGCAGCCGCGACGAGGCCGTGGCGCGCGTGCGCGACCGCGAACTCGGCCAGGGCGGCCAGCCGCCCGACGGGGCGCGCTGACACCGCTCAGGCGCGTCCGAGGGCACTCTCCCGCCCCTCGGCACGGGCCTGATACCGCTCCTCCTCCCCACCCTCCGGGGCGGCAACCCGCGCCCACCCACCACCTGAAGCGGGTGGTGTTCGCGTCCCCCCTCCCCCCAGTACCTTAGCGACATGCCAGTGGCCCGGCCCGCAACCAGCCGGCGACCTGTGCCCGAACCGCATTCCCAGAAAACCTGTCAGGCCGCGGACCGCACGGCTGACATCCGGAAACCTCCATGGAAATCCAACGCACGATCTTCCGCGACGACCACGAGATGTTCCGCACCACGGTGCGCCGCTTCCTTGAGCGCGAATGCCTGCCCCGGCAGGCCGAGTGGGACAAGGCCGGCAAGGTCGACCGCGAAACCTGGCTCAAGGCCGGCCGCGAGGGCCTGCTGTGCGTGACGCTGCCGACTGAGTACGGCGGCGGCGGCGGCGACTTCGGGCACTCCGCCATCTTCAACGAAGAGCAGGCGCGCGCCGGCATCAGCGGCCCCGGCTTCGGCGTGCACTCCGACATCATTGCGCCGTACATTGCCCGCATCGGCAACGAGGAACAGAAGCAGCGCTGGCTGCCCAAGGTCTGCTCGGGCGAATACATCCTGGCCATCGGCATGACCGAACCGGGCACTGGCAGCGACCTCAAGGCGATCCGCACCACCGCGATCCGCGAGGGCGACGAATACGTCATCAACGGCAGCAAGACCTTCATCTCCAACGGCCTGAAGGCGTCGGCCCGCAGGACATCGACGTGATCGAGCTGCACGACTGCTTCGCGCAGAACGAACTGCTGACCTACGAAGGCCTCGGCCTGTGCGAGGCAGGCGGCGCCGAGCAGCTGGTCAACGACGGCGACAACACCTACGGCGGCAAGTGGGTGGTCAACCCGTCGGGCGGACTGCTGTCCAAGGGACACCCGCTGGGCGCCACCGGGCTGGCGCAGTGTTTCGAGATGGTCAAGCAGCTGCGCGGCACCGCCGACAAGCGCCAGGTGGAAGGCGCCCGGCTGGCGCTGACGCACAACCTGGGGCTGGGCGGCGCCTGCGTGGTGACCCTGTACCAGAAGCACGCCTGAGTGCGCGCAATCACAGGAGACTATCCATGATCGACAAGAAACACATCGGCAAGGTGATTGCGGACTTCCGCACCTCCGTGCCGGCGAGCCAGCTGCGCTTCTTCGCCAAGGCCACCGGGCAGGCCGATCCGGTCTATATCGATGAAGCGGCGGCGCGCGACGCCGGCCATCCCGGCCTGCCGCTGCCGCCTACCTTCCTGTTCTCGCTCGAGCTGTCGCAGCCGTCCAATGCGTGGCGGGACGAGGTCGGCATCGTGCCGTCGCGCATCCTGCATGGCGAGCAGTCCTTTGCTTACCACCGCATGGCGTACGCGGGCGACACGCTGCATTTCAAGACCACTATCGCCGACATCTACGACAAGAAAGACGGCGCGCTGGAGTTCGTGGTGCGCGAAACACGCGTAAGCAACCAGGACGGCGAGCACGTAGCCGACCTGCGCAGCGTGCTGGTGCAACGCAACGGCTGAACGGAGACCCCACATGAGCAAACTGAGCTTCGACCAGGTCAAGGTGGGCGACACGCTGCCACCGCTGACGCTGGAACCGGTCAACCGCACCACGCTGGCACTGTTCGCCGGCGCGTCGAACGACCACAACGCCATCCACATCGACATCGACTACGCGCGCAAGGCCGGCATGCCCGACGTGTTCGCGCACGGCATGCTGTCGATGGCCTACCTCGGCCGCCTGCTGACGCAGTGGGTCGACCAGCGCCAGCTGCGCCAGTTCGGCGTGCGCTTCGTCGGCATCACGCACCTGGGCCATCGCATCACCTGCAGCGGCCGCGTGGTGGAAAAGCTGGAAGTGGATGGTCCGGATGGCAAAGAGCGGCGCATCAAGCTGGAAATCCAGACCGCCAACCAGTACGGCGAAACCAAGATCCTCGGCGACGCCGTCGTCGCCCTGTAAATCCAATCGAGCACGAGATCGAGCACTAAGGAGTCAGCAATGGGAGCACTTGAAGGCAAGGTGGCACTGGTCACCGGTTCGGGCCGCGGCATCGGCAATGCGATCGCCAGGCGCCTGGCACGCGAGGGCGCGCGCCTGGTCATCAACGACCTCGACGCCGAACCGGCGCAGCAGACGGTGGAGGAGCTGAAGGCGATGGGCGTTGAGGCGGTGGCGTGCGTGGGCAACGTGACCGCGCCGGATTTTGCCGACCGCTTCATCAACACGGCGATGAGCAGCTTCCAGAGCATCGACATCATCGTCAACAACGCCGGCTTCACCTGGGACGACGTGGTGCAGAAGATGAGCGACGAGCAGTGGTACGCCATCCTGGATTGCCACATGACCGCGCCGTTCCGCATCCTGCGCGCCGCCTACCCGCATATCAAGGCGCTGGCCGCAGCCGACAAGGAAGCCGGCCGCGAGGTGTACCGCAAGATTGTCAATATCTCGTCGACATCCGGCCTGAACGGCAACGCCGGCCAGATCAACTACTCCGGCGCCAAGGCTGGCGTGATCGGCATGACCCGTGCGATGGCGCGCGAATGGGGCCGCTTCAACGTCAACGTGAATGCGGTGGCCTTCGGCCTGATCCACACCCGCATGACCTCGGCCGGCGCGCATGCCGGTGCCACGGTCAACATCGAAGGCCGCGAGATCCGCGTCGGCCTGAACCCTGAAATGCTCAAGTCGCATGCCCAGCGCAACCCGCTCGGCCGCGGCGGCACGCCGGAGGAAGCGGCAGGCGGCGTGTACCTGTTCTGCTCGCCGGATTCGAACTACATCACCGGCCAGGTGATCGCGGTCGCGGGCAACGTGCAGTAAGTTGCCCGGCATCGCGGTTCCTGCAAGGGCCCCGCGGGGCCCTTTTTCTCTTCTTACCCGCGCGGGCTACTTCGCCCTTGTAGACGATCGTCACCGTCTCGAAGCCCCGGTGCGGATGCTGGCCCACGCCGCGTGGCGCCTGCGTCGGCGTAAAGTCCGCCGGGCCGGCGTAGTCCAGCAGCAGGAACGGGCTGAGCTGCCTGCCATGGCTCTGGTAAGAGAACATCGAACGCACCGGAAAGCCGTCTCCGACCCAGTGCGAACGCGGTGCGCTGTAGACACCCAGGATGCGCTTCATGTCGATCTCCGGAAGTGCCGGCCGGGACAGCCCGCGATGCGCGGGATCCTGCCGAGGCGGCCGGCGCCAGTTGATGGATCGATCATAGGTGTCGCGTGCCAGGTGCGGTAGACAGCGCCGGCGCATCGCAGTGTCCTGCCGCTGGAACGATGCGCTTGTGCAAGCAGGGCGCACATTCAGCGGCTGATGGTCTCCGCCTTACTTGGCGAACAACGACGACAGGTCGGCGAAGGCCTTGATCTCCAGCGCATTACCCGACGGGTCCAGGAAGAACATGGTGGCCTGTTCGCCAGGCTCGCCCTTGAAGCGGATGTGGGGTTCGATGATGAACTCGACGCCTGCCGCCCGCAGCCTTTCTGCCATCGCCTCCCATTCGGGAATCGACAGCACCGCGCCGAAGTGCCGCACCGGCACCTGGTCGCCATCGACCGCGCTGGTCTTGCTGTGGCCGACTTCCTCCGGCGCCAGGTGCGCCACGATCTGGTGGCCGAAGAAGTTGAAATCGATCCAGTCCGGCGAGCTGCGCCCTTCCGGGCAGCCGAGCAGCCCGCCATAGAATGCGCGCGCCTCGGCAAGGTCGCGCACGGGAAAGGCGAGATGGAAGGGAGGAATGCGGGGGGCGGTAGTAGTCATGGGCTCGGGCTGAGTGAAGCGTAGTGGGGAATAAATCTGGCGGCGGCTCTTTAGGCCTGTAACCAGGGCCTGCAACCGCCATCGTCCGCTTAGTCTAAGCATCGCCATTCACCATGAAAAGCGATATATTTTTGCTCTGAGCAACAATTATTTCGATCTATCGCGATGCTGCGCGAACTCCAGACTTTCCTCGCGGTGGTCCGCTACGGCACCTTTGCCAACGCGGCCGCCCATATCGGGCTGACGCAATCGGCGGTCAGCGCACAGATCCAGCGGCTGGAACAGGAACTGGGCTTTGCGCTGTTCGATCGCACCGGCCGCGCGGCCGTGCTCAATGCCGATGGCCGCGAAACGCTGGCGGTTGCCGAAGAACTGATGGCCGTGTACGCCAGGCTCGGCCGCCATGCGGGCAGCCCGCGCACCGGGCTGGTCCGCATCGGCGCCATCGCATCGGTCCATGTCTCTTTCCTTGCCGATGCGCTGGCCAGCTTCCGGCATGAGATGCCGGGATACCGAATCAAGCTGGTGCCGGGCGTGTCGCTGAACCTGCTGGGCCAGGTCGATTCGGGCGAAATCGATATCGCGGTGATGATCAGGCCGCCGTTCGCGTTGCCTTCCGACCTGCAGTGGCGCACGCTGCTAGCCGAACCGTTCGTGCTGCTGGTCCCTCGCGCCCAAGGCAAGCGGCCATGGCGCGAGTTGCTGGAGAGCGAGCCGTTTATCCGCTATGACCGCGGCTCGTTTGGCGGGCGCGTGGTCGACCAGTTCCTGCGCCGTGCGCGTATCCCGGTCAGGGACGCGATCGAACTGGACGACTTGCAGGGCATCGCGCAGCTGGTGCAGCGCGGCCTTGGCGTCGCGCTGGTGCCGATCACCGGCACGACGGCATGGCCGAAAGGCGTGGCGGCGCTCAGCCTCGGCGATGACACCTTCCATCGCGAGATCGGGCTGGTGGAGCGTCCGCACCATAGCCGCCAGGCGGCGGCCACGCTGCTGGCGCAACGCATCGCGCAGGCTGCGCAGAGCATGGCGCGGGCGCTGCCCTGACGCCGCGCTGCCGCGGCGCCAGCCACGTCACTGCGCCGGCTTCAGCTCGATCAGCAGGTCCTTCGCCGCCACCCGGTCGCCCTGCTTCACATGCACCACGGCGATCTCGCAGTCGCGGTCGGCGGCGATATGGGTTTCCATCTTCATCGCCTCGAGCGCCAGCAGCGTCGTGCCCGCGGCCACGCGCTGCCCCGGTTGCACGGCCACGGTCACGATCGAACCCGGCATCGGCGCGGCGATATGCAGCGGATTGTCGGGCTCGGCCACCGGACGGCTCTGGCGCGCGGATGCCGCCTGCGTGGTGATGCGTTGCTCGACCAGCGCCGTGCGCGATTGCCCGTTCAGCTCGAACTGGACCTTGATGCGGCCTTCCTCCGCATCGGGATGCGTGCCCTGCAGCGAGACCAGCAGCGTCTTGCCCGCGGCGATGTCGATGGCCACTTCTTCCTGCGGCTGCAGGCCGTACAGGAATGCCGGCGTCGGCACCACCGAGGTGTCGCTGTAGTTGCGCACATGCGCGTGGTAGTCCACCGCCTGCTTCGGGTACATCAGATAAGACGCCAGCTGGCGGTCGTCGAGCGGCTCCTCGCAGGCCGCTTCCGCGGCGGCACGCGCGGCATCGAGGTTGACCGGCGGAATCTGGTCGCCGGGCCGGTACGGAGCGGGCGGTTCGCCGCGCAGCACCTTGCGCGACAGTCCCGCGGGAAAGCCGTCGGGCGGGAAGCCCAGCTCGCCCTTGAACAGCGACACCACCGACTCGGGGAAAGCGATTTCCTTGCCCGGGTCGCACACGTCCGCGGCGCTCATGTCATTGGCCACCATCATCAGGGCCAGGTCGCCGACCACCTTGGAGGTCGGCGTCACCTTGACGATATCGCCGAACATCTGGTTGACCTCGGCGTATGCCTGCGACACCTCGGTCCAGCGATGCTCGATGCCGAGCGAGCGCGCCTGCTCGCGCAGGTTGGTGTACTGGCCGCCAGGCATCTCGTGCCGGTACACGTCGGCGGTGCCGGCGCGGATCTCGGATTCGAACGGCGCGTAGTAGCGGCGCACCCCTTCCCAGTACATCGAGGCTTCGTGCAGGCGCTCCAGGCTCAGGCCCGGATCGCGCTCGCTGCCGGCCAGCGCCGCGGCGATGCTTGACAGGTTGGGCTGCGAGGTCAGCCCGCTCATGGCGTCGAGCGCGCCGTCCACCGCATCGCAGCCGGCCTCGATCGCCGCCAGCGCCGACGCTGCCGAGATGCCGCTGGTGTCGTGCGTATGGAAATGCACCGGCAGCCCGGTCTCTTCCTTGAGCGCCTTGACCAGCGCGGCCGCCGCCTGCGGACGGCAGATGCCCGCCATGTCCTTGATGCCCAGCACATGCACGCCGGCCTGCTGCAGCTCGCGCGCGATGCCGACGTAGTACTTCAGGTCGTACTTGGCGCGCGACTTGTCGAACAGGTCGCCCGTATAGCAGATCGCGCCTTCGCACAGCGCGCCGCTTTCGCCCACCGCATCGATCGCCACGCGCATATTGCGCACCCAGTTGAGCGAGTCGAACACGCGGAACACGTCCACGCCGGCGCTGGCGGCCTGGCGCACGAAGAAGCGCACCACGTTGTCCGCATAGTTGGTATAGCCGACGGCATTGGAGCCGCGCAGCAGCATCTGGAACAGCACGTTGGGCACGCGCTCGCGCAATTGCTCCAGGCGCTGCCACGGGTCTTCCTTGAGGAAGCGCAGCGCCACGTCGAAGGTCGCGCCGCCCCAGCATTCCAGCGAGAACAGCTGCGACAGCTCGCGCGCATAGAACGGCGCGATCGGCAGCATGTCGGCGGTGCGCATGCGCGTGGCAAAGAGCGACTGGTGCGCGTCGCGCATAGTGGTGTCGGTCAGCAGCACCTGCTTCTGCTCGAGCATCCAGCGCGAGAACTTCTCGGCGCCAAGCTCGCGCAGGCGGTCGCGCGTGCCGTACGGCAGCGGCTTGCTGTTGTCGACCGCGGGCAGCACCGCTGCCGGCAGCGGCAACGGCGGCAGCGTGCGGCCGGCCATTTCCGGGTGCCCGTTGACGCAGATCTCGCCGAGATAGCGCAGCAGCTTGGTGGCACGGTCCAGGCGCTTGGTGAATTCAAGCAGCTCCGGCGTCTTGTCGATAAAGCGCGTGGTGACGTCGCCGGCGCGGAACGCCGGATGGTTGATGACGTTCTCCAGGAACTGTAGGTTGGAGGCCACGCCGCGGATGCGGAACTCGCGCAGCGCGCGGTCCATGCGGCGGATCGACTCGGGCGCCGTCGGCGCCCAGGTAGTGACCTTGACCAGCAGCGAGTCGTAGTACGGCGTAATTACCGCGCCACCATAGGCGGTGCCGGCATCCAGCCGCACGCCGAAGCCGGCGGCGCTGCGATACGCGGTGAGACGGCCGTAGTCTGGCAGGAAGCCGTTCTCGGGATCCTCGGTCGTGATCCGGCACTGCAGCGCGTGGCCGTTCAGATGGATATCCTGCTGGACCGGCACGCCCGCGGCGCGCACGACGATGTCGCCGTTCTCGTTGCGCGTGTTCTCGGTCATGCCGAGATAGCCGCCTTCCGTGATCCGGATCTGCGCCTTGACGATATCGACGCCGGTGACCATCTCGGTGACCGTGTGCTCGACCTGGATGCGCGGATTGACTTCGATGAAATAGAACTGGCCGGAATCGGCGTCCATCAGGAACTCGACCGTGCCGGCATGGGAATACCCGACCGCGCGCATCAGCCGCATCGCCGCCTCGCACAGCTCGGCACGGCCGGCATCGTCAAGGTACGGCGCAGGCGCGCGCTCCACCACCTTCTGGTTGCGGCGCTGCACGGTACAGTCGCGCTCGTACAGGTGCACCAGGTTGCCATGCGTGTCGCCGAGCGCCTGCACTTCGACATGGCGCGCGTTGCGCACCAATTTCTCGACATAGACCTCGTCGTTGCCGAACGCCGCCAGCGCCTCGCGCCGCGCCGCGGCCAGCGAGACTTCCAGGTCCTGCTCGCTCTCCAGGATGCGCATGCCGCGCCCGCCGCCGCCCCAGCTGGCCTTGAGCATCAGCGGATAGCCGATGCCCGCGGCCAGGCGCTTGCAGGCCTCCAGGTCGTGCGGCAGCGGGTCGGTGGCCGGCATCACCGGCACGCCCGCCTCGATCGCCGCATTGCGCGCGGCCACCTTGTTGCCGAGGCGGCGCATGACCTCGGGCGACGGGCCGATCCAGCGGATGCCGGCATCGATCACGGCCTGCGCGAAGTCCGGATTCTCCGACAGGAAGCCATAGCCCGGATGGATTGCATCGACCTTCGCATGGCGCGCGATGCGCAGGATGTCTTCGATATCGAGATAGGCCGCCAGCGGCTTCTTGCCCTCGCCGACCAGGTAGCTCTCGTCGGCCTTGAAGCGATGGAGGGCGAGGCGGTCTTCCTTGGAGTAGATCGCCACGGTCCGGATATTCATCTCGGCGGCGGCCCGCATGACGCGGATCGCGATCTCGGAACGGTTGGCAATCAGCAGCGATTTGATGGGAGCGTAGTTCATGGCACGCACAAGGAAACTGAGGGCAACCGAGACGCCGCGCAGGCAGCACGGCGGCTCGGGTCATTCGAAGGGACCGCGCCACGGCAGGTGCCGTGGGCGGCGGCTAGTCGAAATGCGCAAACTGCGCAAACGGGCTGTGTGAATCCATCCAGTCGTCATGCCTGGCCACGGCCGCCCAGGCCCAGTTGGTACGCTGTGGCGCCGGCTTGCCGCCGCAACGATCGTCGTGGTGGCGGCCGGCACGTGGCTGGCTGTCATCTGCGGCAAGCGCGCGGCTTTCTGCGCCAGCTGCGCCGGCTGCATTCGTTCCGTAGTACATCGCGGTGCATTCCTGTTCAAGACCAAGGGCGCCTGCCCTGCAACGCAATGCGATCGTCGGGTCACGGCAGCTTTGCCGGCACGACGGCTGGACGTGCGGCGGGTCTGGGAGCGCAAAAAGCGGGCCATACCGGATTTGGTTGATTTGCCAGGATTTCGCGCCGCAAACCCGGCATACGGGTTTCAGAATTGAAACCCCGGATTTCATCGCTGCGCATAACCCTATCCCGGGCGGGGTTCCGTCGACGTGGCCCGGGCACGCCGGCCGCTGCCGTTTTACAATACGCGTCGAAGTGGATCATTGCGTTCCCGTGATCCGCCGCCTTTGCCGGTAACTGCCGACAGGCGCACATGTCCGGTCACCATCCTCCCCGGCGGCTTGCCCGCGGGCCTTGGCGTTTCCTCCGATGAGCAACCTCTACCAGCAATCCATCCTCTCCGTTCACCACTGGACCGACACGCTGTTCAGCTTCACCTGCACGCGCGACCCGGGTTTCCGCTTCGAAAACGGCCAGTTCGCCATGGTCGGCCTGGAAGTCAATGGCCGCCCGCTGCTGCGTGCCTACAGCATCGCCAGCGCCAACTATGAAGAAACCCTGGAATTCTTCAGCATCAAGGTGCCGGATGGCCCCCTGACGTCGCGCCTGCAACACCTGCGCGAAGGCGACCAGATTTTTGTCGGCAAGAAGCCCACCGGCACGCTGCTGGTCGAAAACCTGCTGCCCGGCAAGACCCTGTGGCTGCTGGCCACCGGCACCGGCCTGGCTCCGTTCCTGTCGATCATCCGCGATCCCGAGGTGTATGCCCGCTACGACAAGATCGTGCTGACCCACACCTGCCGCTATATCGATGAACTGGCCTACCAGCAACTGCTGAACGAGCACCTGCCCGAGCACGAGTACCTGGGCGAGATGGTGCGCGAAAAGCTGGTTTATTTCCCCACCGTCACGCGCGAAGACTTCCACACGCGCGGCCGCATCACCGAGCTGATCGAGTCGGGCGAACTGTTCGAGCGCCTGGGCGTGCCCCCGTTCTCGACCGAGAACGACCGCCTGATGCTGTGCGGCAGCCCCGACATGCTCAAGGAAATCCGCGTCATGCTGGAAGAGCGCGGCTTCGAGGAAGGCAATATGAGCGAGCCCGGCCACTTCGTGCTCGAAAAGGCCTTCGTCGGCTAAGCGCCGGCACTTCGCAGGCGCAGGCCTGCTTCCTGCGGGTCGTCGCGCCCGCAGGTCCTTCCCGCCTATTCGAAGCGCTCCGTGAGCACCACTGCCTCAACCTGGCGCTTCTTCCAGAACAGATGGTTGATGCGCGGCTGCAGCATCCGCAGCGCGGCGTCCTCTACCGCGTGGAAATGCACCGCCACCGCCGGGCGCGAGCCATCCCCCGGCAGTCGCTCGAGCTCGTCGAACGCCGGGAAGCCGTAGCGGATGAGGAAGTCGCGGATCTCGTCGTCGGTGGTTTCCATATCGACGTTCGAAAGCATCAGCACACTCATTGGCTTCTCCTGAAGTCCTGGAAGCCCTTGCGGGCATGTCCCTGAACTAGGTTTATGGCAGGCAAGGCCAGAACGCAAATCGTGGCCTGGCGGCGTGCCATCGCCCTTCCCTGCCCCGACAGGCGGCTCCGCCCTGCCGGCACCGGCGCCATCGGATTCTGGCAATTCCGGGCGCGGCACATATGATGGTTCTAGGAAGCCGGCCGGCTGCCCGGCAATCGAGGAGGGACAACATGCCGATATCGACAAGATGGCTGCTGACCGGCTTGCTGGCACTGGGCAGCGTCGCGACAGCCCTGGCACAGCAATCCCAGCCGAAGGGGGGCGCCGCAGGTGCCATTTCGGAAGCCGTGCAGGAAGGCGCCAATCCCTACCGCCCGCCGTCGGCTCCCACGCTCGACCCCGACCAGATCACGCGCGACAAATGCGAATCGCTGAAAGAGCAGTTCAACGCCACGCCGAAGAAGCGCACGTACCAGTCGACCACCTCGGCGACGCAGAACGCGCAGGGCCGGCCGATTCCGAAGGTCGAGCGCGACAAGTCGCGCAAGGAGCTGCAGCAGGCGTATCGGGACAATTGCACGTAGCGGTGCATGACGGCGCCGGCGGGTCGATGCAGCAGGCCACAGGTAACGGCGCGGCGAATATCGGATCGGCAAATATCGGCGCCACAAAAAACGCGCCACAAAAAACAAAACCCCGGAAGACCGCGATCTTCCGGGGTTCCGCCGCCAATACAGATGTAGTGGCGGAGACGGAGGGATTCGAACCCTCGATCCAGGTTTTGGCCCGGATGCTCCCTTAGCAGGGGAGTGCCTTCGACCTCTCGGCCACGTCTCCCAAACTTGCGTTGTGTGAGGGAGCCACACAACGAAGCGCGTATTCTAGCGACGCCACGCGGGTTGGTCAATGAAAAATCGATGACTCAACACAAAATCTGCAGCGCCGCCAGAAAATGCTTACGAACGGATCACGCCTGTTCCAGTTCGAAGGCCTTGTGCAGGGCGCGCACGGCCAGTTCCATGTACTTCTCGTCGATCAGCACCGAGATCTTGATTTCCGAGGTGGAGATCATCTGGATGTTGATGCCCTCTTCCGACAGCGTGCGGAACATCTTGCTGGCGATGCCCACGTGCGAACGCATGCCAACGCCCACCACCGACACCTTCGACACCTTCGGGTCGCCCGACACGCTGCCGGCGCCGATATGCGTCTTCACGCCGTCGTCCAGGATCGCCAGCGCGCGCTGGTAGTCGGCGCGCGGCACGGTGAAGGTGAAATCGGTCTTGCCGTCGACGGACTGGTTCTGGATGATCATGTCGACGTCGATGTTAGCGTCGGCGATCGGGCCCAGGATCTGGTAGGCGATGCCCGGCTTGTCCGGCACGCCCAGAACGGTGATCTTGGCCTCGTCACGGGCAAAGGCGATGCCGGAGATGACGGCTGCTTCCATTTCAGACTCTTCCTCAAAAGTGATCAGCGTGCCCGAGTGCATTTCCTGCTCGAGCGGCATAAGCGGGTCGGTCAGCGACGACAGCACGCGGGTCTTCACGCGGTACTTGCCGGCGAATTCCACCGAGCGGATCTGCAGCACCTTGGAGCCGAGGCTGGCCATTTCCAGCATTTCCTCGAAGGTGATCTGGTCCAGGCGGCGGGCGTCCTCGACCACGCGCGGGTCGGTGGTGTACACGCCGTCGACATCGGTGTAGATCAGGCACTCGTCGGCTTCGATCGCGGCGGCGATGGCCACGGCCGAGGTGTCCGAGCCGCCGCGGCCCAGCGTGGTGATGTTGCCGTCGTCGTCGATGCCCTGGAATCCGGTGATCACGACCACGCGGCCGGCGTCGAGGTCGCCGAGGATGCGCTCGTCGTCGATCGATTCGATACGCGCCTTGGTGTACGACGAGTCGGTCTTCACCGGCACTTGCCAGCCGGTGTAGCTGACCGCGTCGATGTTCTCGCCGTGCAGGGCGATAGCCAGCAGTGCCACGCTGGCCTGCTCGCCGGTGGAGGCGAGCATGTCCAGTTCACGCGGATTGGGCTGCGGCGAAATTTCCTTGGCGAGTCCCAGCAGGCGATTGGTCTCGCCCGACATGGCCGAAGGCACCACGACTACGCGGTGACCGGCGCGGTGCCACTTGGCAACGCGCTTGGCGACATTCTTGATGCGTTCCGTGGAACCCATCGAAGTGCCGCCGTATTTGTGAACGATGAGAGCCATCTTCTTGTCGACGCCAGCGATTGTGCAAAGCCCTTGAAAATACACGAACAAGGCTTGTCAGGCAAGGCGAAGCCGAGGTTTGCAGGCTTTCCCGATGTGATCGACGCGCTTCGTCATTGCCGCGGCGAGGCGTTCAGCGCGCCGCGCCCGGCACTTGCGGCGGCTGCGCATGCCATTCGACGCGCCAGCGCGGTGCCGCCGCCTCGGCCGGCCAGCGGCGGTGCATGCCGAGTCCGGCGGCAAGCACAAGGGTGTCGCCTGCCCACAGCAGCGGCAGCCACGCCCGCCGCCAGGCGGGGATGCCAGCCTCCTGGCAGGCTTGCTTGAGCGCGCGTGCCGGGCCGCCGGGCCGCAACACCAGCCGTTCGCCGCCGGCACGCGGCGCCAGCCGCAGCGGCTGGCGCAGCACGGCTTCGGGCACGCCGAAGCTGTCGTCGCGGAAGAAGCGCAGCTCGCCGCGCCATGCGGGCACGACGATGCGGTCCTCGCCGCGCCAGTCGAGCGACACGGTTTCGGGAGGCTGCGCGGGCGGCGGCGTGCACGCCAGCACGCGGCCGCGGAAGCGGCGCAGGACCAGGCCGTCATGGGCGATGGCTGGCTCGCCGCCCTCGTGCGCGACCAGTTGCGCGCGCATCGCCGCAAGGCGCGCGGTCGATGGCGCGCGCGTGCCGAGGTCGCGCAGCCACAGCCGCAGCACCGCATCGGCCTGCGCCGCCGGTAGTGCGCGCAAACCGGCTAGATCGAGTTCGGCGAGCGTATCGGCATCGCGGCCCGGATGCGCCAGCTGCGCCATCGCGGCGGCGGCCAGCTGGTCGATCAGCTCGTTGGCCTGCGCGAAATGCGCCGCGGCCTGGGCCACGTTGGCGCGCAATGCAGGGAAAGCCGTCACCAGCGCCGGCAGGTGCGCTCGCAGGGCGTTGCGGGCATAGCGCGCGTCGGCATTGGAGGGATCGTCGATCCAGCGCAGCGCATTGGCGGCGCAGTAGGCATCGATCTCATCGCGGCTCACGTCCAGCCACGGCCGCAGCAGCATCACGCCGCTGTGCGCATCGAGCGGGCGCAGCGCGGGCATGCCGGCCATGCCGGCCACCCCGGCGCCGCGAAACAGCCGCAGCAGCACGGTCTCGACCTGGTCGTCCTGGTGATGCGCGAACAGCAGCAGGCGCGCCCCGCTGCCGGCGCACATCGCCGCCAGCGCTGCATAGCGCGCGCGGCGCGCGGCAGCTTCCACGCCCTCGCCCGCCGCCTGCCGAACCGCGACCCGGCGCACGAAATAGCCGATCTGCCACTGCCCGCACAACTCCTCGCAGAAGCGGTCCCATTCGTCGGCGGCATCCTGCAGGCCGTGATGCACGTGCAGCGCGACCACGCGCGCCGCCGTGCCCTGCGTGGCGGCGCGCGCGGCATGCAGCAGCGCGACCGAATCGCGCCCGCCCGACAGCGCCACCGCGATCACCGGCGCGCCGTCCCCAGAAACAACAAAGGCCGCACCGCCCTGCAGGGCCTGTGCGACCTTGTCGGTCAGCCGGGCGGACGGATCATTCCGGGGCGCCGGTTTCCTTGAACTTGCCATAGGCCAGCAGGCGTTCGTAACGGCGCGCCTGTAGTTCCTTCACGCTGATGCCCTGGAACTGGCGCAGCGACTCGGCCAGCGTGCGCTTGAGCAGCGCCGCCATGGCCTTGTGATCGCGGTGCGCGCCGCCGAGCGGCTCGTTGACGATCTTGTCGATCAGGCCCAGCGCCTTCAGGCGGTGCGCGGTCAGGCCCAGCGCCTCGGCGGCTTCCGGCGCCTTCTCGGCGGTCTTCCACAGGATCGAGGCGCAGCCTTCCGGCGAGATCACGGCATAGGTGGCGAACTGCAGCATCTGCACCACGTCGCCGACGGCGATCGCCAGCGCGCCGCCCGAACCGCCTTCACCGATGATGGTGGCAATCAGAGGCACCTTCAGGCCGGCCATCACGTACAGGTTGTGGCCAATGGCCTCGGACTGGCCGCGCTCTTCCGCGTCGATGCCGGGGAATGCACCCGGGGTGTCGACGAAGGTGAAGATCGGCAGGCCGAACTTGTCCGCCAGTTCCATCAGGCGCTTGGCCTTGCGGTAGCCCTCGGGCTTGGGCATGCCGAAATTGCGCAGGGCGCGCTCTTTCGTGTCACGGCCCTTCTGGTGGCCGATCACCATGCACGCCTGGCCGTTGAAGCGCGCCAGGCCGCCGACGATCGACAGGTCGTCGGCAAAGGTGCGGTCGCCGTGCAGTTCGTGGAAATCGGTAAAGATCTCGCGCACGTAGTCCAGCGTGTAGGGACGCTGGGGGTGGCGGGCGATTTGCGCAACCTGCCACGGGGTCAGGTTGGCATAGATGTCTTTGGTCAGCTGCTGGCTCTTGCCGGCCAGCCGCGAAATCTCTTCGGAAATATCGACAGCCGAATCGTCCTGCACGAAGCGCAGTTCTTCGATTTTTGCCTCGAGTTCGGCAATGGGCTGCTCAAAATCCAGGAAGGTGGTTTTCATAAAATCACACGTACCTGTCTGTGAAGGGGCGCATTCTACCGGAAATTGGCCGCTATCTTAGCGCCTGCCAGATAGCGTGCAACGCACCTGCTTGTGATTTTTGTTGTTCCGATGCCTAGTACGTCACAGGCAACGGGTCCAGACTACGCCACATATACCAGGTTGCCACCGTCCGCCACGGTTCCCAGTTGGCCGCCACCTCGCGCGCCTCGCTGCGCGTGACCGGTTCTCCGCTGAAATAGTTGGCGGAAATCGCATTGATCAGGCCGATATCG
The DNA here is from genome assembly GCF_004353535.1 of Cupriavidus sp. L7L. Taxonomy (NCBI): domain Bacteria; kingdom Pseudomonadati; phylum Pseudomonadota; class Betaproteobacteria; order Burkholderiales; family Burkholderiaceae; genus Cupriavidus; species Cupriavidus sp. L7L. Next base: position 99,169 of record NZ_SMNY01000040.1, read on the forward strand.
TCGAGCGGCAGCACGTTGGGCCGCATCAGATTGAACATCAGGAACATCTCGGCCGTCCAGCGGCCGATGCCGCGGATCTGCGTCAGCTCCGCGATCACCGCTTCGTCGTCCATCTGCGCCCATTCGGCCACGTGCACCCGGCCCGCCTTGAAGTGGTCGGCCAGGTCGATCATGTACTCGGCCTTGCGCTTGGACAATCCGCAGCCGGCCAGCTTCTCGGTGCCCGCGCGCAGGAACTGTGCCGGCGTCAGCTTGGGACAGGCCGTGTGCAGGCGCTCCCACACCGACTGCGCCGCCTTGACCGAGATCTGCTGGCCCACCACGGCGCGCGCCAGCGTGACGAACGGATCGCCGCGCGACACCAGGTGCGCCGGGCCGTAGCTCGGGATCATCTTGCGCAGGATGCGGTCGCGCTTCATCAGGTCGGCGCAGGCTTCGTCCCAGTAAGCGGGACGGACCGCGTCAATGACGGTCTCGACCGGCAGCGGCAGCGCGTCGGCCTCGGGCAATACCGCCTTGGCGTTGCGCGTGGACTTGGCCACCGCCTTGCCCGCCGCCTTGCCGTCGGACAGCGGTGCCTCGCTGGCGCTCGCCTTGGCCGGACGCGGGCCGGCCGCCTTCGACCGGCCCGCGGCTGCCGGCACGGCGGTGGCGTTGGCGGGCTTGCGCGCGGCAGCGTTCAAGCACGCCTCCACTCGGTCGCGCCACCCGGCTTGTCTTCCAGCACGATGCCGGCGGCAAGCAGTTCGGCGCGGATGCGGTCGGCTTCGGCGAAGTTGCGCTCGGCCTTGGCCGCCTTGCGCGCGGCGATGCTGGCTTCGATTTCCTCGGCGCTGGGGCCGTCCGCGGACTTGCCGCCCTGCAGGAAGGTATGCGGATCGCGCTCGAGCAGCCCCAGCGTGCCGGCCAGCGCCTTGAGCTGGCGCGCGGCGCTGGTGGAGCCGGTGCGGTTGATCTCGCTGGCCAGGTCGAACAGCACCGACATCGCGATCGGCGTGTTGAAGTCGTCGCCCATGGCTTCGGCGAAGCGCTTCGCGTGCGGCTCTTCCCAGTCGACCGCGCAGCCGCCGGGCTGCGTGTCCTTCAGCGCGGTGTACAGGCGCGTCAGCGCATGGCGCGCGTCGTCCAGGTGCGCGTCGCTGTAGTTGAGCGGGCTGCGGTAGTGCGCGCGCAGGATGAAGAAACGCACGACTTCGGCGTCGTACGCCTTCAGCACTTCGCGGATCGTGAAGAAATTGCCAAGCGACTTGGACATTTTTTCGTCGTTGATGCGCACGAAACCGTTGTGCATCCACATGTTGACGAACGGCTTGCCGCTGGCCCCTTCCGATTGCGCGATCTCGTTCTCATGGTGCGGGAACTGCAAATCCGCCCCGCCGCCATGGATGTCGAAATGCTCGCCCAGCAGCGCGCAGCTCATGGCAGAGCATTCAATGTGCCAGCCCGGCCGGCCGCTGCCCCACTTCGACTCCCACTTGGTCTCGGGCGGCTCGCTGGCCTTGGCGGATTTCCACAATACGAAGTCGAGCGGGTCCTGCTTGGCGTCGTTGGCACTGACGCGCTCGCCCGCGCGCAGGTCTTCCAGCGACTTGCCGGACAACTTGCCATAGCCGTCGAACTTGCGCACCGAGTAGTTTACGTCGCCATCGCTGGCCTGGTAGGCCAGGCCCTTCGCTTCCAGCTTGCCGATCATGTCGAGCATCTGCGGCACGTAGTCGGTCGCGCGCGGCTCGTGGTCGGGACGGATCACGCCCAGCGCGGCGGCGTCTTCGTGCATGTACTGGATGAAGCGCGTGGTCAGCGCGCCGATGGTCTCGCCATTCTCGGCGGCGCGGCGGATGATCTTGTCATCGATATCCGTGATGTTCTGCACATATGTCACCTCGTAGCCGGCGGCACGCAGCCAGCGATGCACCATGTCGAACACCACCATCACGCGCGCGTGGCCGACGTGGCAGTAGTCGTACACCGTCATGCCGCAGACATACATGCGGACCTTGCCGGGTTCGATGGGCACGAATGGCTGCTTCTCACGCGCGAGCGTGTTGTAGATGTTCAGAGGCTGCATGAAACGAAGTGAATGGTCGGGGGAGGCGGCACTGGCGCCACTGGCGCAATTCCGCCGCGCCCCATATCTTACCGGAAGGCGATGTGCCGGTAGACCGCGCGCCGGGGATTTGCCGCGGCCGCCCGCGCTTGCCGACGCTTGCCCGGACCATGGCTTTAGTGCCGGCCGTGCCGCTTTGCTAGAATGCCGCGGAGTATAACGGACCTGTCTTCAATGAGCCTGCTGCTGCCCTCCTCGCCTACCGCCGCGCTCGCCGCCGCGCTCCGCCCGCGTCCCGCATTGGCCGCCACGGCTGCCCTGGCCCTGGCCGCAGCGCTGGCCGGGCCCGCGCAGGCCCAGCAGGGACCGCTGTCGCTGCCCGCGCCCACGTCGCCGCTGGACGGCATCCGCTCGACCGACCCCGGCATGACCCAGGCCCAGCAGGCCGCCAACGCGCGCCGCTATGACGACGCCATCAAGGGCTTCGACCGCGTGATCGCGGCCAATCCGCGCAACGCGCAGGCACGGTTCCAGCGCGCCTGGGCGCTGGCGCAGTCCGGGCGCGAGGACGCCGCCATCCAGGCCTTCACGGAAATGGCGGCGGACTTCCCCGAATTGCCCGAGCCGCACAACAACCTGGCGCTGCTCTATGCCAAGCGCGGCGACCTGAAGCGCGCCGAGGCCGAACTGCTGCTGGCCACCGAGGTCAAGCCGGCCTTTGCCATCGCCTACACCAATCTGGGCGACGTCTACCGCCGCCTGGCCGAGCAGGCCTATGCGGAGGCGCTGCGCCGCAATCCGGCCGATACCCGTGCCAGCGCCGGGCTGCGCCAGTTGCGCCCCGAGGCAGCCACCGGCACGCCCGCGGCGACGGGCACGAGCGGGACCGCGGCTGCGCCGTCCGGCAACCGCAAGCCGGCTCCGGCACAGCGCGCGGCCCCGGCCAGCGCCCCGGCAGCCAACTGACGCCCCTGCCAAGAATGTCCGGGCGCAATGGCGTCCGGGCCGTTTGCATCCCGACTCACCGGAGTTCCACCCATGATCCGTTCCCGTCGCATCGCCCTGGCCGCACTGACCGCAGGCGCGCTCGCGTTGTCGTCGTTCAGCGCGCTGGCGCAGCAGAAGGCCGCCGAGCGCGTCCAGTTCGTCACCAGCGCCGGCAAGTTCACGGTCGAACTGTACCCGGACGTCGCGCCCAAGACCGTGGCCAACTTCCTGGAATATGTAAAGAGCGGCTTCTATAGCGGCACCATCTTCCATCGCGTGATCAACGGCTTCATGGTGCAGGGCGGCGGCTTCGACCGCGACATGAAGGAAAAGCCCACGCGCGCGCCGATCCCGCTGGAAGCCCGCGGCGGCCTGAAGAACAAGGCCGGCACGCTGGCCATGGCGCGTACCAGCAACCCCGACTCGGCCACCGCGCAGTTCTTCGTCAATGTGGTGGATAATCCGAATCTCGACTACCCGCAGCCGGACGGCAACGGCTACGCAGTCTTCGGCAAGGTGGTGGAAGGCATGGACACGATCGACAAGATCAAGAGCGTGCCGACCACGGCCTACGGCCCCATGCGCAATGTGCCGGCCTCGCCGATCGTGATCGAGTCGGCCACTGTCGTCAAATAACACACCGAACAGAGGAAACCATGTCCAAGGTCCAGCTTCAAACCAACCAGGGTGTCATCACCATCGAACTCGACGCCGAGAAGGCGCCGAAATCGGTCGAAAACTTCCTGTCGTATGTCCGCAAGGGCCACTATGACAACACCATCTTCCACCGCGTGATCAAGAACTTCATGATCCAGGGTGGCGGTTTCGAGCCCGGCATGAAGCAAAAGGGCACCGACGCGCCGATCGAGAACGAAGCCGGCAATGGCCTGAAGAACGACCGCTACACGGTCGCCATGGCACGCACCAACGCGCCCCACTCGGCCACCGCGCAGTTCTTCATCAACGTGGTCGACAACGACTTCCTGAACTTCACCTCGCCGACGCCGCAGGGCTTCGGCTACGCCGTGTTCGGCAAGGTAGTGGAAGGCACCGACGTGGTCGACCAGATCAAGGGCGTGCGCACCGGCAGCTCGGGCTTCCACCAGGACGTGCCGCTGGAAGACGTGGTGATCGAGAAGGCCACCGTCGTCGAGTAATTGTCGACTAAATCGTCGACCAAGCGTCGAGCAAGCCATGCACCCTGATTGCGGTTACGTGCGCCCGGCCCGGCCGGCACTTCCCTCCCGGCCCCGCGCATGACCGCAATCCCCCGCACGCCGGTGGCCGGTCCCCTCGAGGTACAGGCGCCGGCGTGGTTCATTTCAGACCTGCATCTCACGCCCGGCATGCCACGTACGCTGGCAGCCTTCGAGCGCACGCTCGAGCGCGCCGCGCACGACGCGCGCACGCTGTTTATCCTGGGCGATTTCTTTGAATTCTGGATTGGCGACGAGGAAACCGACTCGCCGTTCGCACAACGCGTGGCCGGTGCCCTGCGCGCGCTGGCCGCGCGCGGCGTTGCCGTGTACCTGATGCATGGCAACCGCGACTTCCTGCTGGGCACGCGCTTTGCCGCCGCCGCGGGCGCGCAGTTGCTGCCCGATCCCACGGTGATCGATTGCGCCGGCCAGCGCGTGGTGCTCAGCCACGGCGACATGCTGTGCATCGACGACGAGCGCTACAACCGCTTCCGCCGCTGGACCCGCAAGGGCTGGGTGCAGCGGCTGTTCCTGGCGCTGCCGCTGCGTACGCGCCTGGGGATCGCGCGCAAGCTGCGTGCGGACAGCGAAGGCAACCGCGCGCGGCAGGCCGCCGAGGGCAACGGCGTACCGATGGTCTACGGCGACGTGACGCCCACTGCCGCGGCCGAACTCTTCGGCATGGCCGGGACCAGGCTGATGGTGCATGGCCACACCCATCGCCCGGCGCGCCACGAACACGCCGCGGGCGTGCGCTGGGTGCTGACCGACTGGGACCTGGACGGGCGCCATCCGCGCGCCGCCGTGCTGCAGCTCGACGGCGGCGGTTTCCGATTGCTGCCGCAGACCGACTGAGATCGCGCAAGATCGCGCGAAAAAAAAGCGGCCGTTGCCGGCCGCCCTCTTTCCCTACTTCATCAGCTTGCGCAACTCGCTCGCATCGAAGCGGTCGTTCGGCGTGTTCTCCAGGTGCTCGCCCAGCCGGTCCAGCGCGGCCAGCACGGCCTCGATGCGCTCGTGCTGGCGCGCGGCATTGTCGATCAGGCTCTTGAGCGCCAGCGACACCGGGTCGTCGGCGTTCGGCGTGATGCCATAGGCCGAGAACTCCTGCTTGGCGCCCTGCTGCGCCGCCGGCGCATCGGGCAGGATGATGCGCGCCGGCACGCCCACCGCGGTTGCGCCCGGCGGCACCGGCTTGAGCACCACGGCATTGGAGCCCACGCGCGCGCCGTCGCCCACCACGAAGCCGCCCAGCACCTTGGCGCCCGCGCTCACCACCACGTTGGCGCCCAGCGTCGGATGCCGCTTCTGGCCCTTGTACAGCGAGGTGCCGCCCAGCGTCACGCCCTGGTAGATGGTGCAGTCGTCGCCGATCTCGGCGGTCTCGCCGATCACCACGCCCATGCCGTGGTCGATGAACACCCGGCGCCCCAGCCTCACCGCCGGATGGATCTCGATGCCGGTCAGGAAGCGCGACCAGTGCGAGATCCAGCGTCCCAGCCAATGGAAGCCCCCGTTCCAGCACGCGTGCGCAAAGCGGTGGAAGACCACGGCGTGCAGGCCGGGGTAGCAGGTCAGGATTTCCAGGCGGCTGCGCGCGGCGGGATCGCGCAGCATGATCGTGTCGATATCTTCCTTAAGGCGAGAGAACATCTTGGTCGTGTCGTGTTGCCGCGCCGTGCGCCGCGCCACGCGAGGCTTGCGCCTGGGGCAGGGTCGCCGGCGAGGTCGGTGGCCGGTGGGGACGGGATCAGGGAGTGTAAGTGATTTGCGGCCGGCGTTCTGGCGCCGGCCATTGGCCCCGGATCCGTCAGGGATTTTGCAGCGGCAGTGCGGCGATCAACATCGCCCCGGCGCGCGCCAACCCGCCGCGACGGGCCGACAGCGTGCGCGCTTGCCACGTACGCCTGCGTCGTCCGTTCTCGGAATGCTGCGGGTTGCTGCCACTGTGCGTCTCTCCAGTTACGACTTGCGGTCCGGCTGGCCCTGCGCCATCAGCATATGCTTCGCGATGCCGCGCAGGATGTTGACTTCCTCGCGCTCCAGCCCGCTGCGGGCAAGCAGCCGGCGCAGCCGCGGCATCAGCTTGCGCGGATTGGCGGGGTCGAGAAAGCCGATCGCTTCCAGGCCCGCCTGCAGGTGCCCGAACATGGCCTCGACCTGCTCCGCCGTGGCCGGCTCACCAGCATAGCCGATATTGGCGCCCGCGTCCGCCGCCGCAACGGCAGGCGGGGCTGCATCGAGCAGCGCCAGCCGCATCTCGTAGGCGATCAGCTGCACGGCCTGCGCCAGGTTGAGCGAGGCATAGGCGGGATTGGCGGGGATATGCGTGACCGCCGCGCAGCGCTCGACCACGTCGTTGGGCAGGCCATAGCGCTCGTTGCCAAAGACAAAGGCGATGTCGCCGCTGCCGGCCAGCGTCTGGCATGCGCGCGCCGCAGCGGCGCGCGGCAGCAGCCGCGGCGGCCCGAACTCGCGCTGGCGCGCGGTCATGGCCACGGTCAGCGCCGCGCCGGCCAGGGCCGCGTCGATCTGGTCGACGATCACGGCGCCAGCCAGCACATCGTCGGCGCCGCTGGCCATGGCGATGGCGTCGGCATGGCCCAGCACGCCGGGTTCGCGCGGCGAGACCAGCACCAGGCTGCCGAAGCCCATGGTCTTGATCGCGCGCGCGACCGAGCCGACGTTGCCCGGGTGGCTGGTCTCGACCAGCACGAAGCGCACACGGCCGAAGGCATCGGGTTCTGCGCCGGCTGCGTGCGGCGCATCAGGCTCGCCTGTTGGGCGGCTCGTATCATTTGCCGGGTTCATATACAATTCGGGGTTCTTCTCTGGCGCGGCGCCAGGTCATGACGTGCCTGCGAGACTCTCGCGGCACATCCAGTAACCAGACCGGCGACGCCCTGCGTTCTTCTACAATCCGTTGTGTTGTCAGCTGCCCATGAGCGGGCGCGCGGTGCCGTGGCGCCCCGCCGCATCTTCATGGCCGGCCTGGAGAGATTCATGCATCCGATGCTCAATATCGCCGTCAAGGCGGCCCGCAAGGCGGGATCCATCATCAACCGCGCGTCGCTCGACGTCGATCTGGTGCGCGTCTCGCGCAAGCAACACAACGATTTCGTTACCGAGGTCGACCGCGCCGCCGAAGCCGCGATCATCGAGATCATCCGCACCGCCTACCCGGAACACGCCATTCTAGCGGAAGAGTCCGGCCAGTCCTGGGCCGAAGGCGAAGACGCCCACGAATACACCTGGGTCATCGACCCCCTCGACGGCACCACCAACTTCATCCACGGCTTCCCGCAGTACGCGGTCTCGATCGCCCAGCTGCACCGCGGCACGCCGGTGCAGGCCGTGGTCTACGATCCGACCCGCGACGAGCTGTTCACCGCCAGCAAGGGCGCCGGCGCCTTCCTGAACAACCGCCGCATCCGCGTGACCCGCCGCGACAAGCTGGCCGACTGCCTGATCGGCACCGGCTTCCCGTTCCGCGACCTGGAAGGCGTGGATGAATACCTCGAGGTCTTCTCGCTGATGACGCGCAGCTGCGCCGGCCTGCGCCGCCCGGGCGCCGCCGCGCTGGACCTGGCCTATGTCGCCTGCGGCCGCCTGGATGGCTTCTTCGAGCGCGGCCTGAAGCCGTGGGACATGGCCGCCGGCATGCTGCTGATCACCGAGTCGGGCGGCCTGGTCGGCAACTACAACGGCGAGCCGCGCCAGATGGAGCAAGGCGAAGTGCTGGCGGGCAACCCCAAGGCCTTTGCCCAGATGGTGCGCCTGCTGTCGCCGTACTCGCTCGACAACGCCAAGCCGGCCACTGCCTGAGTCGGTGGCATGGCCTGATGGCCATCGCCCGCAACACAAACGCCCGCCGCGCCCCGGCGGGCGTTTTGCTTTGCGGCCGCAGCGCTTGCCGGCGCGCAGAGACTATTCGCATATTTCCCGCCGCCCCGGCCGACCATGATCCCCGTCAAGGTCGCGCCGCCCTGCCCTCCCCAGAATGAATCCAAGCGCCACGCCCCGTGCGCGCGGATCAAGCCGAGGAGAGCCCGCATGTTTCCTGAATACCGCGACAAGATCTCGCTCCTGAAGACGCAGGACGCCCACTTCGCCCGCCTGTTCCATCGCCACAATGCGCTGGACCAGGAGATCCACAACATGGAGTCCGGCCTGGTGCCGGCCTCGGGCTTCGAAATCGAGCGGCTGAAAAAGGAGAAGCTGCAGATCAAGGACCAGCTCTACCAGATCCTGCGCCAGCGTGTGGCCTGAACGAAGGACTGCACATGACCGATCGCAATACGCCTGCCGCCCATGCCCACGCCCATGCGCACGCTCATACCCACGTCACTTCGCAGCCCCATGTCCGCCCTGCTGCGCGCGGCGATGTGCTGCCGACCAACACGGCCCTGTCGGCCGAACGCAATGAAATCAGCGATGCTGTCGATGCCGCCGTGCAAGTGGCCGCCAGCAGCATGCAGGACGTTCTCGCCAGCCGCGCCGGCCAGGGCGCCAGCATGCTCGACGCCATGCGCACGCTGCTCGACGGCCTGGCGCCCGATGAGGCCGCGCAGCTGCGCAGCCTGATCCTGGAAGGCGATCCCGGCGCCTGGCAGGCGGGCCGCCGGCGCCAGCCCGACGATGAACTCGCGGCCGGCTGGCGCGACGGGGCGTACCCTTACCAGAACCTGATGTCGCGCCGCAATTACGAAAAGCAGAAATACCGGCTGCAGGTAGAACTGCTCAAGTTCCAGGCCTGGGTGCGCGAGACCGGGCAGCGCGTGGTAATCCTGTTCGAAGGCCGCGATGCCGCCGGCAAGGGCGGCACCATCAAACGCTTCATGGAACACATGAACCCGCGCGGCGCCCGCGTGGTGGCGCTCGAAAAGCCGACGGAATCCGAACGCGGCCAGTGGTATTTCCAGCGCTACGTGCAGCACCTGCCGGCCGCCGGTGAAATCGTGCTGTTCGACCGCTCCTGGTACAACCGCGCCGGCGTCGAACACGTGATGGGCTTCTGCTCCTCGCGTGAGTACCAGGACTTCCTGCAGCAGGCCCCGGAGTTCGAGCGCCACCTGGTACGCAGCGGCATCCACCTGTTCAAGTTCTGGTTCTCGGTCAGCCAGAAAGAGCAGCGGCGCCGCTTCCGCGAACGCGAGATCCATCCGCTCAAGCAGTGGAAGCTCAGCCCGGTCGACATTGCGTCGCTCGACAAATGGGACGAGTACACGCGCGCCAAGGAGGCGATGTTCGCGCATACCGACACCGCCGACGCGCCGTGGACGGTGATCCGCTCGGATTGCAAGAAGCGCGCGCGGCTCAATGCGCTGCGCTACATCCTGGCGCGCTTCCCCTATGCCAACCGGGACACCACCGCCATCGGCCAGGCCGATCCGCTGATCGTCGGGCGCGCGCTGGCCAACTGATTCCCGGGCGGCAACGCAGGACGCCGCCTGCCCCCTTTCGCCTTACTCACCAGAAAAGGACCCCATGTTCAAGCACATCCTGCTCCCCGTCGACGGCTCGGAGCTTTCGCACAAGGCCGTTTCCGCCGCCATCCAGTTTGCCCGCACCACGGCGGCCAGGCTCACGCCATACATGTGCGTGGAGAGCTATCCGTATGTGCTGTCCAGCGACAGCTCGCACGAAAAGCGCGAGGTGTACCAGCAGCGCGTGGAAGCCGAGGCGCGCCAGGAACTCGCCAAGGTCGAGGCCGCGGCAGCGCTGGCGGGTGTGCCGTGCACCAGCCACGTCTCCAGCGCCTCGGTGCCGTACCAGGGCATCATCCATGCCGCCAGGGAACTGGGCTGCGACGTCATCTTCATGGCCTCCCACGGCCGCAAGGGACTCAGCGGGCTGCTGCTGGGCAGCGAAACGCAGAAAGTGCTGACCCATAGCGACATCCCTGTGCTGGTATTCCGCTGATCCAGGGCCGTACACCCCGTCTGCGGCGCATCGGCGGCGGCACCGTGCTGTACCATATCGCCCATATTCGAAAACGCCCCTTCGTGCCGCGGCCACAGGCCGCCGGACCAGTGCCCGGCCGCCCCCGCGGGGGCGCTTTTCCGCGACACGCAAGGCGGCGCTCCGAGCGGATCGGGCGGCACAACGCAGGCCCACCGCCAGACAGGCTAAATGGCAATGGGATTGCAGAAGAAAACCGACCCTGAACAGGCACAGGCAGACGCCGCAGGCAGCCGCCACACGCCAATGATGCAGCAATACCTTCGCATCAAGGCAGACCACCCCGACACCCTGCTGTTCTATCGCATGGGTGACTTCTACGAGCTGTTCCACGACGACGCCGAAAAGGCCGCGCGCCTGCTCGACATCACGCTGACCGCGCGCGGCGCCTCGAATGGCGTGCCGATCCGGATGGCCGGCATTCCCTTCCATTCGGCGGACCAATACCTGGCACGGCTGGTAAAGCTCGGCGAGTCGGTGGCCATCTGCGAGCAGATCGGCGATCCCGCCACCAGCAAGGGACCGGTAGAGCGCAAGGTGGTGCGCATCGTCACGCCGGGCACGCTGACCGACGCGGCGCTGCTGCCGGACAAGGTCGACACTTTCCTGATGGCGGTGCACCAGCAGACCACGCGCCGCGGCATCAGCAAGACCGGGCTGGCGTGGCTGAACCTGGCCAGCGGCGAACTGCGCCTGATGGAGTGCGAGGTGGCGCAACTGGGCCGCGAGCTTGAGCGCATCCGCCCGGCCGAACTGCTCTATGCCGACGGCATCGACCTGCCGGCGCTGGCCTGCGCGCGCACGCGCCTGCCCGAATGGCATTTCGACCAGGATGCGGGCTCGCGCCGGCTGCGCGAGCAGCTGGGCGTGGCGAGCCTCGATCCGTTTGGCTGTGCCGGTCTGGGCGCGGCGATCGGCGCCGCCGGCGCGCTGCTGAACTACGCCGCCACCACGCAGGGCCAGTCGCTGCGCCACGTGCAGGGCCTGAAGGTAGAGCGCGAATCGGAATACATCGGCCTGGATTCGGCCACGCGCCGCAACCTGGAACTGACCGAGACGCTGCGCGGCGGCGAGTCGCCGACGCTGTTCTCGCTGCTGGATACCTGCTGCACCACGATGGGCAGCCGCGCGCTGCGCCACTGGCTGCACCATCCGCTGCGCGACCCGGCCGTGCCGCAGGCGCGGCAACAGGCCATCGGCGCGCTGATCGACCAGGGTACCGATACGCTGCGCGCCGCGCTGCGCCGGCTGGCCGACGTCGAGCGCATCACCTCGCGCCTGGCACTGCTGAGCGCGCGCCCGCGCGACCTGTCCTCGCTGCGCGACACGCTGCGCGCACTGCCCGACGTGCAGGCCTGCATCCGCGACGAACAGGACAGCGCGCTGCTGGCGCAGACTCTGCAGGACCTGGCCGTACCGCAGGCGTCGCTGGACCTGCTGGTGCGCGCGGTCGCCGAGGAACCCGCGACCGTGGTGCGCGACGGCGGCGTGATCGCACGCGGCTACGACACCGACCTGGACGAGCTGCGCGATATCTCCGAGAACTGCGGCCAGTTCCTGATCGACCTGGAAGCGCGCGAACGCACGCGCACCGGCATCGCCAACCTGCGCGTCGAGTTCAACCGCGTGCATGGGTTCTATATCGAGGTCACCAACGGCCAGGCCGACAAGGTGCCCGACGACTACCGCCGCCGCCAGACGCTGAAGAATGCCGAGCGCTATATCACGCCCGAGCTGAAGTCGTTCGAGGACAAGGCGCTGTCGGCGCAGGACCGCGCGCTCGCGCGCGAGAAGCAGCTTTACGATGGTCTGTTGCAGGCACTGCTGCCGCATATCGGCGAGCTGCAGCGCGTGGCCGGCGCGCTGGCGCGCCTCGATGTGCTGGCGGCGCTGGCCGAGCGCGCGCAGACGCTGGACTGGTCCGCGCCCGAGCGTGTGCGCGAGAACGTGGTCGACATCGTGCAGGGCCGCCACCCGGTCGTGGAAGGCCAGCTGGCAGCGGAATCGGTGGCGTTTATCGCCAACGACTGCCAGCTCAACGAAGCGCGCAAGCTGCTGCTGATCACCGGCCCCAACATGGGCGGCAAGTCGACCTTCATGCGCCAGACCGCGCTGATCGTGCTGCTGGCCTGCGTGGGCGCCTACGTGCCGGCGCGGCGGGCCGTGATCGGCCCGATCGACCGCATCTTTACCCGCATCGGCGCGGCTGACGACCTGGCCGGCGGGCGCTCCACCTTCATGGTGGAAATGACCGAAGCCGCCGGCATCCTGCACCACGCCACGCCGTCTTCGCTGGTGCTGATGGACGAGATCGGCCGCGGCACGTCCACCTTCGACGGGCTGGCGCTGGCGTGGGCGATCGCGCGCCACCTGCTGTCGCACAACCGCAGCCATACGCTGTTCGCGACGCACTATTTCGAGCTGACGCAGTTGCCGCAGGAATTCCCGCAGGCTGCCAACGTGCACCTGTCCGCGGTCGAGCACGGTGACGGCATCGTGTTCCTGCATGCGGTGCAGGATGGCCCCGCCAGCCAGAGCTATGGCCTGCAGGTGGCGCAGCTGGCCGGCGTGCCGCAGCCGGTGATCCGCGCCGCGCGCAAGCACCTGGCATGGCTGGAGCAGCAATCGGCCGATGCCACGCCGACGCCGCAGCTCGACCTGTTCGCGGCGCCGACGCTGCCGGACACCGATGACGACGATGACGACAAGGGCGAAAGCCATGCCCCGGCCACGCCGCAGCGGGCCGCACTGGCTCCGGAGCATGCCGCGCTGATCGACACGCTGGCCGACCTGGACCCGGACAGCCTGACGCCGCGTGCCGCGCTCGATGCGCTGTACCGGCTCAAGTCGCTTGCAGGCGAGGCGGTCGGCACGGCATGAACGCCAGGCGCCGGCACGCCGGCCGCATCCTAGCCGCGGCATTGCTGCTGTGCGCGGCCAGTACCGCATGGCCGGCACCCGCCGGCCGCGGGGGCAAGGCCGCGCCCAAGCCGAAGGTGATGCGCGTCGCGCTGATCGCCGACCTGCCGCAATGGCCTGCCGCCGAGGCCAACGCCACCGCACTGCTCGACAGCTTTGCCGAACGCAGGCTCGACCTGGTGATCCACGCCGGCGGCATCAAGGGCGATACCGAATCCTGCAGCGACGCCATCCTGACGAGCCGCCAGCAGCTGCTGGCGCAGTCGCCGTTGCCGCTGCTCTACGTGCCGGGCGAAACCGACTGGGCCGAATGCCGGCTCCCGGTCAACGGCAAGTTCGACTCGGTCGAGCGGCTGAACCGCCTGCGCGAGCTGTTCTTCCCCGAGGACGCCACGCTGGGACAGCATCCGCGCCCGGTGGTGCGGCAGTCCGACCAGGCCCTGTTCCGCACCTTCCGCGAGAACGCGCGTCTCGTGCTCGGCGACATCCTGATCGTCGGCCTGAACGTGCCTGGCGACAACAACCACTACCGCAACGAGGGCGGGCGCAACAGCGAGTTCGAAGACCGGCGCGAGGCTAACCGCCAGTGGCTGGCACGCGCGTTCTCGCTGGCGCGGCAGCGCGACATGAATGGCATCGTCGTGGTGGCCCATGCCGACCCGCACTTCGCCAACGGCTGGGAGAAGAAAGGCCGCCCGACGCTGCTGGACGGGTTCATGCGCCACCGCACGCGCGACGGCTACCTGGAATTCAAGCGCCAGCTGCGCGACCTGAGCGCGCGCTTTCCCGGCCAGGTGCTGCTGGTGCATGCCGGCGAGAGTGGCTTCGGCATCGACAAGCCGCTGCGCGACAACGCCGGCAAGGTGCTGCAGAATTTCACGCGGGTTTCGCTGCCGGACAATACGGTGGCGCAATGGACCGAGCTGGTGATCACGCCGAACGCGGCGGCGCCGTTCTCGGTTTCGCTCCGGGACGCGCCGGCCACGCCCTGAGCCGCGGTGCCACGCCCATGCAAAACGCCCATGAAAAAAGCCGGCTAGGCCGGCTTCCTTCATGGGCCACGGAGGGCGCGGGATCAGTGCAGCGTGCGCGGGGTATCGTCGTCCTCGTCCTCGTCCACCACCTCGATACCCGAGGCGCCGTGGGCGTGGCCGTGCTCGATTTCCTCGGCGGTGGCCTCGCGCACTTCCGAGACCTTCAGCCAGAAGCGCAGCGCCATGCCGGCCAGCGGATGGTTGCCATCCAGCACCACCTTGTCTTCGGCCACGTCGGTCACGGTGTAGATGACGGAGTCTTCTTCATCGCCGTCCTCGGGCATGCCTTCGAACTGCATGCCGACTTCCAGAGGCTCGGGGAAGCGATCGCGCGGCTCGACCTTGACGAGTTCGGCATCGTAGTCGCCGAAGGCATCTTCGGGCTCGAGCTGCAGCTGGGTCTCGAAGCCGGTGTCATGGCCGTCGAGCGCTTCCTCGATCTTGGGGAACGTGCCATCATACCCGCCGTGCAAATAGACCATGGCTTCATCTGACTCTTCGATCAGATTGCCTTGCGCGTCCGACAGCTTGTACATCACGGACACTACCGTGTTCTTAGCGATTTTCAATTCTTGACTCCATGAACGATTCCGCATTATACGCACAGGCCCTGCCCCCTGGCCCCGTCGATCCAGACACTCCGCTCGACCTGCTTGGTGGCATGACGCCGGCTGCATTCATGCGGGATGTCTGGCACCGCAAGCCACTGCTGATTCGACAGGCGGTACCCGGAATCGTGCCGCCTGTGTCGCGCGATGCGCTTTTCGACCTTGCCGATCGCGACGAAGTCGAATCGCGCCTGGTGACGCACTTCCGCAATCGCTGGAAGCTCGAACATGGTCCATTTGCGCGCGAAAACCTCCCCGCCGTCAAGACCCGCCAGTGGACTTTACTGGTGCAGGGCGTGAACCTGCACGATGCCGCGGCGGCCGAGCTGATGGGCCGCTTCCGCTTCGTGCCCGACGCGCGCCTGGACGACCTGATGATCAGCTACGCGTCCGATGGCGGCGGCGTCGGTCCGCACTTCGATTCCTACGACGTATTCCTGCTGCAAGTCTCGGGCCGGCGCCGCTGGCGCATCTCGTCGCAGACCAGCCTGGAGCTGGTCCCGGACATGCCGCTGAAGATCCTTGCCGATTTCAGCGCCGAGGAGGAATGGGTGCTGGAGCCGGGCGACATGCTGTACCTGCCGCCGCAATACGCCCACGACGGCGTCGCCGAAGGCGAATGCATGACCTGCTCGATCGGCTTCCGCGCGCCGGCCTACCGCGAACTGGCGGGTCACTTCCTGGCGTGGCTGTCCGAGACGGTGGAGGACAACGAAGACCTGGGCGGGCGCTACGCCGATGCCGGCGAACGTGCGGCGACGAAGCCCGCGCAACTGCCCGCCGGTATGGCCAAGGCCGTGGCCGAGCGGCTCAAGGCGCTGCAATGGAATTCGCAGATGGTGTCGGAATTTCTTGGCTCCCATCTGTCAGAACCGAAACCCGGGGTCGAATTCGCGGAGATATCCGACCTGCCGCAGCGCCGTTATGAGAAACTTGCGGCCCAGCATGGCGTCGTTCTTGCACCCGCCTCGATTGCACTTTACGACCGGAACAATTTCTTCCTCAATGGGGAAGCCTACGAGCCGCCGGCCGAACTGATGCCCTGGCTGAAGAAGCTGGCCGATAATCGCCACCTTAGTGGCGATGATGTTGCCGCATGTGCCGTTCTTCCTGACCTGATGGAGACTTTTCATCACTGGACACAGGAGGGATGGCTACAATTGGGACCCCGGCTGTAATAATGCGTAACATTGCAATTCAGTAAATTTCGGCGCTACACAAGCCGGGAAAACGCGGATATAATCGTTGGCTGGCTAGTACTGTGGACCACTGCATATGTCGGCACCCGGGAGGGCCTCTATTTTGCAGTTCAAGAGCGATAATTACCGGTAATTATTCATCGCCTGTTTTCCGTTATTACAAGTTAAAGGACGAACAATGAAGAAGTCTCTCCTGATCGCATCGCTGCTGGCCGCTGTTGCTCTCGCCGCTTGCGGCAAGAAGGAAGAACCGGCTGCTCCGGCCGCTGACACGGCTGCTCCGGCTGCCGCCGCTCCGGCTGCTGAAGCTTCGGCTCCCGCTGCTGAAGCCCCGGCTGCTGCCGCTGCTGACGCCTCGGCCCCGGCTGCTGAAGCCTCGGCTCCGGCTGCTGACGCTTCGGCTCCGGCTGCCAAGCAGTAATCGGTTTCGACCGACAAAAAAACCGGCCTTCGGGCCGGTTTTTTTATTGGGCGCCGCAAGGCGCGTCGTGCTCGGTTCAGGCACGCACCGCTTGCCAGTCCAGCCCCATTTCCTGATCGGCTACCAACACTTCCGAAGGCAACGCGCCCAGCGCCGCAGCCAGCGCGCCCGTTGCCAGCTCACGCGTGTTGTTCTGCTTGCTCAGGTGTGCCGCCACGACGCGGTTCAGGCCGGCATGCGCGACCTGCCCCAGGATGCTCGCCGCCACCTCATTGGCCAGATGGCCGAAGTCACCGCCAATCCGCCGCTTCAGCGACGCCGGGTAGACCGAGTTGCGCAGCATCTCGCGGTCGTGATTGCACTCCAGCACCAGCGCATCGACACCTGAGAGGCGCGCCGTCACATAGGGCGTTTCCATGCCCGCGTCGGTCAGCACGCCCAGGCGCGACTGCCCATCAGACAGCACGAACTGCAGCGGCTCGCGCGCGTCGTGCGGGACCGTGTATGGCATCACCTGGATGCCGCCAATGGCAAAGGCGTGGTCTGCGCCGCAGACGCGCACATCGGCAAGGTCGGCGCCACGCATATGCGAGGTCGCCAGCCAGGTGCCGTGACTGGTGTGGACCGCCAGCCGGTGCCGTGCCGCAAAGGCGTAGGCCGAGCCGACATGGTCGCCATGCTCGTGCGTGACCAGCACGGCGTCGAGTTGGTCCGGCGTGACGCCAAGCCGCTCCAGGCGCCGCGCGGTCTCGCGGATGCCGAAGCCGCAATCAAGCAGCACGCGCGTGGTGGTGGTGTCTTCGCGGGATTCGATCAGCAGCGAGTTGCCCTCGCTGCCGCTGCCGAGGAAGGCGAAGCGCATCATGGCCACGCCCTCCCCGCCGTGCAGTTGGCAGGCCGGCCAGGACGGCCGGTGGTTGAGCCGGTCACCGCCGGCTCAGTGCAGTTGCTCGTCGAGCAGCGACAGGATGCGCTTGCCGATTTCGCCGTTCTCAGGCTGGCCGGCATCGTTGAGCACCGTCACCAGCGTGCCGCTGCCGGTGCCCTTGAGCGCCACGCGGTATTTCTTGGCGGTCTTGGGATCATCCGGCTTGGTGAACAGCTTGGAGAAGAAGCCACGGTTGTCGACGTTGGTGCGCGGATCCACGTAGCGCACGTAGTACAGGCCCTGAGCACGGTCGCGGTCTTCGATGGTGAAGTTGACGCGATCCAGCGACAGGCCGACCGAGCGCCAGGCGCGATCGAATGGCTCCGGCAATTGCAGCGCCGGGGCGCCATTGACCTGGGCCAGGTAAGACTTCTGTGCAGCGCCGCCGGCTGCGGCAGCCGTAGCACCGGCTGCGCCAGCCGCGGCCGCATCGGCCGTCGCGGCGCTGCTGCCGGCCGCCGCCGGATTCTTGGCCATGCGGTCGGCCTGTTCCTTCTGCACGCCCAGGCGTTGCGCCAGGCGCGACAGGAACTCGGCTTCCAGCTCGGGATCGGCCGGCCGCGGGGTCCAGACGGTGCTGGACTTGTCGATGCCGGTCAGTTGCTCCTGCGCGCCGCGGTGGCTGATGAACACTTCCAGCGTGCCGTTCTGCGCACGCTCGACGCGGGTGCGGAACTTGTCGCGCTCGGAGGTCGAGTACAGGCCGTCGAACACCTTGCCGATGGTATTGCGGATGATGTCCTGCGGGATCTTGGCGCGGTTCTCGGCCCAGTCGGTCTCCATGATGCCGGTCTCGGGCGAGTCCTGCACCAGCAGGAAACCGCTTTCCTGCCAGAAACCACGCAGTTGCTGCCACAGCTGGTCGCCGCGCATGCCGTTGCTGATCACCAGCCAGCGCGTGTTGCCGTCGCGCTCCATGCGGATGCCCTGCGCCGAGGGCAGTACGTTCTCGGTCGGGGATTGCTCGCGCACCTTGGTCGCCTGGCTATAGGTCGACAGCGTCGAAGTGCCGTTGGCATCGGGCACCGAGTAGCGGCGGTCGCCTTCCAGCTTGGTCAGGTCGGGCGGGATGTCCAGCGTAGGGGTGCGCTTCGACGCCGACGACTTGTAGTCGATCTTGTCGGGCTGCATCGCTTCGTTGAGGCTGCTGCAGCCGGTGATCACGCCCGCGGCCAGCACGGGCACAACCAGGGCGGCGCGGCGGACTTGCGTCGCGCCGCGGCGGTTAAGCTTCGATTTCATTGACACGCAATCCTAGTTGAGGGAGCGACAGCAAGACGCCGCGGTAAATCAGGCCAGCAGGCCGGCGGCGGCCAGTGCCTTGCGTACGGTTTCGTGGTTGGATTCCGACAGCGGGGTCAGCGGCAGGCGGATGCCGCCTTCCATCTTGCCCATCTGCTGCAGGGCCCACTTCACCGGGATCGGATTGGCTTCGACGAACATGGCCTTGTTCAGTCCGATCAGTTCCATGTGCAGGCGGCGCGCGGTGACGACGTCGCCCTTCAGTGCCGCCGCGCACATCTCGTGCATCTTGCGCGGGGCCACGTTCGCAGTGACCGAGATATTGCCCTTGCCGCCCAGCAGGATCAGCGCGACCGCGGTGGGATCGTCGCCGCTGTAGATGGCAAAGCTTTCCGGCGCGTCGTTGATCAGCTGCGCGGCCCGGTCGATATTGCCCGTGGCTTCCTTGACGCCGACGATGCCCGGCACCTGCGCCAGGCGCAGGATGGTGTCGTTGCTCATGTCGGCAACGGTGCGGCCCGGCACGTTGTACAGCAGCACCGGCAGCTCCACCGCTTCCGCGATGGTGCGGAAATGGCGGTACATGCCTTCCTGGGTCGGCTTGTTGTAGTACGGCACGACCTGCAGCGATGCGTCGGCACCCACCTTCTTGGCGAAGGCGGTCAGCTCGATGGCCTCCTTGGTGGAGTTGCCGCCGGTGCCCGCGATGATCGGGATGCGCTTGCCGGCCTGTTCCACGGCCACGCGGATCAGCTCGCAGTGCTCCTCGACGGAAACCGTCGGGGATTCACCGGTCGTGCCGACGATCACGATGGCGTCGGTACCCTCGGCGACGTGCCAGTCGACCAGTGCGCGCAGGGCCGGGAAGTCCAGGCTTCCGTCCTCATGCATCGGAGTGACGATGGCGACGATGCTGCCGGTAATCTGTGTCATAACGTTAAGGAATTCGGGATGCGAATAACGGGATTGTACCGGAACCGCAAGCGGCTTCGACCGCCGGCGGCAGGCAGGATGACTCGGGGTTGATACCAACTGTTTCAACGTGTGCAGCGGCATTCTCGCCGACAGCGCACACGCGCTTTCAGGGGTCCAGGCGGTAGCGTGCCGGGGTGGCCGCATCCGGCACGGCGGCGGCCTCGCGCACCGCACACAGGCGCTGCACGAAGGCCGTTTTCGGCACTTCCTGCACGCCGTCTTCATAGGCGATGACGCGCAGTCCATGCGTGCGCGCCACATCGAGCAACTCTCCGGGACGGAGCAGAAAGTCGGGCCGCGACGGCTTGCCGACGGTCTCGTTGCCCGCCGCGAAGGTCTCGTAGAGCCACACCCCACCCGGCGCCAGCGCCGCGGCCAGGTGCGGCCACAGCGGCCGGTGCAGGTAGTTGGTGACGACGATGGCGTCGAACGGCGCCTCGTCGGCCAGCGGCCAGGCCCCCTGCTCCAGGTCGGCCACGCGCCCGGTCACGCCGGACGGCAGCGCGGCAATGGCGGCGGCATCGCGGTCAACGGCCAGCACCGCATGCCCGCGCGCGGCCAGCCAGGCGGCATGGCGGCCGCTGCCACAGGCCAGATCAAGCACGCGGGCACCGGGACGCAGCAGGTGCGCCCAGCGGGTGACCCAGGCGGAAGGTGCGGACAGGCCGGCATGCGGCGCTGGAACGTCGCTCATGGCGCCCCCCGTCAGTGCAGCAGCATCACGACCGGGCGCAGCATCAGCTCGATCAGCGACATCAGCACGTTGACTACCGGCGTCATCCAGATAGTGGTGATCACGCCCGCGGCGACCAGCGCCAGCACCACGAAAATCCCGTAGGGCTCGATGCGCGACACCGCGCGCGCCACGCCCTGCGGCAGCAGCGCGGTCAGCACGCGGCCGCCGTCCAGCGGCGGCACCGGGAACAGGTTGAAGGCGGCCACCACCAGGTTGACGCGCACGCCGGCCAGCGCCATTTCGCCAAAGAAGGGTTCGCGCACGCCGGCCCACGTCAGGCCGATCGCCAGCAGCACCCAGACGAAGGCCTGCACCACGTTGCTGGCGGGGCCTGCCAGCGCCACCCACATGCCATGCCAGCGCGGATTGCGCAGGCGCTCGAACACCACCGGCACCGGCTTGGCATAGCCAAACACGAACTGGCCGCTGGTCATGATGTAGAGCAGCAGCGGCACCGCGATGGTGCCGATCGGGTCGATATGGCGGATCGGGTTCACGCTGACGCGCCCGAGCGAATAGGCCGTGTTATCGCCGAATACTTTGGCCACATAACCGTGCGACGCCTCGTGCAGCGTGATGGCGAACAGCACCGGCAGGGCATAGACCGCGAAGGTCTGGATAAGGGAGGAATCCATGTCGGCTATTGTAACGGGCCGCCGGCTTGCCAGGCGCACGGCGGCGCACCTGTGGCGGCGGCGCAGCGCGGGCCTGGCGCCCGAAGTCCAGAGCCCGGGTTCAGAGCCCGGGTTCAGAGCCCGAAGCGCGAGATGTCGCCGCGGCCGGCGCGCACCAGCTCGGGCTCGCCGCTGGTCAGGTCGATCACCGTGGTCGGCTGCGCCGGCGCCGGACCGCCGCAGACCACCAGGTCGAGCTGCTTTTCCAGCCGGGCGCGGATTTCCGCCGGGTCGTTGAGCGGCTCGTCGTCGCCGGGCACCTGCAGCGTGGCCGAGATCAGCGGCTCGCCCGCTTCGCCCAGCAGCGCCAGCGGGATGGCGTGGTCGGGCACGCGTACGCCGATGGTCTTGCGCGCCGGGTGCGACAGGCGCCGCGGCACTTCCTTGGTGGCTTCCAGGATAAAGACGTACGGCCCGGGCGTGGCGCCCTTGATCCAGCGGTACTGGCGGTTGTCGACGCGGGCGAAGTTGCCCAGTTCGGACAGATCGCGGCACATCAGCGTCAGGTGGTGGCGATCGTCGATGCCGCGCAGCCGGCGCAGGCGCTCGACCGCGTGCTTGTCGTCGAGCTGGCAGGCGAGCGCGTAGCTGGAATCGGTCGGCAGCGCGATCAGTCCGCCCTTCTGCAGGATCTGCGCGGCCTGCTTGATCAGGCGCGACTGCGGGTTGAGCGGATGGATCTCGAAGTACTGGGACATGCAGGGCGCCTTTGGTTTTGCTTTTCGTTGGGCTGGCTGGTTACCAGTCGTGCCAGACCGGCGTGACCGTGGACGGCAGCGGCGGCAACGTGCCGAGTTCGACCCGGCCTTCGCCGGGTCCGTGGAAATCCGAGCCGCGCGAGGCCAGCAGCCCGTAGTGGCGCGCCACCTCGGCATAGCGGCGGTACTGGTCCGGCGTGTGGCTGCCGGTCACGACCTCGACGGCGCCGCCGCCGAGCGACTTGAACTCGTCGAACAGGGCATCGTGCTGGGTGTCGGTGTAGTGGTAGCGGCCTGGGTGCGCCATCACGGCGATGCCGCCGGCGGTGCGGATCCAGCCCACGGCTTCGGACAGGCTGGCCCAGCGATGGCCGACATAGCCGGGCCGGCCTTCCGACAGGTATTCGCTGAACACGTCGCCGATGGTTGCGCAGTGGCCCTGGTCAACCAGCCAGCGCGCGAAATGGGTGCGCGAGATCAGGTCGGGATTGCCAACGTACTTCAGCGCGCCCGCGTAGGCGCCTTCGATGCCGACCCTGGCCAGCGCCTCGGCGATGTCGCGCGCACGCCGGGCACGTCCCGAACGGGTGTCGGTCAGGCCATCGATCAGCTCGGGACAGAACGGGTCGATCTGCAGGCCGACCACATGCACGGTCTGCCCGGCCCACGTCACCGATATCTCCACGCCGGGCACATAGCGCATGCCGAATTCTTCGGCCGCGGCGCGCGCCGCGGCCTGCCCGCCGACCTCGTCGTGGTCGGTCAGCGCCCAGTACTGGACGCCCGCATCGCGCGCGATCTCAGCCACCGCGCGGGGCGACAGCGTGCCGTCGGACACGGTGGAATGGCAGTGCAGGTCGGCGTTGATGGCGTGAGCGTTTTGCATGGGGCTCATTCTACTCCGATCGCCCTTTGCCAGCGCGGCGCCGGCGGCCTGCCGGAGATGGTCTGGCGTCCATGGCAAAGCCCTGCCGGCAACGCTGTCGTCGCCGGGAAACGGGCTGGCGCGGGGTATAGTCGGGCTTTGCACCATCTTCCGCGGGCCGTCCGTGCCCGCCTTGCCCACCATGTCTACCGACGCCACCACCGCCACCGCGACCACGTCCGCCGTCACCACCACTGACGTCCTGATCGTGGGCGCCGGCCCGGTCGGGCTGTTCGCCGCCTTCCAGGCCGGCGTGCTCGGCCTCCAATGTGAACTGATCGACGTGCTCGACCGCGCCGGCGGCCAGTGCACCGAGCTGTATCCCGAGAAGCCGATCTACGACATCCCGGCCGTGCCCGGCTGCCTGGCGCAGGAACTGGTGGACCGGCTGCTGGAGCAGTGCGAGCCGTTCGCCTTCCCGATGCATTTCGGCCAGCGCGCCGAAAGCGTGTCCGAAATCCCCGGCGCCCCAGCGCAGGACGGCCATCCGGCGCACCAGCGCATGCTGGTCACCACCGATGGGGGCAAGCGCTTCGACGTCGCGGCGGTGCTGGTCTGCTCCGGCGCGGGCGCATTCGCGCCGCAGCGCGTGGCGCTGCCGGAAGCCGCGGCGCTGGAAGACCGCCACGTGCACTACGCCGTGCGCGATGTATCGCGCTTTGCCGGCAAGCGCGTGATCGTCGCCGGCGGCGGCGACTCGGCGCTGGACTGGGCGCTGGCGCTGCGCAAGGTGGCCGCGCGCGTGACGCTGCTGCACCGGCGCGAAGGCTTCCGCGCCGCCGATGGCACCGTGGCCGAGATGCGCGCCGCGGTGGCGGCCGGCGAGATGGATTTCGTGGTCGGCATGCTCGGCACCCTGCGCACCGACGGCGATGCACTGGCCGAAGTGGAAGTGCGCACCCGCGACGGCAGCCAGATGCTGCCCGCCGATGAGCTGGTGGCGCTGTACGGCCTGGTGTCCGAACCCGGCCCGATCGCGCAATGGGACATGGACATGCGTGCCGGCCGCATCCTGGTCGACACCACCACGTACGAAAGCTCGCGCCGCGGCATCTTCGCCGCGGGCGATATCGCCTTCTATCCCAACAAGCAGAAGCTGATCTTGTCAGGCTTCCACGAAGCCGCGCTGGCGCTGCGCAAGGCGTATCACTACGCCTTCCCGGAGAAGGCGCTGGTGCATGTCCACACCAGCAACAACGCCGCGCTGAAGGAAAAGCTCACCCACGCCTGAACGCGGGCGCCGTCCCTAGCGGCAGAACGACTCGACCAGCTCGGCCACCGCGGCCGGCTGGTCATGGTGCAGCATGTGGCCGGCGTCATCGATCACGGCCTCGCGGAAATCGCGGAAGGCGCGGAAGCGCTCCTTGAACTCGTCGATGCCCTGCTTGTGGGCGATATGGCGCAGCGTCTCCGAATCGCGCGCCTCGACATGCAACACCGGCGCGCTGACCTGCTCCCAGATCGCCATCACTTCATCGAGCCGGTACAGCAACGGATTGACCAGCTTGTGCGCCGGGTCGCCCAGGATTTCCCAGCGGCCGTCGGCATTGCGGCGCGACCAGTGCGCGGCCAGGAACGCGGCGCGGTCGTCGGGCAGGCGCGGGTTGGTCTTCTGCAGGCGCGCGGCGACGCCGTCGACACTGTCGTAGGTCTTCAGCTCGGCGCCAATGCGCAACTCGTCCAGCCAGCGCGCGTAGCGTTTGGGGGCATGCGCCGGCCGTGTCGCCGTCATGCCGAAGCCTTCCAGGTCCACCACGCGGCGCACGCGTTCGGGGCGGATGCCGGCATACAGGCAGATAACGTTGGCGCCCATGCTGTGGCCGACCAGGTCCACCTGCCCTTCCGGCTGGTAGTGGTCGAGCAGCGCCTCCATGTCGGCGATGTAGTCCGGGAACCAGTACGACTGCGTGCCGGGATAGCGCGAAGGCCAGTCGGTCGCGCCAAACCCGCGCCAGTCGGGAGCGATCACGTGCCAGTCGCCGCGCAGGTGGTCGACCAGGAACTGGAACGAGGCGGCCACATCCATCCAGCCATGCAGCATGAACAGCTTGCGCGCGCCGGGCGTACCCCAGTGGCGCACGTGGTAGCGCAGCCCGCGCAACGTGATAAATTCAGACCGCGAGGTTTCCTTGATTGTCATTGTCTCCACCCTGGCGTCGGGTCTTCCTGCCGCGGGGGCTGGCGAAGGGAAGCCTCGACAAAATAGAACGATCGTTCGCTTGCTGGCATTATAGCGGCCAGCGCCATTTGCAGCTTGCCGCGCAGGGCGAACGGACAGCAGACCTTCAGGAGACCTTGGATGGCCGCAGCTGCCTTGCCGGCAAGCCGGCGCGACGACTACCGCGCGCTGTACGAATCCTTCCGCTGGGAAATCCCCCCAAACTTCAACATTGCCGAAGCCTGCTGCGGCCGCTGGGCGCGCGATCCGGCAACCATGGACCGCATCGCCGTCTATACCGAGCACGAAGACGGCCGGCGCAACGCGCATACCTTCTCCTACATCCAGGCCGAAGCCAACCGGCTCGCGGCGGCGCTGCGCGACCTGGGCGTGGCGCGCGGCGACCGGGTGGCGATCGTGATGCCGCAGCGGATCGAGACCGTGATCGCCCACATGGCGATCTATCAGCTGGGCGCGATCGCGATGCCGCTGTCGATGCTGTTCGGGCCCGAGGCGCTGGCCTACCGCATCGCGCACAGCGAAGCCAGCGTGGCGATTGCCGACGAAACCTCGATCGACAACGTGCTCGCCGCGCGCCCGGAATGCCCGGCGCTGGCCACCGTGATCGCCGCCGGCGATGCGCATGGCCGCGGCGACCATGACTGGGACGTGCTGCTGGCCGCGCAGCTGCCCACCTTCACCGCCGAAGAGACCAAGGCCGGCGAGGCCGCCGTGCTGATCTACACCAGCGGCACCACCGGCCCGCCCAAGGGCGCGCTGATCCCGCACCGCGCGCTGGTCGGCAACCTGACCGGCTTTGTCTGCTCGCAGAACTGGTATCCGCAGGACGCCGACGTGTTCTGGAGCCCGGCCGACTGGGCCTGGACCGGCGGGCTGTGGGATGCGCTGATGCCGGCGCTGTACTTCGGCAAGCCCATCGTCGGCTACCAGGGCCGCTTCTCTGCCGAGCGCGCCTTCGAGCTGCTCGAGCGCTACGCCGTCACCAACACCTTCCTGTTCCCGACCGCGCTCAAGCAGATGATGAAGGCCTGCCCCGAGCCGCGGCAGCGCTACGACATCAGGTTGCGCGCCTTGATGAGCGCCGGCGAAGCGGTTGGCGAGACCGTGTTCGGCTGGTGCCGCGACGCCCTCGGCGTGATCGTCAACGAGATGTTCGGCCAGACCGAGATCAACTACATCGTCGGCAACTGCACCGCGCAGAACGACGGCGAGCGCCTGGGCTGGCCGGCGCGCCCCGGCTCGATGGGACGCCCCTACCCCGGCCATCGCGTGCAGGTGATCGACGAAGAAGGCCGCCCCTGCGCGCCGGGCGAGGACGGCGAAGTTGCGGTCTGCGCCACCGATAGCGCCGGGCATCCGGACCCGGTGTTCTTCCTCGGCTACTGGAAGAACGAGGCGGCGACCGCGGGCAAGTACGTCGAGCGCGACGGCCTGCGCTGGTGCCGCACCGGCGACCTCGCGCGCATCGATGCCGACGGCTACCTGTGGTACCAGGGCCGTGCCGACGATGTGTTCAAATCCTCGGGCTACCGCATCGGGCCGAGCGAGATCGAGAACTGCCTGCTCAAGCATCCGGCGGTGTCCAACTGCGCCGTGGTGCCCTCGCCCGATCCCGAGCGCGGCGCGGTGGTCAAGGCCTTCGTGGTGCTGACGCCGGCGGTGGCGCGCTCATTCGACGCCGACGCGGCGCTGGTGGCGGAATTGCAGGCGCATGTGCGCGGGCAGCTGGCGCCGTACGAGTATCCGAAGGCGATCGAGTTTATCGACCAGTTGCCGATGACGACCACCGGGAAGATACAGCGGCGGGTGCTGCGCTTACTGGAGGAAGAGCGGGCGGCGCAGCGCCGGCAGTCGGCCTAGCCAGCCGACGCTTCCAGCCAGGCCAGCTCATCCTCATCAAACCCGGCCGCGCGCCGAGCATCGAGGTTGAATGGCCCGCGCAGCTTCGGCGCACGGTACTGCTCGGCCAGTTGCGCATAGGTAGCCACCGGCTCCAGCTTGCGCTGCGCGCACAGCCAGCGGTACCAGTGGTTGCCGATCGCAACATGGCCGACCTCGTCGCGCAGGATGATATCGATGATCGCCGCGGCGGCATGATCCCCGGCGCCGGCCAGCCTGGCGCGCACCGGCGGCGAGGCATCGAGCCCGCGCGCTTCCAGCGTGCGCGGCACCAGCGCCATGCGCGCCAGCACGTCGCCGGCGGTCTTGTCGGTCATCTCCCACAGGCTGTTGTGCGCGGGAAAATCGCCGTAGGCCGCACCCAGCGTGCCCAGATGCCCGGCCAGCAGCGTGAAATGCAGCGCCTCTTCGTCGGCCACGCGCAACCAGTCGCGGTAGTAGGCCGGCGGCATGCCGGCGAAGCGCCACACCGCATCCAGCGCGAGGTTGATGGCGTTGAATTCGATATGGCACAGCGCGTGGATCATCGCCGCGCGGCCGGCGGGCGTATGCAGCGAGCGGCGCCGTTCGACGCCCTGCGGCGCCACCAGCACCGGCCGCGCCGGACGTCCCGGGATGGTATGGCCCGCGCCGGCATCGATCGCCTCGTCCGCATGCAGCGCCGCATCGGACAGCGCCATGGCATCGCGGTACAACGCGCGCGCGGCGCCGGCCTTTTCGCGCGGATCGGTCATGCACAGCACCGCCAGCGCGCGATGGCGCGGCGAAAGTGACGGATCAGGCAAAGCGGCGGCGGGAGTTTTTTCTGGCATGGGCGTAAAATCCGGACTGCCGCCATTGTAGGGCCTCGCCGGCACCCACCCTTGTGCCTGGCCATGCAGTTCCCCACAGACCCGCTGACTCTTTAAAGTCCGGCGGCAACCCCCACTTCAACAAAAGCCTTTCGTGCAGGAGACCTCATGGCGCTTTACCAGCTCGGCGACGTCAAGCCCAATATCGACAGCGAAGCCTACGTGGCCCCGGAAGCCACCGTCATCGGCAACGTGACCCTCAAGTCCCGCGCCAGCGCCTGGCCCGGTGTCGTGATCCGCGGCGACAACGAGCCGATCGTGGTGGGGCATGACACCAATATCCAGGAGGGCTCGGTGCTGCACACCGACCCGGGCTGCCCGCTGACCCTGGGCGACAAGGTTTCGATCGGCCACCAGGCCATGCTGCATGGCTGCACTGTCGGCGAAGGCTCGCTGATCGGCATCCAGGCCGTGGTGCTGAACCGTGCCGTGATCGGCAAGGAATGCCTGGTGGGCGCGGGCGCCGTGGTCACCGAGGGCAAGGTCTTCCCGGACCGCTCGCTGATCCTGGGCGCGCCGGCCAAGGTGGTGCGGCAGCTGACGGATGAGGACGTCGCCAACCTCTATCGCAACGCCGAAACCTACGCCTCGCGGCAGGCCATGTACAAGCAACAGCTCAAGCGGATCGGCTGAACGCAGCCGCGACCGCGCCCATCGCATTACTCGACAGACAACGTGACTCAGACTACCCCCACCACCCCCGACACCCTGCAGAAGTTCCTGTTCGACGCCGCCCCGGTGCGCGGCGAACTGGTGCGCATGGAAGCCACCTGGCAGGAAGTGCTGGGCCGCCACCGCTACCCCACGCCGGTGCGCCGGCTGCTGGGCGAGATGATGGCCGCCGCGGCACTGCTGTCAGCCAACCTGAAGTTCAACGGCGCGCTGGTGATGCAGCTGCACGGCGACGGCCCGGTGCGGATGCTGGTGGTGGAATGCCTGTCCGACCTGTCGATGCGGGCCACCGCCAAGCTGGCCGAGGGCGCCGAGATTGCCGACGACGCCACGCTGGCCGACCTGGTCCATGCGCACGGCCACGGCCGCTTTGCCATCACGCTCGACCCCAAGGACAAGCTGCCGGGACAGCAGCCGTACCAGGGCATCGTGCCGCTGGCGGACGAGCACGGTCCGCTGCCGTCGATCAGCGCGGTGCTGGAGCACTACATGAAGGCCTCCGAGCAGCTCGACACGCGCCTGTGGCTGGCCGCCGACGATCGCGTGGCCGCCGGCATGCTGCTGCAGAAGCTGCCCTCCTACGGCGGCACCGCCGACGTAGGCGAAACCGGCGCGCCGCTGGCCAGCCATGCCCGGGCCCAGGACCTGGATACCTGGGATCGCGCGGTGCAGCTGGGCTCCACGCTCAAGGCCGAGGAACTGCTGGCCGAATCGCCCGAGACGCTGCTGCGCCGCCTGTTCTGGGAAGACCTGCAGGACGCCGGCCTGCGCGTGTTTGAGCCGATGACGCCGCATTTCCATTGCTCGTGCTCGCGGCCCAAGGTGGCGGGCATGCTGCAGTCGCTGGGGCGTGAAGAGATCGAGGGCATCATCGCCGAGCGCGGCAACGTGGAGATCCATTGCGATTTCTGCGGCCAGCGCTATGAATTTGACCCGGTCGACTGCGCCCAGCTGTTCTCGGCCACGCACATCGCCACCGGCGCCGGGGCCGGCGCGCACCAGCACCACTGAGGCGGCATTCCTCGGCTCGGCCCGTGGCGGGAGCGGCAGGGAGCGGCGAAATGGAAACATCCGGCGCGCCGCCCGGTCCAACGGCTGTACGATCGCTATACCCGCGAGCCGCGAGCCTGAGGACCGTCATGAACGCCGAAGCCTCCCTCCCGTTACCAGAATCCAGCGCCACGACAGCGGCCGCCACGCGCGGCTGCTTGCGTGGCGCTTTTGTTTTGGCCGCGGCAGGCGCCCTGCTGCTGGCCACCGGCTGCGCGCAGATCCCGCGCGACGCCAACGGCTCGCCGCCGACGGCGCGGCTCGCCCCGAATGCCATGCCGCCGGCCCGGCTGACGCCCGAAGCCCGCCAAAAGCTCGATGCCCTGAACCAGGAAGTGCTGCGCGAACAGGCCGACGCCATCGCGCGGCAGCAACAGGCCGAGGCCTATGCGCGTGCGGCATATGCCTATCCCAATACCAGCTGGAACCTGTTTTACGGAGGATGGGGGGGCGGCCACTGGGGTGGCGGCGTCAGCGTGGGAATGCCCGGCTACTGGGGCGGCTATCCGTACTGGTGGTGACGGCCACGGTGCCGCCGGGAAGGAAGCAGAACGTTGATCAGTGTCCGCCGCGCCCGGCGACGGAGTTCGCCGGCGGCGGCAGCGGCGGCGTGGCGCTGACCTTGGGAGCCGGTGCCACGAACTGCACGAACACCTCGCCTTCCCTCACCATGCCCAGCTCATAGCGCGCACGTTCCTCGATCGCGCCGGTGCCGTCCTGCAGGTCGGCAACTTCCCCTTCCAGCTTGGCATTGCGCAGCTTGAGCGTCTGGTTGCGGGTACCTTGCTCGGTCAGCTGGCGGTTCAGGTCCCAGACGCGCAGCCAGCCACCCTTGCCCAGCCAGAGCGGATACTGGACCGCGAGCAGCAGCACGAACAACAGCAGCGAAATCAGACGCATGAAAGGTTGCGGACGAGAAATTCCGCACAATGATCTGCGAAGTCGGCCCGGAAGGCAATTGCCAGGCAGATTTCGATACAAAAACGGCGGTGGCCGGATGTTATCCGTGCCACCGCCTTTTCACAGCCATCACGTCATGCCGCACTAACGCACTAATGCGCTAACGGGCACGACGGGCAAAGTTCAGCGCAGGTTGTAGAACGCGCCCTTGCCCGGGTAGCTGGCGATATCGCCGAGGTCTTCCTCGATGCGCAGCAGCTGGTTGTACTTGGCCATGCGGTCCGAGCGCGACAGCGAGCCGGTCTTGATCTGGCCGGCGTTGGTGCCCACGGCGATGTCGGCAATCGTGCTGTCTTCGGTTTCGCCCGAGCGGTGCGAGATCACGGCGGTATAGCCGGCGCGCTTGGCCATCTCGATGGCGGCGAAGGTTTCGGTCAGGGTGCCGATCTGGTTGATCTTGATCAGGATCGAGTTGCCGATGCCCTTCTCGATGCCTTCCTTCAGGATCTTGGTGTTGGTGACGAACAGGTCGTCTCCCACCAGCTGCACGCGCTTGCCCAGCTTGTCGGTCAGCGTCTTCCAGCCGTCCCAGTCGCCTTCGGCCATGCCGTCCTCGATCGACACGATCGGGAACTTGTCGCACAGGTTGGCCAGGTAGTCGGCGAACTGGGTCGAGGTCAGCTTCAGGCCTTCGCCTTCCAGCTGGTACACGCCTTCGCCTTCGTGGTAGAACTCGCTGGCGGCGCAGTCCAGCGCCAGCAGCACGTCTTCACCGGCGCGGTAGCCGGCCTTCTCGATGGCTTGCACGATGGTGTTCAGGCATTCCTCGTTGGACGAGAAGTTCGGCGCGAAGCCGCCCTCGTCGCCCACCGCGGTGGACATGCCCTTGTCGGCCAGGATCTTCTTCAGCGCGTGGAAGATTTCGGCGCCGCAACGCAGCGCTTCGCGGAAGCTGGTCTGCGACACCGGCATGACCATGAATTCCTGGATGTCCAGGCTGTTGTTGGCGTGCGCGCCGCCGTTGACGATGTTCATCATCGGCACCGGCAGTTGCATCGCGCCCGAGCCGCCGAAGTAGCGGTACAGCGGCAGGCCGGCTTCTTCAGCGGCGGCCTTGGCCACGGCCATCGACACGGCCAGCATGGCGTTGGCGCCCAGGCGGCCCTTGTTCTCGGTGCCGTCGAGGTCGATCAGGGTGCGGTCCAGGAAGGCCTGCTCGGAGGCGTCCAGGCCCATGATGGCTTCGGAGATTTCGGTGTTGATGTGCTCGACGGCCTTCAGCACGCCCTTGCCCAGGTAGCGCGACTTGTCGCCGTCACGCAGTTCGATGGCTTCGCGCGAACCGGTCGATGCGCCCGACGGCACCGCGGCGCGGCCCATCACGCCCGATTCCAGCAGCACGTCGCATTCGACGGTGGGGTTGCCGCGCGAGTCGAGAACCTCGCGACCGATGATATCTACGATTGCACTCATGAATTCCTCTCTGACTGTTGATTCTTGCTGCTGCTGATTACTTCAACCTGTGCCTGTGTCAGGCGCGTGTCAAACGGGCCGACAACCCTCAGGCAGCGCCTTCCACCACGATCATGTTCATCTTTGCCGCATGCTCGCGCGCCTTGCGGGCCGCGCGATAGGCTTCGCCGTCGTGGAACGACTTGGCGGCTTCATAGCTGGGGAATTTCAGCACCACGACGCGGCTCGGTGCCCACTCGCCTTCCAGCGGCTCGGTCTTGCCGCCGCGTACCAGCACCTCGGCGCCATGGATCTGCATGGCCTTGCTCGACAGCACTTTGTATTCTTCGTACTGCTGGGGGTCGGTCACGTCGACGTAGGCGATGATATAGCCCGCGGCCATGGAGAATCTCCCGATTTTTTGTATTGTCTTTCGATATGGTTTGTCACCACCGGCATTGCGGTGGTGACAAGACCGGGCCTGCTCAGGCGCAGGCCGGCCAGCCGAAGTTGTCTTCCAGGAAACCGGCGCGCTTGACCAGCGTGTCCAGTTCCTTGAGTACGGCCAGCAGTTCCTTCATGCGCGACAGCGGCACCGCGTTGGGGCCGTCGGACATCGCCTTGTTCGGGTCCGGGTGTGTTTCCATGAACAGCCCCGCCACGCCGGTGGCGACGGCGGCACGCGACAGCACCGGCACGAACTCGCGCTGGCCGCCGGAGCTGGTGCCCTGGCCGCCCGGCAGCTGCACCGAGTGGGTAGCGTCGAACACCACCGGGGCACCGGTCTCGCGCATGATCGCCAGCGAGCGCATGTCGGACACCAGGTTGTTGTAGCCGAACGAGACGCCGCGTTCGCAGGCCATGAAGACGTCATCCGGCAGGCCGGCTTCGCGCGCGGCGTCGCGGGCCTTGTCGATCACGTTCTTCATGTCGCCCGGCGCCAGGAACTGGCCCTTCTTGATGTTCACCGGCTTGCCGCTCTGGGCGCAGGCACGGATGAAATCGGTCTGGCGGCACAGGAAGGCCGGGGTCTGCAGCACGTCGACCACGGCGGCGACGGGCTTGATCTCGTCGATCTCGTGGATGTCGGTCAGCACCGGCACGCCGACTTCGCGCTTGACGGTCGCCAGGATCTCCAGGCCCTTCTCCATCCCCAGGCCGCGGAACGACTTGCCGGAAGAACGGTTGGCCTTGTCGAACGACGACTTGTAGATGAACGGGATGCCCAGTTCAGCGGTGATGGCCTTGAGCTCGCCGGCGGTATCCAGCGCCATCTGCTCGGACTCGATCACGCACGGACCGGCGATCAGGAAGAACGGCTTGTCGAGGCCGACCTCGAATCCACAGAGTTTCATGACAGACTCCTCTCTTGCCGCCTGGCCTCAGGCGCCCTTGCGCTGCTGGCTGGCCAGCGCGGCTTCGACGTAGGCCTTGAACAGCGGATGGCCGTCACGCGGCGTCGAGGTGAATTCCGGGTGGA
Organism: Cupriavidus sp. L7L; assembly: GCF_004353535.1. Classification (NCBI taxonomy): domain Bacteria; kingdom Pseudomonadati; phylum Pseudomonadota; class Betaproteobacteria; order Burkholderiales; family Burkholderiaceae; genus Cupriavidus; species Cupriavidus sp. L7L. Next base: position 132,205 of record NZ_SMNY01000040.1, read on the forward strand.
ACTGCACGCCGACGAACCACGGGTGCATCGACTCCGGCAGCTCCATCATTTCCGGCAGGTTCTCGGTCGGGGTACGGGCCGAGATCACCATGCCGGCGTTTTCCAGCGTCGGCACGTAATGGTTGTTGACCTCGTAGCGGTGACGGTGGCGCTCGTTGACCTCGGCGCCGTAGATGGCGTTGGCCTTGGTGCCTTCCTTGACCGGCACGCGCTGCGCGCCCAGGCGCATGGTACCGCCCAGGTCGGAATCGGCAGAACGCTGCTCGACCTTGCCTTCGCGGTCGACCCACTCGGTGATCAGCGCGACCACCGGGTGTTCGGTTTCAAGGTTGAATTCGGTCGAGTTGGCGTCGGCCATATTGGCCACGTGGCGGGCAAACTCGATCACGGCCAGCTGCATGCCGAGGCAGATGCCCAGGTACGGCACCTTGTTCTCGCGGGCGTACTGGATCGCGCGGATCTTGCCTTCCGTGCCGCGCTTGCCGAAGCCGCCCGGCACCAGGATGGCGTCGAGCGGGGCCAGCACTTCGAGGTGGCCCGATTCCAGTTCCTCGGAATCGATGTACTCGATGTTGACGCGCGTGGCGGTGTGCATGCCGGCGTGGCGCAGCGCCTCGATCAGCGACTTGTACGACTCGGTCAGGTCGACGTACTTGCCGACCATGCCGATGGTGATTTCGTGCTCGGGATTTTCCTGGGCGTTGACCAGCTTCTGCCACATCGACAGGTCGGCCGGGCGCGGGTCCAGGCGCAGTTCCTCGCAGATCAGGCGGTCGAGGCCCTGCTCGTTGAGCATCTGCGGAATCTTGTAGATGCTGTCCGCATCCCACACCGAGATCACGGCGTCTTGCGGGATATTGGCGAACAGCGAAATCTTGGCGCGCTCGTCGTCCGGGATCGGGCGGTCGGCGCGGCACAGCAGCGCGGTCGGCGAAATGCCGATTTCACGCAGTTTCTGCACCGAGTGCTGGGTCGGCTTGGTCTTCAGCTCGCCGGCGCTGGCAATGAACGGCACCAGCGTCAGGTGCACGAAGGCAGCGTGGTTGCGTCCCATGCGCAGGCTCATCTGGCGCGCGGCTTCCAGGAACGGCAGCGATTCGATGTCACCCACGGTACCGCCGATTTCCACCAGCGCCACGTCGGCCTTGCCGTCGTGCGAGGCAGCGGCGCCCTTCTCGATGAAGGCCTGGATCTCGTTGGTGATATGCGGAATCACCTGCACGGTCTTGCCGAGGTATTCGCCGCGGCGCTCCTTGCGGATCACCGATTCGTAGATCTGGCCGGTGGTGAAGTTGTTCGACTTGCGCATCTTGGCCGAGACGAAACGCTCGTAGTGGCCGAGATCGAGGTCGGTTTCCGCACCGTCTTCCGTGACAAACACCTCGCCATGCTGGAAGGGGCTCATCGTGCCGGGATCGACGTTGATGTAGGGATCTAGCTTGAGGAGGGTGACTTTGAGGCCGCGCGACTCAAGAATGGCCGCGAGCGAGGCAGCAGCGATGCCCTTGCCGAGAGAAGAGACGACGCCACCGGTGACGAAGACGAATTTGGTCATAAACCGAGCTTGCCGGGGAAATCGGGATTATACATGAGAGCCCGGTCCGCGCCGACCCGGAAATTGTGACAGCCCCGCCCGCCAATCGCCTGGCGGGCGGGGCTCTATGGGGATTTTCCGGGCCGCGCGGCAGGCTGCGCCGCATGCGCCGCTTGAAAATGATCAACGAAGGATCAGCGCCCGTCGCGGCGCATCGCTCCGATCAGGTCGCGCACCAGTTGCGCCGTTTCCTGCGGCCGCTCCATCGGGTATAAATGGCCGCCCTCGATAAAGCGCAGGTTTTCGCCCACGAGCTTGCGGGTCGCGGCAAGGCCGCACTGGCGCACCTCGCGCGAGCGCGTACCGGCGACAAAGCCGACCGGCACCGGCGCGCCCCGCCTGAGCTTGCGCCCCAGGCTGGTAGGCAGTGTGCGGTAGATCCAGTACTCGACCTCGCGGTCGAAGCGCAGGCGCCGCTCGTTGCCCTTGCCGGTCGGCTCGGTGCCATGGAGCGCATAGTCGCGCAGCACCTCCTGGTCCCACACGGCAAAATTCGGCTTGCCGCGGAAGTGCTGCCACACGGCCTCGGCATCGGGCCAGTGCGTGCGCCGGTTCTTCGTCACCGCCGCCGGGCCGGGCTTTTCGTCGATGCCGAGCACCTGCGCCGTCTTCAGCAGCGAGGCGCGCCAGCCGGCAATGATCGGCGAATCCAGCATCACCACGCCGCGCACCCATTCGGGCCGGCGCAGCGCCGCCATCATCGACAGGAAGCCGCCCAGCGAATGGCCCACCAGCCAGACCGGCTCGCGGTACTGGCGCCCCACTTCCTCGAGCAGTTCTTCCACCAGATGCGGCCAGCCACGCGTGACCGGAAACTGGGGCCGGTGGCCGTAACGGTCCACGGCGCGGAACTCGAACTCGCCGTCCAGTTCGCCGAACAGCTTGCGGTACGTCGTGACCGGAAAGCCGTTGGCATGTGAAAAATGGATGATCTCGCGCACCGCCCCGCCCCTCATTCCTGGGTGCGGGAGGGATTGCGCCTGGCGCGCACGGGCTGGCCCCAGCAGTCGCCCTCGCCGCTGCGCGCCAGCGGGAAGTCGGCCGGCAGGGCCGGGTCCCATTCGGGGTTGTGGATTTCGCCGAACACCTGGCGCAGCCGGTGCCCCCAGGTATCGCGGATCATGCGGAAATAGGCGTTGCGCTCGTCGATGTTGACGAAGCGCGTCACGCGCAGCGAATCCGCCTCGTAGACCAGCAGGTCCAGCGGCAAACCCACTGAAATATTGGACTTCAGCGTCGAATCCATCGAGATCAGCGCGCATTTTGCGCCCTCGGCCAGCGGCAGCGACGGATGCACGACGCGGTCGATGATGGGCTTGCCGTACTTGGCCTCGCCGATCTGGAAATAACAGTTTTCCGGCGTGGCTTCGACGAAGTTGCCGGCGGCATAGATGTTGAACAGCCGCACCCGCTCGCCGCGGACCTGGCCGCCGAAGATCAGGCTGACGTTGAATTCGATGCCGGCATCGCGCAGCGCATGCGCGTCGCGCTTGTGCACCTGGCGCACCGCGTCACCGACGATGGACGCGGCTTCGAACATGTCCCGCGCGTTCCACAACGAGCGCTTGTCGTCGTGGTTCTCCGCCAGGATCTGGCGCACCGACTGGCTGATGGCGAGGTTGCCCGCGGTCATCAGCACCATCACGCGGTCGCCTGGCTCTTCGAACACGGTCATCTTGCGTGCCGTCGAGATGGCGTCCACCCCGGCGTTGGTGCGGGAATCGGACAGGAATACCAGGCCGGCATCCAGCCGCATGGCTACACAGTACGTCATGGTCTTGTTCTGGTGTTCTTGTCGGACGGCCGGGAGTGGCCGGCCGGAGGGCTGCATTAACGGATTCTAGCGCCGCTGCCGTGTCTCGGTGCCGGTTCTGGAATGTGGCACCTAATTGGCGCGGCCGAAGCTAGACCGGATCGACAAGCGGCGTGATCACGACATTGACCTCGAGCGTCTCGCCGGCACCGCCCTCCAGGATGCCCCGGACCGGTGCGGCAGACTGGTAGTCGCGCCCCACGGCGAGGCGGACATGGCGCTCGTCGGTGAGGCAGCCGTGGGTGATGTCGATGCTGCACCAGATCTCGCGCTGGGGATCCAGACAAACGTCGGCCCATGCATGGCTGGCCAGTTCGGTGGCGGCGGGATCGTAGAAGTAGCCGCTCACATAGCGCGCCGGCACACCGAGCGCGCGGCACGCCGCCACCATCACTTGCGCCTGATCCTGGCACACGCCGCTGCCCAGGCCGAACGCCTCGGCGGCTGAAGTCCCGACATCGGTGGTATTGGGCTTGTAGCGGACGCGTTCGCCGATGGCCTGGGCCAGCGCCAGCAACGCGGGAATTTCATGGCCCGAGGCCAGGAAAGGCGCGGCGAAGGCCTGCATCTCGCGCGGCGCCGTGGTCAGCGGCGTGCTGCCGAGGAAGTACAGCGGCGACACGCGCGATTCGCCGGCCGGCGGCGCATCGCAGAAGGCATGGTGGCCGTCGCGGTCGAGGTCGCCATGCGGAGGCAGCACTTCCACTTCGCCGCTGGCTTCGATGGCAATGGTGTCCGCCGGGCCCGCCACGGTGAAGTTGTGCACGATGTTACCGAAGCCGTCGCACGCCGCCGACGGGTTGCCCGGCGTGCTCAGCTGCCAGCTGTGCACGGTCTGCAGCGGGCCCGAGCGCGGCTCGAGCCGCAGTTCGTGCACGCTGCGGCGCACCGGCTCGGCATAGCGGTAGACAGTATGGTGGTGGATCTTGTATTTCACGGTATCAGGGCGCGGCGCGGCGGCGGCAGCACATGGGCGTTGCCGGCGCGCCCATGTCAGGCCGCCTGCAGCGGTACCAGGAAGTCCCGGCTGATGCCATTGCCGAGATCGCCGATGCGCTCCAGGAAGCTGGTCAGGTACGCATGCAGGCCGACGGCAAAGATGTCGTCGATGCGCGCGTATTTGAGGTCGGCGTGGAGTTTACCAGCCTGCCGCTCGGTCTCCGCCGACTGCTGGTTGCGCACCATGGCCAGGATCGTCACCACCTCGTCCATGCTCGACACCAGCGAGCGCGGCATGTCGGGGCGCAGCACCAGCAGTTCGGCCACGCGCTGTGGCGTGACCACCGCGCGATACACCTTGCGGTAGACCTCGAAGCCGGACACCGAGCGCAGCACCGCAGCCCAGTGGTAGAAGTCGTTCTGCTCGCGGTTGGGATCGCTGTCGTCACTGCCCGAGGCCTGGAACTTGACGTCGAGGATCCGCGCGGTATTGTCGGCGCGCTCCAGGAAGGTGCCCAGCCGCATGAAGTGAAAGGCATCGTCCTTGAGCATGGTGCCGAACTGCACGCCGCGCGCCAGGTGCGAACGGAACTTGACCCATTCGAAGAAGCTCGACGGGTCTTCCCTGAGTACGCCGTCGGCGATCATGCGCTGCACGTCGAGCCAGGTCGTGTTGACGGTTTCCCAGACTTCGGTGGTCAGCGAGCCGCGCACCGCGCGCGCGTTCTCGCGTGCCGCGCGCAGGCAACTCATGATCGACGACACATTGGTCATGTCGCGCACCATGAAGTCGATCACGTCGTCGCGCGACAGCAGGCCATACTTGTGGTCGAAGGCCTGCGTCAGCTCCGAGATATCGAGCATCGCCCACCAGCCCTGCTCGGCCACCTCGGCCGACTGCGGCAACAGCGAGGTCTGGTAGTTGACGTCGAGCATCCGTGCGGTGTTTTCCGCGCGCTCGGTGTAGCGGGCCATCCAGAACAGGTGGTCGGCGGTACGGCTCAGCATGTGGGCTCTCCTGGCATGGCAGCGGCGGTGTTGATCGCGGTGTTGCTCGCGGTCTTGATCGCGTGAGGGGCTGTCGTCGTCATCGTTCGAGCACCCAGGTGTCCTTGGTGCCGCCCCCTTGCGAGGAATTGACCACCAGCGAGCCCTCGCGCAGCGCCACGCGCGTGAGCCCGCCGGGCACCATGCGCACCTCCTTGCCCGACAGCACGAACGGGCGCAGGTCGATATGGCGCGGGGCGATGCCCGACTCCACATAGGTCGGGCAGGTCGACAGCGCCAGCGTCGGCTGCGCGATGTACTGCTCGGGCCTGGCCTTGACCACCTCGCGGAAGGCATCGATCTCGGCGCGCGTCGCGGCCGGACCCACCAGCATGCCGTAGCCGCCGGCGCCGTGGGTTTCCTTGACCACCAGCTCTTGCATATGGTCGAGCACGTACTGCAGGTCGTCGGGACGCCGGCACATGTAGGTGGGTACGTTGTTGAGGATGACCTCTTCGCCGAGGTAGAAGCGGATCATGTCGGGCACGTACGGATAGATCGACTTGTCGTCCGCCACGCCGGTGCCGATCGCATTGCAGATGGTCACGTTGCCGGCACGGTAGACCGACAGCAGCCCGGCCGCGCCAAGCGCGGAATCGTGCCGGAACACCAGCGGGTCGAGGAAGTCGTCGTCGACGCGCCGGTAGATCACGTCGATGCGCTGCGGCCCCTGCGTGGTGCGCATGAACAGGTGGTCGTCCTCGACGAACAGGTCGCTGCCTTCGACCAGTTCAACGCCCATCTGCTGCGCCAGGAAGGCGTGCTCGAAGTACGCCGAGTTATACATGCCCGGAGTCAGCACCACCACCGTGGGATCGGCGATCGCCTGCGGCGATACGCCGCGCAGCATGTCGAGCAGCAGGTCGGGATAGTGCGCCACCGGCGCGACGCGGTTGCGTGCGAACAGGTCCGGGAACAGCCGCATCATCATCTTGCGGTTTTCCAGCATGTACGACACGCCGGAGGGCACGCGCAGGTTGTCTTCCAGCACGTAGAACTCGCCCTCGCCGGCACGCACCACGTCGATGCCGGCCACGTGCGCATAGATGTCGTGCGGCACGGTGACGCCGAGCATCTCGGGTCGGTACTGGGCGTTGTTGTAGATCTGATCGGGCGGGATCACGCCGGCCCGGATGATGTCCTGGCCGTGGTAGATGTCGTGGATGAACCGGTTCAGCGCAGCCACGCGCTGGCGCAGGCCTTTTTCCAGCAGCGCCCATTCGCTGGCCGGGAAGATGCGCGGGATCACGTCGAACGGGATGGTGCGCTCGGTGCCGCTGTTGGCTTCGTCCTTGTCGCCATAGACGGCAAAGGTAATGCCCACGCGCCGGAAGATCAGGTCCGCCTCGGCCCGCTTGTTGTCCATGGTGCCGCCGGACTGCCGCGCCAGCCAGTCAGCGAAATGCCGGTAATGCGGGCGTACCGCCCCGTCGGGCAATGCCTGCCCTGCCTGGATGACCGTGGGCGCCCCGTCGGCGCGCCAGTCCAGCATCTCGTCGAAAAACCGCCCTGCCATGATGGCCGTTCCTCCATGTAGTGGGCGTCGGGTGCTGCCACTGCCCCGCATCCGGCCGCCCTGGTTTGACCTGGCTGTCCTGCCACAAGCCCGCCGCGTTATTGCCCCGGGGCCCGGGAGGGTCTCCGATGGCATTGGCGCGGCGATACTGTCGAGTCACTGGCCCTTTCAGCATACCTGTACCGGCGAAAGCCGCAAGCTGGCGAATCCTGGCCGGCACGGAAAGTGAGCTAGCAAGATGTCTGCCAGCGCACGCAAAAACGGCCGCCGGCGAGGCTGGCGGCCGTCATGCGATGGCGCGGTGGATCGCGGGCGAAAGGCTCAGCGAGCGGAAGCCTGCAGGATGGTGTCCACCAGGACTTCGGGCGACTGGCGGATATCGAGCTCCAGCGCGTCGCGCGGCGCTTCCAGCGTATCGAACTGGCTCTGCAGCAGCTCGGGATTGAAGAAGTGGTCGGTGCGGGCGGACAGGCGCCCGGCGATCAGTGCGGCATCGCCCTTCATGTGGACGAAGGTCACGCCGCCGTCTGGCGGCGTGAGCCGGTCGCGGTACGCCTGGCGCAGGGCCGAGCAAGTGAACACGTGGGTCCGGCCTTCGGCGCGCGCCGTGTCGATGGCGGCGCGCATCGCCGCCAGCCAGGGCCAGCGGTCTTCGTCGGTCAGCGGGATGCCCGCGTGCATCTTGGCCTTGTTGGCCTCGCTGTGGAATTCGTCCGCATCATGGAAGCCGCAGCCCAGGCGCTGCGCCAGCAGCTGGCCGACCGTGGTCTTGCCGCTGCCGGAAACGCCCATCAGGATATAGATCATGTCTGCTCCGTCGGTCTTGGTATCGTCTTGCTGTCGTGAGGCAGGTGCGCAAGGCTATTGTGCGACGGTTTGCGCCGCCACGGCAGCGGCGGATGCGCCTGGCGCGGCGCCGGCATCCGCTTCGGACAGGTCGAGTGCGCTGCCCCCCTCTTCCGCGATGCGCGCATGGCGCCGGAACGAGCCAAACAGGCCGCGCCCGAGGCTGAACCGGGCAAAATCGTCGGCCGGGGCCGGCGCCGGCTCGCGCGCCGCGAACTCGCCCTCGTCGCCCAGCCATTGCAGCACGCCGGCGACCGCGTCGACGCGGATGCGGTCGCCGTCGCGCACGCGGGCCAGCGCGCCGCCGGCCAGTGCCTCAGGGCCGACGTGGATCACCGCAGGCACCTTGCCCGACGCGCCCGACATGCGCCCGTCGGTCACCAGCGCCACCTTGTGGCCGGCGTCCTGCAGCGCGCCCAGCACCGGCGTCAGGCGGTGCAGCTCGGGCATGCCGTTGGCGTTCGGCCCCTGGAAGCGGACCACGGCGACCAGGTCGCCATTCAGTTCGCCGGCGTCGAACGCGGCCTGCAGCGCTTCCTGCGCATCGAAGACGCGCACCGGCGCCTCAACCACGCGATGCTCGGGCGCCACGGCCGAGACCTTGATCACACCGCGGCCCAGGTTGCCCTGCATCAGCCGCAGCCCGCCTTCGGGCGAGAACGGCGCCGCGGCGCTGGCAACGACCTGGGCGTCGCCGCTTGCCGTCGCCCCCTCGCGCCATTGCAGCACGCCATCGCGCATCACCGGCTCCTGCGTGTAGCGCGCCAGGCCCGGGCCCGCGACGGTCTGCACGTCCTCATGCAGCAGCCCGGCCTGCAGCAGCTCGCGGATAATCAGCCCGGCCCCGCCGGCGGCATGGAAGTGGTTCACGTCGGCGGAGCCGTTCGGGTACACCCGCGCCAGCAGCGGCGTGATGCGCGACAGTCGGTCGAAGTCGTCCCAGTCGATGATGATGCCGGCGGCGCGCGCCATGGCCACCAGGTGGATGGTGTGGTTGGTCGAGCCGCCTGTCGCCAGCAGGCCGACCATGGCGTTGGCCACGGCGCGCTCGTCGACGATGCGCGCCAGCGGCAGGTAGTCGCTGCCGCGCGCACTCAGCGCAATCGCGCGCTGCGCCGCCGCGGCCGTCAGCGCATCGCGCAGGCCGCTGTCCGGGTGGACGAAGGCCGCGCCGGGCAGGTGCAGGCCCATGATCTCCATCAGGAACTGGTTGCTGTTGGCGGTGCCATAGAAGGTGCAGGTGCCGGCCCCGTGGTAGGCCTGGCATTCGGCCTCGAGCAGCGCATCGCGGCCAACCTGGCCGGTGGCGTAAAGCTGGCGCACGCGCGCCTTCTCCTTGTTGGACAGGCCGGTGGCCATCGGGCCCGCCGGCACGAACACTACCGGCAGGTGGCCGAACTGCAGCGCGCCCATCAGCAGGCCCGGCACGATCTTGTCGCACACGCCCAGCATCAGCGCCGCATCGAAGGTGTTGTGCGACAACGCGATGGCCGTGCCCATGGCAATCGCATCGCGCGAGAACAGCGACAGCTCCATGCCGGCGTTGCCCTGCGTGATGCCATCGCACATCGCCGGCACGCCGCCCGCCACCTGCGCCACGGCCCCGACCGCGCGCGCGGCTTCGCGGATGACGCCGGGGTAGCGCTCATAGGGCTGGTGCGCCGACAGCATGTCGTTGTACGCGGTGACGATGCCGAGATTGGGCGCATGGTCGACGCGCAGCTTCAGCTTGTCGTTGGCTGGCAGTGCGGCGAAGCCGTGCGCCAGGTTGGCGCAGGACATGCCGCGCAGCGGTCCCAGCTCGGCTTGCGCACGCTCGCAGCGTGCAAGGTAGGCGGCACGGCTGGCGCGGCTGCGGGCAACGATGCGTTCGGTGACGGCCAACAGCTCGGCATGGACGGCGATGGGCATGGCGGAGGCGTTCCTTTTGTCGGGGCGTAGCACCAAAGCGGCGCGATCGCATGTAGATTTTCTACATTATTACCGATAGCAATGCCGCCGTCGACTGGATCATGCATCACAATGGCGCTCAATCTTGCTTGTTTTCCCACATCACGGGCAAACCCTGACAGCCAGGCGGGCACGATTTCGGGCACGATGCCTCGCCAACGGATGTAGAATCTCTACATTAGAGAATCCCGAACAACCTGATATCCGCCCGCCGCCATGCGCGACCGAATCCTTGCCGTCTACGACACGCTCCGCCCCTCCGAACGCCGACTGGCGGACTACGTCGCCGAGCACGGCGCCGCCGTGATCCGCCTGTCGATGCCCGAACTGGCCGAGCGCGCAGGCGTGTCGCAGCCCACCATCGCACGGTTCTGCGCCGCACTGGGCTACGACGGCTTCCGCGAGTTCAAGCTGCAGTTCGCGCAGAACGTCGGCGGCGGCATGCCATTCGTGCACCAGGATGTGGACGCCCACGACCGCCCCGCCGACATCGCCGGCAAGGTGTTCGACCGCACCATCGCCACGCTGATGAGCGTGCGCAACGCGCTGTCGGCCGACCAGATCGAACACGGCATCCACCTGCTGGCGCGCGCCCGCCGCATCGAGTTCTACGGCTGCGGCAATTCCGGCATCGTCGCGCTCGACATCCAGCACAAGTTCTTCCGTCTCGGCATCCCGACCGTCGCCTATTCCGACCCGCATGTCTTCAGCATGTCCGCCGCGCTGCTCGGCGCCGGCGACGTGGCGGTGCTGGTGTCCAACAGCGGCCGCACCTGGGACATGCTGACTGCCGCCACGCTGGCGCGCAGCAGCGGCGCCAGCGTGCTGGCGATCACCCACAGCGGCTCGCCGCTGGCCAAGCTGGCCGACGTTTGCGTGTTTTCCGATGTCGAGGAAGACAGCGAGGTCTATACGCCGATGACCTCGCGCATCAGCCACCTGGTGCTTGGCGACGTGCTGGCCGCGGGCGTGGCACTGGAGCGCGCGGAAACGGTTGCCGCCGGGCTGCAGCGTGCCAAGGCCCACCTGCGCGAACGCCGCATCGCGGGCGCCGAGCCGGCACGCACGCTGCCGCCTGCCCGAGGCCGCGCCACGCCCCAGCCGGCTGCCGCCGACGCGCAACCTGCCCCGGCGGCCACCCGCGCGCGACGCCGCAAAGCCCGCTAGGCCCGCCAG
>NZ_SMNY01000041.1:0-39884 GCF_004353535.1 Cupriavidus sp. L7L
AGGCGCCTTGGCTTTCGACACCCAATTCGTCAACGTGCCCTTCGGAATCCCCAGGCGCTGCGCGGCCGACTGCAGCGTCAGTCCCTGCTCCAGCACCAGTCTCACGGCCTCTGCCTGAAACTCTTCCCCGTACGTCTGTCTTGCCTTGCTCATCTGTGCACACTCCTGATCCACGATCTTAATCTAAGGACCAAGCGTGTCCGCCTCGATCAGGCTACCTCATACCGCCAGATTTCGCACGCAAAGTACGATGACCCCATCAGTAGCCCAATCCACCTATAAGGCGCTCCTTATAGGGTGGATTGATCAGTAGCCTCCCCTAAAATAATAGAATCGTGCGGCGCCGAAGATGGCACGCCGCACGATAACGCTCTAGAGTGGTTCAGCCATGCGACGAGAGCCGATACGGTAACTCCTTTCGCCGCATAAAGGGGCTCGCAGCATTGACTGGCTTACGCTGGATCGAAGCAATAAGTGCAAATCTTGTTGCCATCGGGGTCCCTCACATATGCCGCATAAGCGGTAGGGGTAAAATTCCGGGGGCCGGGTGCGCCTTCATCTCGCGCACCCTTACCGATTGCGGCCTCATGGAAGGCATGGACCGCGGAGCGATTGGGCGCGGCAAAGCTGACAGTACCTCCATTGGCATACGTGGATGGCAGGCCGTTCCCTGGCTTGGTGACCATGAACTCCGGACCGTCTACGCCCCATAGCGAGGCCGTGTCCAGATTCATGACGCGCGTGATGCCAAGCGTACCAAGCACGTCGTCATAGAATGCGCGGGCACGCTCCAGGTCATTGGTGCCGATAACAATGTGGGTAAAGATTGCCATAATTCAAACTCCTTTGAGGTAAGAGAGGGGCGGGATGTGACAGGACGATGCGATGGCAAGCATTCGGTTACAGCGCAGCGGCTTGGATCGCATTAAGCTGGAATCAAGGGATTTTTTCCTGATGGAGCATCCTAGGTCGCAGAGATGGTCAACAACGGTCGGCGTGAACCATTTAGGACGCTTCCATGGAAGCGAATGTGATCCGCTATGAAGGAAGCGATAAAGTAGTAGCCGTGGTCGTAGCCTTCATGCCGTCGGAGAATGAGGCGTTGACCAACGTGAGCGCAGGCCTCTGCAAACGCGTCAGGCAGAAGTTGCTCGTGCAGATACTGATCTGATAGTCCTTGGTCTATCAGGATTCCGTCCGAAAAGGGTGGATGGATCTGTTTCCGCATCAGCGCAGTAGCATCATGATCTGCCCAGGCACTCTTGTTGTCGCCGAGGTAGCCGGCAAACGCCTTTGCTCCCCACGGGCAGCGCGACGGCGCGGCGATCGGCGCGAAGGCCGATACCGAACGGAAGCGCTCGGGATGGCGCTGCGCCAGCACCAGAGCGCCATGGCCGCCCATCGAGTGGCCGAAAATCCCCACGCGGTCAGCATCGCCGGCCAGCGCGGTGGTGACGAGGTCGAACAGTTCGTCGGTAACGTAGCTCTCCATGCGCCAGTGCCTGCTCCACGGCGCACAGGTGGCGTCGAGGTAGAAGCCCGCTCCCACGCCGAAGTCCCACGTATCGGCCTCGCCCGGCACGCCCGCGCCGCGCGGGCTGGTGTCGGGCGCCACCAGCATCAGGCCGTGCTCGGCGGCAAAGCGCTGCGCCCCGGCCTTGATCATGAAGGTCTCTTCGGTGCAGGTCAGGCCGGCCAGGTAGAACAGCACCGGTACCTTCGCGCCACCCTGCGCATGCGGCGGCAGGAACACCGAGAACCGCATCGGTAGCCCGATCGCCGCCGAGTCATGGCGGTAGAAGCGCTGCACGCCGCCATGGTAGCCATGTTGCGAGATCAGTTCCATCATGGCGCGCCTCAGTACAACACGACCGAGCGGATCGACTCACCGCGCTTCATCAGGTCGAAGCCTTCGTTGATGCGCTCCAGCGGCAGCGTGTGCGTGATCAGGTCGTCGATGTTGAGCTTGCCTTCCATGTACCAGTCGACGATCTTCGGCACGTCGGTGCGCCCGCGCGCGCCACCGAAGGCCGAGCCTTTCCACTCGCGCCCGGTCACCAGTTGGAACGGACGCGTCGAGATCTCGGCGCCGGCGTCGGCCACGCCGATGATGATGGACTTGCCCCAGCCCTTGTGGCAGCACTCCAGCGCCTGGCGCATGACCTGCGTGTTGCCGATGCATTCGAATGAGTAGTCCGCGCCGCCGTCCGTAAGCTGGAGGATATGGTCGACGACGTTTTCCACTTCCTTCGGGTTGACGAAATGCGTCATGCCGAACTTGCGCGCCATCGCTTGGCGCTCGGGGTTCAGGTCCACGCCGATGATCTTGTCGGCGCCCACCATCTTCGCGCCCTGGATCACGTTCAGGCCAATGCCGCCGAGGCCGAACACCACCACATTGGCGCCGGCTTCGACCTTGGCGGTGAACAGCACTGCCCCCACGCCAGTGGTGACGCCGCAGCCGATGTAGCAGACCTTGTCGAACGGCGCATCGGGGCGGATCTTCGCCAGCGCGATCTCCGGCACCACGATATGGTTGGCAAAGGTCGACGTGCCCATGTAGTGGAAGATCGGCTTGCCGTCGATCGAAAAGCGCGAGGTGCCGTCCGGCATCAGGCCCTTGCCCTGGGTCGAACGGATCGCCTGGCACAGGTTGGTCTTGCGCGACAGGCAGAACTTGCACTGGCGGCATTCCGGCGTGTACAGCGGGATCACGTGGTCGCCGGGCTTGAGCGAGGTCACGCCGGGGCCGACATCGGTGACGATGCCCGCGCCTTCATGGCCCAGGATCGCCGGGAAGATCCCTTCCGGGTCGGCGCCGGACAGCGTGTAGTAGTCGGTGTGGCAGATGCCGGTGGCCTTCATTTCCACCAGCACTTCCCCGGCGCGCGGGCCGTCCAGGTCCACGTCTTCGATGGTCAGCCGGGCGCCGGCTTCCCAGGCGATTGCAGCTTTCGTTTTCATAAGTGTCGCGTGTCTACAGTGGCAAAATGGAGCCGGTCTATCGACCAAGGTACTGCTCGATGCGGCGCCGCAATCCTGGCTCCGCGGCCGACCTGACCAATGCCGCCATGTCGATATCCGCTGTCGATTGATGCACCGCTGTGTATAGGCTTTGCTGCGCGCGGTAGGAAAGCATGGCCACCTCCTTGAGGTCACGTGCGAAGATGGCAGTCCAGTCATCCTGCTCGGTGATGCGAGAAACCAGACCAATCTGGCTGGCTTCATCGGCGGATATCTCGCGCACGGTTTGGAGAATTTCACGGGCCCGTTCGGCGCCGACGAGTGCGGCGAAACGCCGTGTTCCAAGCACCAGATCAAACAGCAGACCGGGCATGCGGAATTTTGCGTCCGACGTGGCATAACGTCTTTTGCAGACGGCGAAAAGATCGACGCCGGCGCCAAAGTTCTTGCCATGCGCGTACGCTACGGTCATGCAGCGGGAGTACGCAATCAGTTGCAGCAGCGTTTCGATCCTGACCAGGCGTAGGAGAAGGCTCGCGTCCGTTTCCTGGCCGAGGTTGCCCAGGTCGAATCCCGCGCAGAAGTTGCGTCCCATACCACGAAAGGCGATAAGTCTGACATGTCCATCGGCGTGAGCCAGTTGGATCGCCTCGATCAATGCTTCCACGAGTTCTGGACACAAGGCATTCAACTTGTCGGGTCGATTCAGCGTGAGCGTGACAGAATCGCCGTCCCGATTAACGATCAGGGTGTCATGCATTGCGTGATCTCCTCACTGGATACTTCGGCTACACCTAGAATCGTCGCGTTGTGTTCTCCCAGCGCCGGTGGGGCACTGCGGATCGGCAGGTTGAGTCCGGACATGCGAATCGGTGAGGCAAAGGTGCGGGTTTCCACCCCATTGGGCAGCGTGAGGGGTTGGACCCACTGCATGTACTCGACCTGTTCGTCGGCCAGCACGTCGGAGTAGCTGTTGATCGGCGCGCACGGCACGCCGGCCACCCGGAAGCGCTCCAGCCACGTCGCAGCGTCTTCCCGAATGAACTCGGCCTCCAGCAGCGTGCGAAGTTCCACCTGATGTTTGGCCCGCAGCATGGGACTGGTGAAGCGGCCATCAGCCCGCCACTCGTCGCGCGACATGACGCTACATACCGAGCCCCACAGCGCGTTGTTACCAGCCGCCATGCCAAAGTAGCCATCGCGGCAGGCAAACACCTGATAGGGGGCATTGCGGGGGTGGGCGCTGCCCAGTTTGACCGGATCGCGGTCACTGCCGAAGAACTCAGACGTCTGCAATGCAGCAATGCCAAGCGTGGCACCGAGCATGGAGATATCAACGTGCGTTCCCTTACAGGTTGCGCTTGCCTGTTGGAGCGCGCAGACGATGGCAAATGCGGCATAGAGACCGGCCGAAAAATCCGCGATCGGTACCCCGCACTTCACAGGCGGGCCGCCTGGCTCGCCTGTCACGCTCATGATGCCGCTCATGGCCTGCAAGGTCAGGTCAAAGCCGCCTTCGCTGGCGCGCGGGCCAGTCTGGCCGTAGGCGGAGATCGAGCAGTAGACCAGTTGCGGATTGCGTTCGCGCAAGGCTTCGTACCCCAGCCCCAGTCGATCCATGACACCGGGCCGGTTGTTCTCGACGAGGATATCCGCCGTGTCGATCAGATCCAGTGCCCGCGAAAGGTCGTCCGGAGCCTTAAGATCGAGTGTCACCGACTGCTTGTTCCGATTCAGGGAAGCGAAGTTCTCGCTGTAGCCGGCCGAAATGGGTGGCCAGCTGCGCAATGTATCGCCGCCTTCTGGATGTTCGATCTTGATGACCTCGGCGCCCATGTCGGCGAGCAGCATGGCGCAATAGGGGCCCGCAGCCACATTGCAGATCTCGATCACCCGGACGCCTTCCAGTGGAAGGGTGGGTTGTCTTGGGTTAGTCATCGTTGAATCCTGGAGTGGATTGAAGAGTGAAGCCGGCGGAATTAGCTGCCGTTCCGCCGGAGAGCATCGGTCAGGCGCTGATATGCGGCACGACCAGCAGGTACAGCAATCCGAAGAAGGTCCCTGCGGTGATGAAGCTGACCAACGTGAAACCCAGCACCCGCTGCACACCAACGCCAGCGATGGCGACGACGGGAATGGCCCAGAAGGGCTGCAGCAGACTGCCGGCCAATTCACCCGCGGCGACGGCCATCGAGGTGCCCGCCAGGGTTGAGCCAAGTTGTTGTGCGGCCGGGATCGTGAAGGGGCCTTGCACGGCCCAGTGACCACCACCGCTGGGAATGAAGATGGTGATGATGATGGAGCCAAGATAGCTCCAGAACGGCAGCGTATCCGTGGAGGCGAAGCGGATGAACGATGCAGAAGCGACCTCCGCCAAGCCAGTTGCATGCATGATTCCCATGATGCCCCCGTAGAAGGGATATTGCAGCAGCATGGGACCGGTCACCTTCGCCGCTTCCGTCACTGCGTGAACATAGGCGCCAGCGCTTCCGTGCAGGCACAGCCCGGCGAGCAAGAAGATGAAGATGACAGTGTTGATATCCAGGTGAATGCCACTCGCGCTCCAGTGCTGCACGAGATAAGCTGCCCCTGCCACCACAAACACTAGCGAGCACAGCCGCGACCTTTCCAGCAAGCCGGCGAGGCAGTCCCGCCGCTTGGGAGCAGAGACGGCGGCTTCGCTGGCCTCGATTGCCTTTGGATCGGCGGCGATTGTGTCGCTGTCCGACGGGCGCATCATCATGAACACCAGTGGCAACAGCAGCGTGGCGATGAGTCCCGCAGCAAGATTCCAGCCGGAGAACACTGTATGTGCCAGCGGTACGACGGCGCGGGTGTGTTGCTCGACGATATTGAGCGGGTTCCCCGGTGTGGCAATGGACAGCGCAATCGAACTGGACATGCCGGTAAAGGCCCACAGAACCCAGGCGGTGTAGCCTGCAGCGACGAGCCAGGCGAAGTCGACGCGCACCCGCTTGGCAACTTCCTTGGCCAGCATCGCGCCGACTACAAGCCCGAACCCCCAGTTGAGGAACGTGGCGAAGGCACCCACGATCGAGACCAGCGCGACCGCTGAGAGGGGCCCGGTGGCGAGCATGGTGAGACGTTGCAAGCCGCTCCGGATGATTGGCGCACTGGCCAGGGCGTAGCCCGTGACCAGCACCAGTACCATCTGGAAAGCAAAGGTGAAAATCCCGAAAATTCCCTTGTACCAGCCGGAGAGGATGTTGCTGACCGAGCCGCCGGGGGCAAAGACGGCTGCACAGGCCGCCGTCATCGCCGTCAGCAAGATCACGATCACAAACGGGTCAGGCATCAGACGCTCAAACAGATAGACGCACGACCCGATTGCGCGCTGCATCCATGTCTTCTCTGACAGGGGCCCGGACAGGGCGATTTCCTGTGCTTCCATGATTTGTCTCCTCACCAGAGGGTTGCGGGCCCGTATCGGGCCTCTGTAGTCAGTGGCGCTATGCTCTAGGCAGCGGCTTCGGCGGGCTGGGGATGGATGGGGATGATGGCCTTTTCTTCCTGGCGCTCCTGCCGCTGCATGCCCATGAGGATCTGCCGGGCACGGCGCAGTGCCTTGTCCGTTTTCAGGAAGAGTTCGGAGTAGTCGTCGTCCGGATAGTCGAACATCTTCTGCTGCCGCTCCAGCGCCCATTGGTCCTGCGCGACCACTTCAGGGAACATCTCGGCCACTTTGTGGGCGGTGAGAATGCTGGTGTCGCTCAGCGTCGTATGTCCCTTCGTGCAGGAGACATTCCAGCGCCATACCAGGTTGGCCTCATCCACGGGATAGTGCAAATGCAGGAGCGTGTAGCCGCGTTCCATCGCGGTGCCGAGCTGGCCTTCCGGTGCAACGCGCATTTCGACGCGGGTCAGGCCGGGACTCACCATGCAGTGCGTGTGCAGGCGCTCGACTTCATCGTAGTGGAACCACTCGCGCAGATAGGGAGGCTGTTGATAGCCGTGGACGTGGCGGATGGTCTTGACATAGTCGTAGCCCGCGACATTGCCTTCTTCGAGTTGCACGGGAATCAGGCTGTTCGCCTTGTCGCCGATATTGCCGTCGTGGAGGGGATAGAAATGCGTGATATCGAGCAGGTTCTCGATCAGCAGTAGGTAGTTGGCCGGCACTTCCAGCGGCTGCGGCGAGCCGACCGCATCCTTGTCCGCGGAAGTCACTTCGGGCGTGCGAGGTGGCTCGATGTCGGCGGCAGCCTTCTGCTCGCCAGGCCATACCCACACTACGCCATCAGTTTCCCGTACTGGAATGACATGCAGACGGGCCTGCGGCGGAACCTTGCCCGGCTGCGACGGAATTTCCACGCACTGCCCGGTCGCGTCATAACAAAGGCCGTGGTACGCACATTCGAGACGACCGTCGTCAAGCAGCTTGCTCTGGGAGAGCGGGAAGCGCTTGTGACAGCAGCGATCGTCAAACGCGACCACCTCGCCATCGCTGGTACGCCACATGACGATGGGCTTGCCGGCAATCTTAAAGCCCTTAAGCTCCTGCGCGGGAAATTCCCGCGAGAAGCCGATCGGGTACCAACAATTCTTCACGAATTCGAACTTGCTCATTTCTATGGTCTCCTCGTCTTTTTGGGGATGCAGAACGCAGCGATCGCTCGCCTACAGGTCAAGGGTCAGGATTTCGCTTCGGGCGCGGCAGCAGCAGATCATTACGAACTCCTGCTGGTCGTCCTCGTCGAGGACGCTGTCACGATGGATGGGGTCACCGTGCAGATATCGCGTCATGCAGGTACCGCAGTAGCCTTCCTCGCAGGAGACGTCGACGTCGACTGCGTTTTCCCGCAGGATCTGGACGATCGTTTTCCCCGGCGGCACCGTGAAGGTCTTGCCGCAGCGGGCGAGGCAGATGTCGAACGGTGCATCCGCAGCGTCCGGCATTGCGCTGGCGGCCGCTTTGGGGGGCGAGAAGCGCTCGCAGTGCCGGGTGCCGGGCACCCAGTGCGCGGAGCTGGCATCGACGGCATCCATGAAGCGGGAGGGGCCGCAATAGTAGAGATGCGCACCCGCCGGCTGTTCGCGCAGGACTGCGCTCAGGTCAAGCCCGTTCGCGGGATTGCCGTCGTCATGGTGGACCACTGCAACGCAGGCTTTCATGAGCGGAAGTAGTTCCTCAAGAAAAGCCGTACGCTCCGGGGAGCGCGTGCAGTAATACAGTTGGAACGTGTTGCCCCGCGCTAGCGCGACGGTCATCATGGAACGAATGGGGGTGATGCCGATACCACCGGCTACGAAGACATGGTGCGTAGCCGCGCTCGCTAACGGAAAGTGATTGCGTGGCGCCGAGATCAGCAGGGGGTCTCCGGCGGTGAGCTGATGCATTTCCACCGAGCCGCCACGCCCCGCAGGATCCTTTAGCACCGCGACGACGTAGCGGCTGACATCGGTTGGATCGCTGCAAATCGAGTACTGGCGAATCAGGCCGGACGGGAGGAGTACGTCGATATGTGCGCCGGCGGAGAAAGCCGGCAATGGCGCGCCAGTCGGGTCTACCAACTCGAATGCGCGGATGTCGGCAGCGAGCTGGCTAATTGAACGGATCGAAACGGGGAACTTGCCAGTTGCTTTTGTCCCTGCAGGGATTGCGGCAGGCGGTCTTTCGACGATGAGGTCCATCGCGGTCTCCTGGAGGCTTACCCGACCGGCCGAGCGTGGCGGTGGGTCGTCTGTGATTTGTTACAAGCCTAGGAGTGGCGATAGTTTGATTCAAACGATATATTTTTTCTGTATCACATCGATAAATTTGATGTTTAAGATGGGGCCTTCACACCTCTTCTAGGGCAGACCAATTGTGCTGCATGCGGCGCAACTGGCTACTGCTTCCGGAATTCACTGACGTTCTGGGCGATTTCGGCGATGGCGCTGGGAAGGGAGTAGGTGTGTTCTGGGGATACGGCTGCGACAAACTCCACTGGATCAAATGGATTGGCAACCTCAATGATTTCCAGTAAGCCTTCCTCGAGTTGACGCTGGAAATTAGGCAGGGGCAGATAAGTCACCCCCATTCCTGCCATCGCCAGAGAGGCCGCGACCCCCATGCTCTTGCATCGTGCCAAGTAATGGCAATGCGCGTGATCGCGCAGGAACCATGCATCAATTGCCGCGCTATGGAACGACTGGGGCTTAAGCCCAATGATCGGATACTGGGCTAGTTGGGTCGGCGTATGGACGTCTCGTACTGACACCAATCCCGGACTTGCCATCCAGGCGAACTCGACTGTCCCGAGCGAAATCGCGGAGACATCATGCATGCGCGTATGGCCGGGAGCGAGTACCAGGTCGAGTTCGCCCTGGGCGAGTGAATCCATCAGGTCGCTGGTGAGAGCCTCGTCGATCTCCAATCGTACCTGTGGATACTCCCTTGCGATCGTCTGGATTAGCGCGGGAAGCCAAGAGATGGAGACGACCTCCGCGACACCCATTCGGATGGTGCCACTCACGGAATCCGGAGCCGCAACACGATGAGAGAGCTCCGAGGACAGGTTCAGAATGCGCGTCGCATAGTCCAATACCTCACGCCCACGCGGGGTCAGCCGAGCCTTGCGCTGAGTTCTGTCAAAGAGTTCAACGCCCAGGCTCCGCTCCAACTCACGCAACCTCATTGAGACGGTGGATTGCGTTGCGCAAAGCCGTTCCGCGGCGGGGGCGAACCCATCGAGCTGAACAATCCAATAGAATGTTTCTAGTTGCTGTAAAGTCACGGAGGGCTGCTGGGAGTAAATCGGTTCTCATAGCATACAACCATTTGCTGCAGGGGTTTCGGAGATATGAGCAGGGGGCGTTTGCTACCGATTGCCCTTCCTGGCCGCAGTCAGGTCGAGAGGCCTTGTCAGCGGTTACGACCCGCCACCACGCGCTTTTGGTCTTTGCAGGGAAACGGATTATTATCTGCCGCCAAATAATAAAATTATTTTTTTTCCTTCAACTATTTTTTGTGAAACGGCAGATGAGCCAATGGCGAAAGGATTGGCTCGAAGGAGAGCGCTACGAGCATCGAGGAAAAAAAGTCGCCCGCCACCAGCGCAACCGACGGTTCCTGGCTAAAATGCCGGCCGATGCTTTCATCACGCGACCGTAGCTGGGTCAGTTGAACGAGCTCGAAACTTTGCATAACGAGGCGATTTCGGCAAAGAGTTTTGACGACGAGCGCTCTAAGTAGATCACCGTGAATGGCATATCTAGGCCCGGCGGATCGGTCGAAAGTTTTACAAGCTCGCCCGAGGCTAGCGAGTCTGCAAAAATTCCATCGGGCAATAGGCTTATACCTACACCGGCGACTGTGAGCGACTTGACGGCGGCTAAACTATTGCAAGACGTTCCGCGCTGGCGCTTGATGGTTGGCAGACCAAGCCATCGATTGGTTACTTGCGTGGTGAAAGAATCGGTGCCTTGGTAGATAATGGGAAGCTTGCGCAAGTCGCGGGCATTGAGGGTTCCTTCAGGCAACTCGAAAGTAGATCCGCACATCCAATAGAAATGCACATTTCCCAAATGTGAAGCACATAGCTCAGTGTCGGAAGTAGGTCCTGCGATAACGGCAATATCCAATTCTCCGCTTCGAATTCCCTCCAGAAGAAATGGATTGAGGCCGACGGCGAATTCTAAAAGTATGCCTGGATATTCTTTGCGAACCAGCTTTGCAAAGTGAGAGAGCCACGTCAATGCAACGAGCTCCGTAACGCCGACTCTTACTACCCCTGTCATTGAATTCGTAGATGCAATTTGTTCTTTGATCTCAGCGAACAAATCTGAAACCTGTTGCGCATACGCGATCAGGTCTCTACCTTTTGGCGTGAGGTGGACTTGCCGTTGCGAGCGATCAAACAGTGCAACGCCAAGCGTTTCCTCCAGTTCCTGAATTCTGGCCGAGATAGTCGACTGCGTAACATGAAGGCGCTCCGCGGCGGCGGCAAAGCTTCCTAATTTTGCAATCGTCAGAAAACTTTCTAACTGCTTCGTGTTCACTTTAGCGTAATTCCGATGGGCTCATCAGCGAGCTTGGTTATTCGGCACACCTTGCAAGGTATCCGTCCTCAACACCTTGTCGCATCACCATTGCGTGCGATGCTCAGGAACTCAGCATAGGCTTCCGTGATGGCGCGAGGGGAAGTACTTGGATGCGTCGCTGAACACACTGGAACTTCGGAGTTCGGCTGCCGGACCTGAGCGAGACATCGACCTATACCCGAAGATCGTCGAGTATATAGAAAGGAATCTGAATGTGCCGATCTATCGCTTGCGCTTCTCGCTCGGACGCGTGTTTCGCCAAGGACAGTCCTGAGAGCTTTTGCTCGCCTGCGGGAGACTCCGACGGGTGTCGTCTAATAGCGAAGGCTACTTTTGGGTCGCCAGGCGATTCCTGGAGACAGGACTGCTTACCTATGCAGGGCATGAATTGAATTGGGGGATATGTCGGTCGGTGGTGCGCTTCATCGGCCACATCGGGCAGGCGCGATGGCCCGAGCAACTACTACGGACGTCATGCCCTTCTCAAAAAAATGGAAAGACGGCTTCGGCGACTGGCGCCAAGAGCTGGTTTTCATTGGCCAAGGCATAGATGTTCCGCGCCTCCATCGGGACCTGGACATTGTCGAACAAAGAGATTGCCTGGCGCCTGATGCCTGGACCGAACTGAACGGTGCGGCCACGTTCGATACGCGGCTGTGCCGTACCAGCTTATCCGAACGAATGCACAAAAGATAACATTTTGGCTGTCGAAGGAACGTATTAAGGCCACGAGGCTTCGAAAAAATCGATCAATAAGCGATGTTTTTTTTCGTTTGAATCGATTGGTGGGGTGTACCAGAATGACATCACCCAGACAAGGAGACATTCATGGACACGCCCCCCAATACCAACACAGTCGATCTTCGCCGTTTCGCCGGTCGCTTTCCTACAGGAGTCGCGGTTATCACAACGCGAGACAGCGAGGGCAAGTCCCACGGCATTACGATGAGTGCCGTCACGTCCTTGTCCTTGGCTCCGCCACTCTTCCTCATCTGTCTCAACAACTCGTCAAACACTCTCGGCGCCATCACACTCAGCGGCCACTTTTGCATCAACTTTCTGGCTTCTGAGCAAACCGACATCTGCAAGATCTTTGCCTCGAAGAGCGAGGAGAAATTTCAGAATGTCCGCCATACGATCGGCGCCGTCGGCAGCCCGCTGATTGACGGGGCACTCGCTCAAGGTGAGTGCATTGTTAAAAATACCATCTCCGAAGGCGACCACACCATTGTCGTCGGTCGGCTCGAACGCACTCACGTCCACGATAAGGAACCGCTGGTGTACTACGGCGGACAGCTCACCGCTCTCGCTGAGCTCGAAGCAGCCTAATTCCGTTACGCGAAGGTCTTCCCCAATCACGCCCCAGAAATTGCGGGGCGGGGAGACGCACATCCAAAAAATATCACTCCATAGGGGATCATCAAATGAAAAAAGAGATTCGAATTAACGCATTCGATATGAATACAGGTGTGCACCAGTCCCAGGGTCTTTGGCGTCATCCTCGTGATCGCTCATCCGAATACACCACCCTCAAATATTGGCAAGACCTGGCCAAAGTCCTCGAACGGGGGAAGTTTGATGGGATTTTTCTCGCAGATGTCACCGGCGTCTATGACGTATACGGAAGCAACTGTGACGCGGCGCTGCGCAACGGAGTTCAGGTTCCAAACTGTGATCCGTTCTTGCTCGTACCGGCAATGGCCGCGGTTACGGAACATCTCGGCTTCGGTGTAACTGGCGCGCTGTCGTACGAGCCGCCATATACCTTTGCGCGCAAGATGACGACATTGGATCATCTCACGAACGGACGAGTGGGCTGGAACATTGTAACGGGCTACCTGAACAGTGCGGCAAAGGCTAGCGGCGTAACAAAGCAGACCGACCACGACACACGCTACGACATCGCCGAAGAGTACATGGAACTCATGTACAAGCTTTGGGAGGGTAGCTGGGAAGATGGCGCCGTATGCCGGGATCGCGCACGCGGCATCTACGCAAATCCATCGAAGGTGCATGCGGTCAACCACGACGGCGAGTACTTCCGCTTGAACGGTATCCATCTGTCAGAGCCGTCGCCCCAGCGAACCCCCGTTCTGTATCAAGCGGGGTCGTCGCCCAAGGGTCAGGCGTTTGCCGGACGGCACGCCGAGTGTGTCTTCGTTAGCAGCCCCACAAAGCATGTGCTCACAAACACCGTCAAAAAGATGCGGGCGGCAGCAGTTCAACAAGGACGTCGTCCCGAAGACCTCGTCGTATTTGCCATGATGAACGTTATCGTGGGGCGCACCGATGAAGAAGCCCAGGAAAAGCTGCGCGAATACAAACAGTATGCCAGCTACGAAGGCGCGCTCACATTGATGTCCGGCTGGACCGGCATCGATTTCTCGTCGTGTGATCCTCAGGATGAGGTGAAGCATATTCGTAACGACAGCATGCATACCGCGATTGACCGCTTCACGATCGCTGACCCAAATCGCGTCTGGACTGTCGGTGAGGTTGCTGAGCACCTTGCTGTAGGAGGCTCTGGTCCCGTCATTGTGGGGTCCGTCAAGAAGGTAGCAGATGAACTCCAGCAGTGGATGGAGGAGACCGACATCGACGGATTCAACCTGGCCTACACGGTTGCTCCGGAAAGCATCAATGACTTCGTAGAACTGGTCGTGCCGGAGCTGCAGGCGAGGGGCGTCTACAAAACCGAATATACGCAGGGAACGCTGCGAGAAAAGCTCTTCAAGGGCTCACCTCGTTTGGTCAGTCCGCATCCCGGGGCTGAATACCAACGCTGAAAAATGGTCGTTGCGTAAGAGAAGGACGTGACGAGCGTCCCTCTCATAGATTTCGATTATTGCCGAACATTATAAAGAGATGATTATGGAGACAATCAATATTTCTACCGCCCCCAGTGCAGTGGATTTGTCAGTCGCTAGAGTCGATGACAGCAAACATACACTCGCGGAACGAAAGCGGTCCCTCAAGGCCGCCGCAGTTGGCAATATTCTCGAATGGTACGACTGGACCATTTACGGCACGTTCTCTGTCTATTTGGCAGCGAATTTTTTCAGTAAGTCGGATCCCACTTCTGCACTGTTGTCGACGCTTGCGATCTTCGCGGGTGGTTTCCTCGCGCGGCCCATCGGCGGCTTTGTTTTCGGTCGACTAGCAGACGGTAAAGGCAGGCGTCTTGCGCTGGTCACTACGATGGTGCTGCTTGCCGCGGCAAGCTTGGGCATTGCTTTGCTACCGAGTTATGCTGAGATTGGATCTTGGGCGTCGTTGGCCCTGTTTCTAATGCGCGTAATTCAGGGCTTTGCGCATGGCGGCGAATCCGGTGTGTCGTACGTGTACGTGGCGGAAATCGCACCGAAAGAGAAGCGTGGTCTGTGGGCGAGTTCCGTCTACGTGAGCGTCATCCTCGGAGTGATGCTTGCGACCGGCGTCGCTGCGGCTCTCAGCGCCACTCTTTCCAGCGAGGAGATGAACTCTTGGGGGTGGAGAGTGGGATTTGGGATCGGCGCGGTCCTCGGCATCTATGCGTTGTTCATGCGGCGCAATGCTGTTGAGACTGAGGCCTTTTCCGCGATGCATAAGAAGCAAGCGAAAGGCGAGCAGAGCAAACCGTTGTCGAAAGGCGAAATCGCGAAGTTCACCATTCGCGTCATTGCGCTGAACGCGGCAATGAATGTTTGGTACTACATCTGGGTGGCCTTTGCCCCTGCGATGGCAATTGCAATCCATAAGATGGATGCAAAGGGCGCCTATGTTGCGAGTCTTTGCGCCCAGGCACTCACCTTGCTTTTTCTGCCGATCTTCGGCGCGATGTCGGACCGCATTGGGCGCCGTCGCACGATGCTCATCTTCGCTTCGCTCATCGCTGTAATGGTGATCCCGATTCAGATGTTCCTGACCAGTCAACCTTGGACGCTCTTCGTGGCACAGGCCCTGGGTCTTGTTATATGGACTATCGGCGTCGCCCACTATCCGGCTTTGATGGCTGAGCTTGTCCCCGGACGAGTGCGTGGGGTGGGTGTCGGCATTCTCACGTCGCTGGCCGTCGGTCTCTTTGGCGGCACGGCCCCCTATCTCAATACGTGGACACAGTCCATCGGGGCGAGCTGGCTGTTCCAGGCGTATATCATCGTGCTGGCGATTATTACCATCATTGCAGCGGTGTCCATGAAGGAAACGGCTGGTAGCGAGCTCAAGAGCTAATTTTTATGCGCGGATACACATGCCGTCACAGTCAGACGCAGCGACGGCATGTGCCAAGTTTCCAAAATCAGAGACCATACATATGAACAACTCGACTGCAAGTCTGCTGAAGTGCCCGGACCTAGTGCGCACGCAAGCTTTTATCAACGGCGAGTGGACCGATGCGGCAGACGGTGCAAAGATCGATATCGAGAATCCGGCCACCGGGGAGGTTATCGCCACCGTTCCGAATCTCGGCGCCGACGCAGCAGAGCGCGCGGTAGAGGCCGCGCATGCGGCCTTCGCAAGATGGCGCTCCCTGACCGCGAAAGAGCGAGCCCTTCGGCTCAAAGCATGGCATATGCTCGTGCTTCAGCACGAGGAAGATCTCGCCACGCTCCTTACTGCGGAGCAGGGCAAGCCGGCTGCGGAGGCGCTCAATGAAATTCGCTAT
Source organism: Cupriavidus sp. L7L (assembly GCF_004353535.1). NCBI lineage: Bacteria > Pseudomonadati > Pseudomonadota > Betaproteobacteria > Burkholderiales > Burkholderiaceae > Cupriavidus > Cupriavidus sp. L7L. Next base: position 15,650 of record NZ_SMNY01000041.1, read on the forward strand.
GCGGCGTCGTTCATAGAGTGGTTTGCCGAGGAGGGAAAGCGAGTTTACGGAGACACGATTCCAAGTCACTCTCAGGACACGCGTTTCCTGGTTTTCCGTGAGCCAGTCGGCGTTGTAGCGGCAATTACGCCATGGAACTTCCCCTCCGCGATGGTGACCCGCAAGCTCGCTCCAGCGCTGGCCGCAGGCTGCACTGTTGTCTTGAAGCCTTCCGATGTCACGCCATTATCTGCGCTAGCCTTGGTGTTCCTTGCGCAGGAAGCCGGGATCCCGAAGGGCGTCATCAACGTCGTAACCGGCGGCCCGGCAGCGATCGGCTCAGTGCTTACCGGTCACGCTCTGGTGAGAAAGCTCACATTCACGGGATCGACAGCGGTTGGGAAGATGCTCACTGCCGCTTGTGCCGCTACCATGAAGAAGGTCTCCATGGAACTGGGGGGAAATGCGCCCTTCATCGTCTTCGATGACGCCGATATCGACCTCGCTGTGACGGAAGCAATCGCAGCAAAGTTTCGCAATGCTGGGCAGACTTGCGTATGCGCCAATCGGATTTTCGTCCAGGACGCCATCTATGATGATTTTGTGGAAAAGCTCACTGTAAAGGTGAGTGCCCTTCGTCTTGGTAATGGGCTGCTCGGCCCTACGGACCAAGGCCCTCTCATCGACCAGCGGGCAATTGACAAGGTGACGTCCCATGTCGCGGATGCGGTAAAACGCGGAGCTCGTGTAACTACGGGCGGAAACCGCGCTCCAGGACCGGGTAACTTCTTCTTGCCCACGGTTCTAGCTGATGTCCCTGCCGAAGCGGTGATCAACTCCGAAGAAACCTTCGGACCGGTCGCCCCCATCACGCGATTTGACACGGAGGAGGATGTGATCCGCGCCGCCAATGCCACTACGGCGGGCTTGGCTGCCTACGCCTTCACCCGAGACTTGAAGCGCTTTTGGCGGGTTTCTGGCCAACTCGAGTATGGCATGGTGGGGATCAACACCGGCCGGATCTCAACCGAGGTTGCGCCTTTCGGCGGCATCAAAGAGTCCGGGGTGGGTCGCGAAGGCTCGAAGTACGGTATCGACGACTACACCGAACTGAAATATGTCTGTATCGGCGGCCTCGATTGACTGTTAGGTCCTTGCTGTATGCCGCGCCTACGCCGTCTTCTATGTCTGTGTAGGTCGCGGCGGACGGAAATCCTCCCCACAGGTGTGTGAGATCCGTCGGGAAGTCATACGATTCGCCTCGAGGCAGATTGCCGAGGTCTTCATTGTGCTTGTGAATCTCGGTCGCTTCCTCCGCGGGCGTGTATGGAGTTGATCATGAAGAATGCACCAATCGAAAAAATAGTATCCGAATTTCGGGCCGGCGCCTTAGTGGTGGTTACCGACGATGCGGATCGTGAGAATGAAGGCGACCTCATCGTAGCCGCTTCTCATTGCACCCCCGGCATTATGGCGTTCATCATTCGTCATACATCGGGGATTGTATGCGCGCCTCTTAGCGAGGAGAGGGCTGTAGAGTTGGATCTTCCGCTGATGGTGCAACACAACGAAGATCCACATCGCACGGCGTTTACCGTTTCGGTCGACGGTACGGCCGGTGTCACCACCGGGATCTCCGCGACGGAGCGCTGCAATACTGTCAACGCGTTGGCCTCTAGCATGGAACCGGCGGACTTTGTACGCCCTGGCCATATCTTTCCATTGATCGCCAAGTCGGGTGGTGTCTTGGAAAGACGTGGCCACACTGAGGCGGCGGTGGACCTTTGCCGACTTGCCGGCCTACCGGAGGTAGCAGTGATTTCGGAGTTGGTGAACGACGACGGCAGCGTGATGAAAGGTGCTGAGATTGCGAACTTTGCCGACCGGTTTGGTCTCCGTACAATGTCTATCGCGGACTTGGTTAGGTATCGAGCGGAGGCCGAGGGTGATGATTTCATCCTCGCGAGAGGAGCGGCACCGCAAGTGTATGCAGTTAGTTCGGATCTGCAGCAATGAAGCTGCTCAGTCGGAATCCTAAAGCGGTTATCGTCGTCGGCCAGCTGTTGGGCACGTCGCTCTGGTTCAGTCCAAACAGCGCTGTCGAAAGCCTTTCGCATGCTTGGAATCTAACTACGGCACAATTCGGGCAATTGACGAGTTGTACTCAATTCGGGTTCATCATCGGAACGTTAGTGCTTGCCGTCACCGGTTTGGCAGATCGCTTTTCAGCAAGCCGGATATTCGCTATCGCTAGCGTCCTGGGAGCACTCTTCAATGGAGTTTTCGCGCTGGGGGCGAGTGACCTTGGCGACGCGATGGTCGTTCGGTTCTTGGTCGGTCTCTGTCTCGCGGGGATTTACCCGCTTGGTATGAAAATGATCATCGGATGGACTCGGGGTAACGCCGGGTCGGCCTTGGGACAACTTGTGGCGATGCTGACACTGGGTTCGGCACTGCCGCACCTCGTGCGCGCCGCCGGGGGAGGCTTGCCTTGGCAACTGGTAGTGCTCACCTCCAGCGCATTGGCAGTGTTAGGCGGGCTTGCCGTTCTGGCGCTGGGAGACGGCCCGTTCCTCCCGCCCCGACGCGTAGGGAGGCTCTCCTGGGGCGCCTCAATCGGAGCGTTCCGAAGCCGCTCCTTTCGCGCCGCAGCGTGCGGCTATTTCGGGCACATGTGGGAACTTTACGCGTTCTGGACGCTAGTCCCCTTCTTTGTCGCGGATGCTTTGAAAGGCAGCGATGTAGAGCGAGGGGTTTCGGGCTATGTACCTGCCGTGGCATTCATGGTTATAGCTGTCGGTGCCTTCGGCTGCCTGCTCGCTGGCCGCTTGAGCAATAGGTTTGGGAGCCAGTCCGTAGCTGCCACCGCGCTGGCTGTCTCGGGATTCATGTGTATCGTCTACCCCCTCATCCGACCCTACGGAGCAGTGGTAAGCCTTATCGCACTGTTGGTCTGGGGAATCGCCGTTATTGCGGATTCCGCACAGTTTTCAGCAGCCTCTGCCCAGGCCTGCCCGCCCGAGCTTGTTGGCGGTGCGCTTGCGATTCAGAACAGTTTCGGTTTTGCGATAACCATTGTCTCAATCATGTTGGTCACGTCGAGCTTTCCGTCGCAAGGCATCTATGTGGCGTGGTACCTGGCTCCAGGACCGCTAGTGGGATTGTTGTTCCTCCTCCCTTCTCTGCGTGCCGCCAAAGGCCAACCATCTTCCTCGACCGCTTGAGTCGAACTGCTTGACGCCTTGTTCGTCCTGATTGGGAATCCGCCTGCGAGTGGAGGTCTGTCCGAATGCTGAGTGTCTTACCGCCGAGTCGCGATTGTCTAGCCCGCCTTGGGCCGCAGTCGCAACAAAGATGTGCCCACCAAAGGTGGTTAGCCGAGTGGTCGTTCAGAAATGGTGCTGCGGCGATCAGTCTACCCCGCGAGATGTCGCAACCGATTATCGGCGATCTGGCGGTCAAAGCGACGATCCAGCCAAGTCAGCCACCGGTCGACCTCATCGCGTAAGTCTAGGTCAACATCGCGGCAGGCGACGAGGGTTCCTACCCGAGCACCGGTTCGGTGGCCGGGGCCGCGTTGGCGTCGGCAATTCTGATGTCGGCGGCCATTTTTTCGCCAACCTCCCTCTCGCCTTGTGCCGAGCCGGATATTCCAGATGGCCCTTTTTTGCACAGGCTAAGCTCGACCTAGCCGTAGGGTGAAAGGTAATCAGTGTAGTGCTCACGTCCGACCATCCCGGTCCTTCGATGTAGCTCTTGCCGCCCTGGGCACGTGCCTCAGACATTGTGGGCCCACTTGCCAGTGGAAATGTGGGGTTCAGCCTCGCCAAGCGTCTGCGCACCTTTTGAAACATCGACATTTCATCACCTTACCCGAGCGATTAAGGGCGCAGTGCTGTCGGTTCGATGCCAAACATGCGTTTGTGCGTCCGCGTAAGGTGAGCCGAATCCGCAAATCCGGCCTCATGCGCTGCCTCTGTCCAGGATGCACCGGACATGGCCGCCTCAATGGCCAGATTGATGCGCAGCCATAGGAGATACGCTCTGAAGGAACTGCCGGTTTCGGCGACGAAGAGATGCCGAAAGCGACTTTCCGACAGGGCGACCGCTGAGGCCACGTCACTCAGTGTGATGGGATTGCGAATATTTGAGCGAATATAGTCCAAGGCCCGGCTAAGACGCGGGTCCAGGTCTTTGTCAGGCCTAGCAGTGGTCCCACATAGCTCTGCGATTGCCAACGATGCAGCCTCGACCATGTCCTTGGCCAACTGGCTTGACTGCAAGGCTTCGAACAGCAACCTGGCAGCCGCGCGGGCACTTGCGGCCGGCAGTTCGGCGATGGCATTTGAACCAAAGCGTGCGGTGATGGCGCGCCCGGCGCTGCTTTCGGGCTCCACGAAGAGGTGTGCCATGACGGCGGGGCCATCAACTTCGAACTGGTGCGTGCATTCACTCGGGACGATGGCGCCTCTGTAGTCAGTCCAGACACCTTCGGCCTCGGTGCGAAAGCGAAAGCTACCTTTCAACGCGACGACGAGTTGATGGGCATGGTGCTCGTGCCACTGCGTTCTGCCCTGACCCTCACCTATCCAGAGACTGCCGCCTTGCCAGAAGTAGCCGCGACCCGTGGACGTGATGGCCGAGAAACGGCCGCGCCCGACGGACGGTTGCACGGAATCCCCTTGCATTGTTGTCACGACGCTACCTCACCAACTCAGCCGTTTCGTTCAAGTTCCTTCCGTGCGCGGCCCCAATAATTTCGCTCAGTCTAACAGCCCGTCCCGGAGGCTCACGATGTACCGCACTACCTTCACTCTTCGAATTCGTCCCTATGTCCAGGCCGAACTCGATGCCGCGGCGGCGCGCGAAGCGCGAGGCGAGCCAGGCGTGGCGTTCACTCACCTTGAGCGGGCCCACATCCTTGGCCAGGGAGCCACGGCGGAACACGTACGCACCCACTGGGCGATGTTCCGCTGGGCACTCCGCCAGAACATGGCAGGTGAAGCCTTCGGGCAGGCCTGGCGACTCGTCGCTGCTGCGTTGAAGACCTGGCTGGATTGGGTGCCTACTGGAAATACCGGCGGCACCAACGTCAGCGGCTTCAAGCCCATGCCGGTACCGGCCGACCTGCAGCGACTCATCGACGCTGCTCGCACAGTGCGTTAGCCACACGGCGCGCCGTCGAAGCGCCACCGGACGCCCAACACCTTTCTCAGGTGCCTCATTGAGCGCCCGGCCTTACTCGTTCCCTCGTCATTTCCCAGGATCCCAACCATGCTCAAGCTCACCGCGCCAACTGTGCTTGTCGCAGTCGTGTTTGCCTTTCTCACTACCGCCTGTGGCACACCTCCGGCGAACCTTGACCTTTCGCTGCAGCACCCTAGCTCCGACGGCAAGTTCATGGTCCGTTTGGACCCACCGGCCTCGGGCCCGGCTATCAACCAGATGCACGCCTGGCAGGTGCGCGTGGAGACGCTCGAGGGGACCCCCGTGTCGCGAGCCACGATTGGTTTCGACGGGGGAATGCCGCAGCACGGCCACGGCTTTCCTACCAAGCCCCGCATCACACGAGAGGTAGCGCCTGGCATCTACGCGCTCGAGGGCATGAAGTTCAGCATGACCGGCTGGTGGGACATGCGTCTGGCAATTCAGGCCGGTGACGTAACCGACGGAGCCGTGTTCAACGTCATCGTCGGCGACTCCGGGATTCAGCGCTAAGCGTCTCGGGTCAAGGAGACAGTTTCATGAGCCAGCTCCACAAATCTAAGCTGTCTGCGTCGCTGCAGACGAGCAAGCGCGGAAGGCTAAGGGGCGTACTCACCGCTGTGGTCGGGGTTCTGGCCCCGCTTGCCTTGCTCATCGGCTTCGGACACGCCGGTGGCGCCACGGACCACCTCGACTCGTGGTCGAGCGAGGAGCGGGCCGTCCTATCCACGATGAGCCTGAACAAGCTTCCTGCGCCGCCGCCCGACCCGTCGAATGCCGTGGCAGACAAGCCAGAAGCGGTCGCGCTCGGCAAGCGGCTGTTCGCGGACACGCGCCTATCTCGTAATGGGGCGGTGTCGTGCGCCAGTTGCCATGCTCCTGACCGCCAGTTCCAGGATGGCCTGCCCGTTGGAAGGGGCGTCGGGGACGGAAAGCGCCGCACCATGCCAGTCGCAGCGACGGCGTACAGCCCGTTCTTGTTCTGGGACGGTCGCAAGGACAGCCAGTGGTCTCAAGCGTTGGGTCCGTTGGAGGATGGCGTCGAGCACGGCGGCAACCGCGTCCAGTTCGCCCGGGTTGTGCGAATGCACTACCAGCGGGAGTATGAGTCGTTGTTCGGGCCCCTCCCGAACCTGCAGGACCTACCGGCCAACGCGAGCCCGCTTGGCAGCGCCGACGAGAAGCACGCCTGGTCTCGGCTGACAAACGAGCAACGAGATGCCGTCAACCGCGTCTTCGCCAGCATCGGGAAGGCGATCGCAGCCTACGAGCGGACAGTGACCTACGGCGAGTCCCGCCTCGACCGGTACGTTGATGCGGTTCTCGCTGGTGACCGCGCGGGCCAACACACGTTATCGGCCCAGGAGGTCAATGGACTGCGTCTGTTCATCGGCAAGGCTCAATGCGCGACGTGTCACAACGGTCCGCTCCTGACCGACCAAGCCTTCCACAACACGGGCGTTCCGCCCAGAGAATCAACACGCCCAGACCGTGGCCGCGCTCCTGCCACAGCCAAGGTTTTGGCGGACGAGTTCAACTGCCTGAGCCGTTACAGCGACATGCCCGCGCAGGCCTGCAAAGAGCTGAGCTTCATGGCCATCGACGAACCGAGCATGGTCGGTGCCTTCAAGACTCCGAGTTTGCGCAACATAGCGTTACGGGCTCCGTACATGCACGCGGGCCAGTTCGCGACCTTGGACGAGGTAGTGACGCACTACATGCGTTCGCCTGCAGCGGCTGTCGGTCACTCGGAGTTGGTCAAGAGCGGCAAGGGCAACGCCGAGGGCAAGCCTATCCGTTTGACGGAGGACGAACTGCGAGACGTTGTTGCGTTCTTGCGCAGCCTATCGGGTCCCATCGTGGAGCGCCCGTCTCGACCTGATTATCAGGGGTCTGAGCAAGTCTCAGACCGGTAAGCGCGTGAGCGGTCGTGCGAGACAATCGCAGGTGCAGCGCTTGGCCGTAGACATGACTGTGTCGCTGAAAGATGCCGTTCACCTGCGGCAGAAAGCCGCCATGCCTGTGCTGCGCGAGGACATCGAGACCGGCGTGCTGCGGGAGCGGCCAACCCGGTAGTCTGACGCGCGGTCGGCCTGCGCGCCTTCCTCCGCGAACGTAGCGCCAGCTTCCAACCGGGTGCGCCGGGGCTCAACCTCGGGTCAATCTGACTGTCTCAGGTCGTGCACGAACAGGCTGTCGCGTTCGGCTGACACCCGAGTTTGGCTCGCGGCCCGGTGTGCGAGAATACGCCGCGACCAGAAGCTGACTTGCTCCGGTCGCCAAAACACAACGCGGAGACGATATTGGCCAAGAATCTCCTCTACGGCTTGGTAACGATGGTACTTGCAACATCGGCGTTTGCCGGCGAGCGCTACATAGAAGTATGGAACCCGCCGGAGGCGCGCAGTTCCGCCGCGAAATACCTGAAGCCATCGGCGCACAAACGGAAGAATAGCCGTGTGGCTCCTCCTGCGACAAGTAGCCGCACGCGTCGAGTAGCGAAAAAATCACCGTTACGGCTGGCCACAACGTCAAGGCCGGGCAGGCTGACATTCAACGACATTCCGCGGCAGGTTACGCCAGAGGGCAACGTGCTTCGGGTAGCAGGCGGCCAGTCTCGAGCTGACGTTGAGCGCTGATTCAGTCCGAGCGCTACAAGGGTTACGTCCTGTGGTGGACACCGTATTGTTCCCGCGCGGTACGAGGCGAGGTCGGGCTGTTTGGTTATGGCAGAAAGAGGGTGGTTTGCCACCTGCCCAACGCCGTCTGCCGCCCCAGGATGCGGTGCCCACGCCGATAAGGACTCCGGTTGAGCGAACTTTAGCCGACTAGGTGTCTTGGACTCGCGAGCAAGGGGGAGATGTTGCGCGCGTGGTTAGGATGCTCGTGAGGCCGGCGTTACCAGGGTATGGCGAAACGTTGCCTTATCGCATGGCCCCACGCGAAAGGGAGCAGGCGTGGTGATTGGTGCGGACAAGGGTTACGATGCCGAAGAATTCATTTAGGCCTGCGAGTACTTCAGCTAACGCAGTTGCTGTTGGGCGCTTCTATAGGTGCCTGGCGTCATTCCGGTCCAGTGGCGAAAGGCCCGGTGGAACACGGCAGGCGTGCTAAAGCCCAAGGCGTATGAAATCTCGGCCAACGAGACATCCCTGCGCGCCAAGTTCAGCATGGCTAAGTCCCTGCGCAACTCATCCTTGATGCCTTGGAAGGACAAATCCTCGTCTTGCAACCTGCGTATCAGTGTCCGCTCTGACATGTGCAGTTGGTGCGCAACCTCGCTCAGTGTGCGACGCAAGTCTGCGTACAGCAACTCACGAACCTTCAGTCGGAGCGCATGCTCGTGAAAGGAAGTGAATATCCAATCGCGCGGGGCTCTTTCCAAGAAGGCACGAACGTCGGCAGCACTCCGTCCCGGCCTAACTTTTCCCAACTCAGAACGGAACGAGATTCGGGAGATGTCCCCCTCGAACTCAATCGGTGCAGGAAAGAGAATTGAGTAGTCGGCCGCGAAGGGCGGGCGCTGGAATGCAAAGACTACTTTGTGGACGGGGACCTCATGACCAACCAGCCATGAGACTATGCCGTGAGTGAGTTTAAGCATCAAGGCATGTCCGAACCGGTTCGCGACCGTATTTGGAGAGAGAGGAATCAACTCCATGCATATAGTGCTCTCACCTTGAGCTAGGTTTAGCTGATAGTCGTCCAGCAGCAAATTCCAGACTTGTGTGAACCGGTACAGCGCCACGCTAATCGTCGGGGCATCCAGAACCGCACGGACAATGTACTTCAACGCGCCTGCGCGGATGGGGCGGCTCCATAGTCCCATCATTTCGTCACCTGTTGCCGCGGCCACTTCCTTGTAGAGGTTGACCAGTTGGTCATGCGTCAGCCGAGAGGCCGGATGGTCAATGAACTCTTTGACGATGCCAGCCCCCTTCAGGCACTCGTCCAGAACGCAATTCGGATACACAGCCCGTAGGCTTGCAAGCAAGTCTTGGACAAGGTCCAACGAGACTGTCGCCGTTTGCAAGTTTGCGGGGACCATATCCCTCGCTTCTTCCTTGGATGGAAGACTCGCGATGTTGGTCGTAGCGATGGCCATACATGTCTCGAAGAAGCGGGTTGGGATGTTCGGTAGCCTCCGGTGGCGCGCGAACGCCCGGTCAGTGGCGCCTCGGGGAACTCTGCCTGGTCAGATTCCGCAACCTCGGCCTGTCCTATGCTGCAGCGTACACCTCTGCATTTCCGCTCCAAGAGTTTACCCGAGGTCCACCAAGCAGTTGGTTACCATCGTGGCAGTTTTTGCATATCTGACGTCGGTATTGGAGATTGGGCAGCGATGGAGGTCACGTATAAAGTGACAGAAGTGGACGAGGCGTTGATGGCGGACCTCACACCTAGACGAAGCCTGGTTGTACGGTGAGGAGGGTTGTTAGTCCAAGTTGCATGGGACGGGGGTGGATGTCGCGAGGACGAGGTCAGAAGGCGCCAGCCTGCAAACGCAGCATGGCGACATTTGCATCTCCGAGCGTCCCTCGTCAAGCAGAAAAGGTCGCGTAAACCCGAAGCCTTCTTTGCCTTGACGGGTAAGTGATGGCCCCATATAGTTGACTGGCCGTCTAGTGAGATTTCTGTGCAAGACGAACATTGGGGAGCACATAGACAGGTCTAGGACGCAATCGCTGGCCACTGCATCATGGGAATAGTTGACTGGCCATCTAGTAGTCCATTGTGCGACCTGAGTGCTCGGTGAATCAACGTACTCATTTAAATCCCTCCATGCGCGCTGCCTTTTGGGGCGCCAACAACCGAAGGAAATCCATATGTCAATCGAACAGTTCCGCGCCCTGGTTCTTCGGGAAGAAGAGAAGAAAACCAAAGCCGCCATTGAGACACTGGGTCTGGAGGCGCTGCCCGACGAAGACACCCTCGTGCAGATTGACTATTCGACGCTCAACTTTAAGGATGCGCTCGCCGTTACGGGCCGCGGAAAAATCGTCAAGTCGTGGCCGCTGGTGCCGGGTATCGACTTCGCCGGGACCGTGGTCGAGTCGTCCAATTCGAACTTCAAGGCTGGGACGAAAGTTGTTCTGACCGGCTGGAGCGTGGGTGAGAAGTATTGGGGGGGGTATTCGCAGTTCCAGCGAGTCAAGAGCGACTGGCTCGTGCCTCTGCCCGAGGGACTTAGCACCCGCCAAGCCATGATGGTCGGTACTGCGGGCTTTACGGGCATGCTGTGCGTCAATGCCCTGGAGCGCGCCGGCGTGAGTCCGAAGAGTGGCCCTGTGTTGGTCACGGGTGCCGCGGGCGGCGTGGGTAGTGTTGCCGTCGCCATCCTGAAGAAACTCGGCTACAGCGTGACCGCGCTGACGGGTGACCCGGCAAAACACGATTACGTTGCAACCCTGGGCGCGGCCGATTTCGCAGATGGCCCGCAATGGGCGGAGTCTCCGCGTCCCTTGGAAGGCCAGCGCTGGGCGGCGGCCATCGACACGGTGGGTTCCAAGGTTCTGGCACGAGTCCTCGCAGAAATGAACTACGGCGGTGTAGTTGCAGCATGCGGCCTGGCCGGTGGTGCGGACCTGCCTACCACCGTTATGCCCTTCATTCTGCGCAATGTAAATCTGATTGGCGTGGACTCAGTGATGCTGCCTACGCCAGAGCGCATCATGACCTGGAAGAGGGTTGTGTACGACCTCCCGATGCAGATGCTGGAAGGCATCACCGCGACCACTGTTTCGCTTGACGAGGTGAAGAGCGCCTCTGAGCGGATGCTCGATGGGAAGCTGAAAGGCCGAGTCCTGGTCGACGTAAATGCCAAGTAACCACGCATAAGCGAACTCGTACCAAATCAAAAAGGAGACTGAAATGAGTGAAGCCGTTGTTAAGGTAGAACTGCGAGGCCCCGCCGCGTGGGTGACGATTAACCGTCCAAGCAAGCTGAATGCGCTGTCGTCGGAAGTGGTCAAGACGATGACGAACACCATTCGTGAACTCGAGGCTAACGACGAAGTTCGCGTCATCGTTATCACGGGCGAAGGAAAGAATTTCTCGGTGGGGTATGACATTGCCGAGGAAGTGGAAGCCGGGATTGCACGCCCCGAAGATTGGCACGGTGCCCTGACCAGGAACGTTGGCCTGTCGATGGCAGTGTGGTCCGTGACGAAGCCGACCATTGCCGCCGTGGATGGCTGGTGCTTGGCTGGTGCATGCGAGCTCGCGATGGCCTGCGACATGATTATCGCGACGGACCGGTCGAACTTCGGCGAGCCGGAAATTCGCTTCGGATCCGGCCCGGTCACGCTGCTGATGCCTTTCCTGATTGGTCAAAAGAAGACGAATGAACTGCTTCTGACTGGCGATGTCATCACGGCCGCGGAAGCTGAACGCCTGGGTCTGATCAATCGCGTGACCAAACCTGAGGACCTGCAGGCAACGGTGACTCGTCTTGCTGAGCGCATCAGCATCACTCCTCCCATCACCCTGAAGCTGACGAAGATTGCACTGACGCGGGCCTATGAAGCCATGGGGCTGCGGAATGCTGTCAACGTGAACCTCGACCTGGCTGCAACCTTGAATGCGGCGTACTCGCCGGAGAAGGCGGAGTTCGGTGAGCGCGTGAAGAACGATGGACTGCGCAGTGCGCTCAACTGGCGCGATTCCCGCTACGGGAAGCTGGAAGCTGATTCGAAAGAGTAACAGGACGCGCTTTAGCTTCCTTCGTGGAACGGAGAATCAATATGCAATCCACGATGCAGGCGCAACAGCTCGGTGTCCCCCTGCTGTTGCGCCACATCCAACGCGTCACCGGCCGCTCCCGGGTGTACACCCCGGAAAAGGTCGAAGGCGTACCGTTTTCAGTCATCGCTGAGAGAGCCGGACGTCTCGCCAATGCTTTGGGCGCGCTCGGCTGCTCAGCAGATGCTGTGGTGGGCACATTGTGTGCGGCAACGCAAGAACACCTGGAGGCGTATCTGGGAGTCCCGGGGTCGGGGAGGGTACTCCATACGATTAACGTCCGGCTGCATGATGACCAAGTCGAGTACGTAATTAATCACGGCGGAGATGAGGTTATCGTTTGCGACGCTGCGCAAAGCGTGCGCCTTCTTCGAATCCTTCCGAAGTGTTTGACTGTCAGGGCAGTCATTCTTGTGGGTTCCATTCCCGAGGGACTTCCCAAGGTCCCTGGTGTGACCGTATGCAACTACGAGGATTTGCTCGCAAAGGCGACTCCTCAGGTTGAATGGGCCGACGTGAAGGAGGATAGGGCGGCAATCGTCTGCTACACCGGTGGCACCACTGGCATGCCGAAGGGTGTCGCATACAGTCATCGCTCGCTCTGGCTGCAGGCAATGTCTTTGTGTACGGCCAATTCGCTGGCCCTTGGAGCGACGACACGCATCCTTCCAGCTGTTCCCCTCTACCACGTTAATGGTTGGGGCATTCCCTTCGCAGCACTGATGGCCGGCTCGGAGATGGTGCTTCCGGGTCAGTCCCTGCATGCCAAAGACCTGCTGGGACTTATCGATCGGCACGCGCCGACCTTGGCGGCAGGCGTACCCACCATCTGGGCGGACGTGCTGGAGCTGGTTCGTTCGCGGGGCGGGCGGAACTTGGGGGCTATCAAAGCCATCAGCTGCGGGGGCGCCCAAGTGCCGACCACGCTGGCGTCCGCTTATGCGGAGATGGGCATTGACATGCACCAGGCTTGGGGAATGACCGAGACGTCATCGATGTCCGCAATCTGCAAGACGCCACCGTGGGCAACATCCGACGCGGAGCGGGCTCGCTATCGTGCAACGCAAGGCCGTGTTGTCTGCGGCCTGGAGGTCCGCGTTGCTGAGATTGGCGGGGGTCCTCTTCCCAATGACGGCCAGACGGTAGGTGAAATCCAGATTCGCGGTCCCTGGGTCACCGCAAGCTACCTGGGTAGCGATGACCGGGAGAACTTCGACGGCGACTGGCTACGTACGGGCGACCTTGGAACCTTGGATGCGGACGGCTACGTTTGCCTTTCCGACCGCGCGAAGGATGCCATCAAGTCCGGCGGGGAATGGATTCCGTCCCTTGCCCTTGAGGAGGCCATCAGGTCGCACCCTTTCATCGATGACGTGGCAGTTGTTGCGGTGGAAGACCCCCGATGGCAAGAGCGTCCGGCAGCGGTAATTGTCCTCAAGTCCGGCGTCACGGCGAACTCTGAAGAACTGTCCAGTTGGCTGCAAACAGTGGTTGCCCGGTGGTGGGTGCCAAGCCAGTGGGTAGTCACGGAAGTACTTCCCCGCACTTCGGTGGGAAAAATCGACAAGAAGCGCATCCGTCAGATGCTGAGTCAAGGTGAATTTGCAAGTTGCTAGCGGGGTGCCGAGTGCGTAGTTCCCGAGCTACGCACGAACGAGCGCCTTCTTTTTCAAATCTTCACGGAGAATTCCCATGAGCAATCAACCCTATCTGGACCCCAAAGCCCTTTCCGAAACGGTAGCCGCTGTGCGCGAAAACCCGAAGCTAGGGAAAGTTACCTTCTCGCTGGAAAGCACGTCCAACGGTGCCCTGCGCATGCAATCGCAAACCGGCGCATTGCGTCAGGCTGGCGAGGCCGACAAGAGCCGCCAAGGCAAATTCAGTCTTCAGACGGACGAGCCGGTTTCTCTGCTGGGCACCGACCAGGCTGTGAGCCCGGCGGAGTATGTGCTGCAGGGACTCGCTGGTTGCTACGGCGTTACGCTGGCCGCTTGCGCTGCAACCCGCGGAATCCAAATCAAGCGAATCGACCTTGACCTCGAGTTCGACATCGACCTGGTCGGCTTCCTTGGCATTGACAAATCTGTGCGCCCCGGCGCTCAGGAAATCAAGGTGAAGGTGCGCCTCGATTGCCCCGAAGCATCGCAAGCACAGCAGCAGGAACTCATCGCGGCCCTGGAAGCAGCATCGCCAATCCGCGACACGCTCGCGAATCCGGTGAAGGTTACGACGCTGCTCGCATAACTCGAATCGAAAAGCCGGCGGGCCAGGTATCACCATTCCCCTGGCCCGCAAGCTTCTCCTCAACTATCGAGTACCGAGTTTGAGCGAATCACAGCTCGCGCATCAAGGTGCGAGCTAAGTAAAAAAATAATTCAGGAGACAAACATGTACGTGAAAGCAGGGGGCTCCCCGGCAGCGCAGAGGCGCAACGAGTTGGTCGATGCATTGGCTGCCTTCCGCTGATGTAAGCCTTTCCTTACGGGCAAGGGGATTACAGATAGCCCGATTACTAGCGTGAAAAATGCCTTTAGCGGCCTACTTTTTCACAAAAACTAGATGACCAGTCAACTGGTAAATTCGGCGCGCCTGCCAAATCGCAGGCACCGATGTCTACTGCGCTAACCGGAGACAAGCGATGGCCTTTTCCGATTCGAACTCACCCGCCGGGATACCCACAGATTCTGAGGCGATTGTTGGAGGTAGCTTCATTCGGCGTCTCAGCCGACTATGCGTGCGCCTGGTAGAGCAGGTCATGCCCGACCCGTATGTCATTGCTGTGCTGCTCACTGCGGTGACTTGCGTGTTGGCTTATGCAATCGCCCCTAAGGGCACGGTCCCAGAAATCCTCACGGGCTGGTACGACGGTGTCTTCAAGATTGCCAGTTTCGCCTTTCTTGTCGCTCTGACTTTGGTGACCGGACATGCGTTGTCCACTTCAAAGCCGGTGGCAAAATTGCTGTCCGCAACTGCAGATAGGGCTACTACTCCTGCGGGCGCGATGGTCCTGACGTTCTTCGTCTCCTTGATTAGCACCCTGTTGAACTGGGCGTTTGGGCTGGTAGTCACGGCGCTGTTCGCCCGAGAGGTTGCCAAGCGAGTTCGAGTTGATTTCGCCTGGCTGGTGGCAGCGGCATACGCAGGGTGGTCGTTCTACGTGTGCGGCATTTCGAGTTCCATTGCGCTGCTAAGCGCAAGCAGTGGTTCTCCAATGAACATCATCGAGAAGCTCACCGGCAAGGTGCTTCCGATGAAGGACTTTCTGTTCTCGCCGCTCAACTACGTCCCGCTTCTGGTGCTCGCAGTTCTCATCCCGCTTGTCTTCTGGCTGATGATGCCCAGCGCGAAGGAAGCCGTCCCCGCAGACCCGGAGAAGCTGAAGAGGGAAGACTCCATCGCAGCGGACCCGCCGGCACCGAAGTCCATCGCTGGCTGGTTGAATCACAGCCGGCTGGTCAACCTCCTGCTTGTGGGCGTTGGTGCATGGTATATCGGCATGAAGGCAGCGAGCGGTTCCTTCAAGCTCGACCTCAACATGCTTGTACTGATTTTCCTGCTGCTGGGACTGCTGATGCACGGGTCGTCACATGCATACCTTAAGGCTGTCAACAATGCCGCCCGGGTTGCCGGCCCGATTCTGCTGCAGTTTCCCCTGTATGGCGGGATTATGGGAATCATGACCGCTACCGGTCTGGCGGACTGGATGTCGGAAATCTTTGTCCAGTACTCCTCGACTAATACGCTGTCGTTCTGGACGTTCATGTCCTCCCTCATCGTCAGCGTATTCGTGCCAAGTGCTGGCGGACACTGGGTTGTGCAAGCTCCCTTTGCAGTCCCGGCAGCGACCAGCCTGGGAGTGCCACCGGCGGCTGTAGCCATCGCGGTTGCACTGGGCGAGGGTGCTGCGGACATGATTCAGCCGATGTGGGCAATCCCGCTGCTTGCCATTGCTGGCGTCGGCCTCGGGCGCGTTATGGGCTACACGCTCATCATCTTCTTCGTCATGTGTGCTGTAATGGGCGGCGTGCTACTCGCGCTTCCGCACGGCTAATCCGCATTCGGGCTACTGACATTGCTCCAAGGTGGACCTCGGGTTACTACGCGATCCTTCGTACAGGATGTTCTGCGTAACTGCCTGAGGTCCCAACAGAAACTCATCGAACCGGTGACTATAGTGGACAGAAATCTCGCAACCAGTCTCGAGAATGCCGCTCTCGCATACGGGGAACGTATGGCGTTGTGTGGGGAGGGATACGATCTCACCTATGCGCAATTTCTGGCGCGTTCTCGCGAGGTTGCTACACAACTACGCGAAGTCGGAATTGAGGCACATGACCCAGTGATGGTGAAGTGCTCGAACCACCCACTGGATTTCGTTGCCTTCTTCGGAGTTTGGATGGCCGGAGGGGTTGTTGCACCGGTTCATCGCACCACACCTGAAGCGGTAACGGCAGCCATGCAAGGTAAGGCGAAGTGCCGCTTTGCGTTGGACCTCCTTTCCGACAGCGATAGCCTCGTCAACTTGTGGCGAGGCGGCGAGGCACCCAATGCAGACGAAAGCCGGGAAAAGACGCTTCGGGATGGTGCGCTGATTATCTTCACGTCGGGCTCGACTGGGCTGCCAAAGGCTGCCGTGCTTTCGCACACTGCCTTCTCTGGGAAGCTCGACCAAAACCAGCGGCAGTTCTCTCTGTCACCCGAGACAGTGACCATGCTGGTGCTGAACAATACTTTCAGTTTTGGCATCTGGGTGGCGCTGCTGACTCTGTTGGCTGGCGGCCGGTTGGTAACACAGGCGCGATTCTCGCCGGCCGAGTTCCTCGACGCGCTGGCACGCGAGCGGGTCTCCTTTCTAGGCGTCGTGCCAACCATGGTGCGAGCAACTTTTAGCGCCCTGACGGATGAGCAGCTCGCACACGCGAAAGCCCGCCTACAGGATGTCAGACGTTTGAGCGCCATGGTCATCGGCGGCGAGCCGCTCGGGAAAGACCTGTCGGTAGCGCTGCGTGCCTTCATTCAGCCCGCATCTCTCTATGACGTCTACGGCCTGACGGAAACATCAACAAGCGACTTTGTGCTCGAGCCCAGGGACTATCAGTCGCACGAGGGAACCATTGGCAAGCCGTTTCCGGGCATTTCGTTCCGCGTCGTTAGCAGCGAAGGGGAGGGCGCAGAAGGTGCGCCGGGCGAACTACAGCTAATGAGCCCCTACCTGATGAACGGCTATCTCGGCGACGAGGAGCTCACGGCCGCAGCTTTCGAGGGCGGTTGGTTCCGTACCGGTGACCTGGCAATTCGTCACGACGACGGATTCGTATCCATCGTTGGCCGCTTGAAGGACGTTATCGTCCGCGGCGGAAACAAGGTGACGCCCGTCGAGGTGGAGCGCGCGCTGACCAGCTGCACCGGCATCGCAGCTGCCCTGGTAACAGGCACCACTGACCCAGTGATGGGCCAGCGAATCCAGGCACTGTTGATACCCAAAGCAGGCGTCAACCTTGATGCCAGGGTGATGCGAAGCGAGCTCGCATGCGTGCTTGAGAAGTTCAAGCATCCCGACATCTGCTACGTCGGTACGGAATTGCCTACGGGACGTACTGGCAAGGTCGACCGTGGCCAGCTCTCAAAATGGCTGGCCACTCAGCCGGTCCAGCAACTTCCCTTCTGGAGCGCCTGAAAGGGTCCTCCTACTACGCCACGACATCATGAACTCTACCGGTCAGTTCGAATCAATCCAGGTTGAAGTAAGCGATAGCGGTGTCGCTCACTTGATGCTCAATCGACCACAACGGCTCAACGCACTGTCCAAAAGCATGCTGCTTGAAATTTGCGACGCGATGACGCAGTTTGAGGGTGACCAGCGCGTGCGAGTGATTGTCCTTAGCGGAGCCGGCAACGGATTCTCCTCTGGCTTCGACTTGAAGGACCAAATGGAGCGACGGCCGAAGGGGCCTCAGGTCTGGAGGGAAATCTTGGACCTGGATTTCACCGCGACGATGAAGTTCTGGCGTAGTACAAAACCAACCATCGCGGCGGTGCATGGTCCGTGCGTGGCAGGCGCCTTTGAAATGGCGCTGGCTTGCGACATGACCATCGCCGCGGAAGACTCGTTTTTTGGTGAGCCCGAGTTGCGGTTCGGCGCCGGCATCGTCACGATGCTGCTGCCATGGATGACGTCGCCAAAGCATGCCAAGCGAATCATCCTCAGCGGTCAGGACCGGGTCAGCGCAAAGCTGGCGATGGAAATGGGCCTAGTCAGTGAGGTTACACCCTCTGGTGAGCATCTCAACTGCGCTTTGCGAATCGCGCGAAACATCGCACGGATGGACCCTGACCTGGTCCAGCAGACCAAGAAGGCCATTCAACGGACATATGACATCCAGGGGTTGGAGGCTGCTCTGGCAACAGCACTGGACATCGACCACGCGATTGAATCTCACGGCTCACCGGATAAGGCGCAGTTCATGGACATCGCCCGTAGCGGTGGATTGAAGGCTGCCTTGGAGTGGCGCGCTCAGCGCTTCGAAGAAGAATGACACGCCTTTCTCAGTATCCGATTGCGGCAATTGTCATCTCCCAGTTCCTGGGGACGTCCCTCTGGTTCAGCCCTAACAGCGCAGCGGAAGATTTGGTGCGCGCTTGGTCGTTGTCAACGTCGCAGTTGGGGCAACTGACGAGCGCGGTGCAGATTGGCTTCATCGTCGGGACGCTTCTCCTTTCCACGTCGGGCCTTGCGGACCGCTTCCAGGCGAGCCGAATCTTCGCCGTTTCTTGCTTGCTGGGCTCTGCCTTCAATGCGTTGTTCGCGCTGGCGCCTCTCTCGTTCCACCAAGCGCTTCTTTCCAGATGCGCTGTGGGCGTCTGCCTTGCCGGCATCTATCCCCTTGGGATGAAGATGGTCATCTCTTGGTCGAAGGCAAATGCTGGCCATACACTTGGCTTGCTTGTGGCGATGCTCACCATGGGAACGGCGCTGCCGCATGGTGTCCGCGCGTTGGGCGGGGGATGGTCGTGGCAAGCGGTTGTCTTGACATCGTCAGCGCTCGCCGTTGCGGGTGGGGCAATCATCGCATTGCTCGGTGATGGGCCGTATCTGACCCGCAGCCAGGGCGTGCGCAAGTCATCCTGGGGGCAGGCAATCACGGTCTTTCGTGACCCGACGTTCCGCTCTTCCGCCATCGGCTACTTTGGCCACATGTGGGAGCTCTACGCGTTCTGGACTGCTGTGCCCTTCCTTGTAGCAGGAGTCATGTCGGCGGCCTCGCGGGAGCTGTCGGCCCTTGTCGCGTTTTCCATCATCGCCTCCGGCGCGTTCGGCTGTATCGCGGCAGGGAGAATGAGCCAGCGGGTCGGCAGTGCCCGTGTTGCAGCCGTGGCATTAGCGACGTCTGGCGGGATGTGCCTGATTTATCCCATCGTGGCTGCTCATGCAAGTGCCTCATTGTGCATTGCGGTCCTGCTGATATGGGGGGTGGCTGTCATCGCTGATTCTGCTCAGTTTTCAGCCATCTCAGGTCGAGCTTGCCCGCCGCACCTGGTGGGAAGCGCATTTGCCATTCAGAACAGCATTGGCTTCCTCATCACCGTGCTGCCCATCAACTTAGTGACAGTAAACATCGGTAGTCTCGGGGCCAACGTAGCTTGGCTGCTGCTGCCGGGGCCGATAGTGGGGTTGGTGTTTTTCCGCGGGTTGCTCTCGCTGCAAGTGACCAAACAGTTGGGGTAGGTCTCAACAAGGGGTAAGCCGTTCGCCGTTAGGCACGGGTTGATGACACGAAGCCGACTCATGAGGACTAGTTGACCAGTCAGCCAACTTTTACTATCATGATTTCGTTAAGTTGCCATGTCTGCGTCTTGTGCGCGCAGCGCTGGGAGATAAGGGGAATCCTTTGACTGAGAAATCGAAAGGAATGGAGAAACCGGTACGCGCGAAGCGCGACGCGAACAAGCGCGAGGATTTGGTGCGCATCGGGGTCGCGGTATTCACCGAGAAGGGTTTTTACAATACCCCAATCGATGAAATTGTCGCTGCGGCTGGTGTGCCGAAGGGTTCGTTTGCCTACTACTTCGGTAGCAAGGATGCCTACACGCTGACCGTCATCGAACGTTACGCGGAATACTTCAACAAGAAGCTCGACCGAATTCTTTCCGATGTGACGGTAGAACCGATAGAAAGAATCGAAGCCTTTATGGATGAGGCGACGGCCGGTATGGAGCGCTTCGAATTTCGGCGCGGTTGCCTCGTAGGCAACCTTGGCCAGGAGCTAGCGGCGCTCGATGAAGCCTTTCGACAAGCCTTACTGGCAACCGTCCGCGGCTGGCAACGTCGCACCCAGGTTTGCTTGGAGGAGGCGCAGCATGCCGGTCAACTCTCCGAGAAAGCAGACGTCGAAGGCCTGTCTCGACTGTTCTGGTATGCGTGGGAGGGGGCTGTGCTCGGCGCCAAGCTCGAAAAATCTCGGGCCCCTTTAGATGCTGTGAGCCAGGCCTTCATCGGACAGTTGCGGGCACTCGGTCCCAATTCGATTAATCAATCCTTGAGTATCTCGCCTGCCCAAAAAGCTGCACCTCGCAAGCGCGCCGGAGCACCTCGAGCTGCCTGAGAGTGTTCCCTTGTTCCGTTCCCGGCCCGGGAGTTCGCGCGCGTAAGGCCTGAGTGGAAGCCCCACGCAGTACCTACGTCACGACTTGAGGACGCAAATGCGTTTAATTCTCTTGGGCGCTCCAGGCGCCGGAAAAGGCACGCAAGCAAAGTTCATCTGCGAGAAGTTTGCTATTCCGCAAATCTCAACTGGCGACATGCTGCGTGCAGCAGTGAAGGCGGGAACTCCTCTGGGCATAGAGGCCAAGAAGACCATGGAAATGGGTGGCCTGGTGTCCGACGACCTCATCATCGGCCTGGTGAAGGACCGGCTGATGGAGGACGACTGCAAGAATGGGTATTTGTTTGATGGTTTCCCGCGGACTATCCCGCAGGCCACAGCCATGAAAGATGCAGGCGTTCCGATTGACTATGTATTGGAGATCGATGTCCCCTTTGAAGCCATCATTGAACGTATGAGTGGACGGAGAGTTCATGCCGCCTCCGGCCGAACGTACCACGTCAAGTTCAATCCACCCAAGAGCGAAAACGTGGATGACGAAACCGGAGAACCGCTCATTCAACGAGACGATGACAAGGAGGAAATCGTCAGGAAGCGCCTTGAGGTCTATGCCAAGCAAACACGGCCGCTGGTCGACTATTACTTCGGATTGACGGCGAACAAAGAGACGTCTGGAAGCGCGTTGAAGCCGATATACCGGAAAGTAGTCGGGCTGGGGAATGTGAACGAGATAACTTCGCGGATGCTTGAAGCTCTGAATTCCTAAGTAAGAACAGCGCAGTGAACAAGTACCCTGAGGCGACATGAAAGCCGTTTGCACAGCGGCCTCGCAGAGATGACTTCGCGATTGGTCGGCCTGCTTAAGTCGGTGGCGTTCTACATGCCTGCGTAGGACGACTCGCCGAGGCCAGGTTTTGACCCCCAGTAGCAAATTCCAATTGGCAAGGAGGATGTTGCCGAGCAAGACTCAGAAATCGCTTAAACTTTCGCAGTAGATGACTAGTCATCTACTGCGAGGGCTGCGGGATAGGGTTTATGCGCGGCACTCCGAAGGCTTTATCGAGGAGCAGTGGTATGAAAAGAGTCAACGTAGAGGTTTGGTCTGATTTCGTGTGTCCCTGGTGCTGGATTGCAAAGCGACGCTTGGAGAAGGCAGTAAACTCGCTCAGCGGCGAAATTGAAGTCACAGTGACGCACAAGGCATACCGACTGGCGCGAGGCATGGCCCCGGGAGATTTCAAGTTGGCGCTCTTCAACAAGTTTGGCAGCCATATTGCAGCGACGCGGATGATGGAGGCGGTCGCAGCGAATGGCGCCATGGAAGGCTTGACGTACAACTTCGGCACCATGCGCTTCGGCGACACGACCGATGCCCATGTTCTTGTGAAGTCAGTGGTCGACGGAGAGGAAAAGAGTCGCCTTGTTGAACGGCTCTTCGCGGCGAGTACGACCCATGGCCTTGACATCTTCGACAGGGATGTACTGCTCGGCATCGCGAAAAGTGTTGGGATTTCCGATAGGAAAATTGCCTTCGATGACAACAGTAAGCTGTCAGAAATCGCACATGAAGAGAGGGCAATAAATTCCATCGGTAGTGGTGTGCCGTTATTCATTTTCAATGGCAAGTTTTACTTGTCAGGAGCACGGGAAGCGGAGGCCTTCCAGAAGGCATTGCTTCAAACAGCTGTGCACGCAGCTAAACTTGATGAAGACCCTGATGCACCAAGTTGTGGTATTGACGGATGCCACATCTAAGAGGGTTGGCCGGGATTCGAAAAAAATCCGCCACATCTTCGCTAAGCCGCTGATTTGAATACGAAATCGATCGATGGATCGAGTGGCGGCACGCGCCGCTGCAGGTCAAGCAGGTAATCGCCGAACCGGTTGATGTGCTCGCGCCGGTAAGGCGACAACGCCTTGAGAACGTCGGCACTCACCGGATGCCCGCGCTCCTGCAATTCCTTGAGCTTGCGCGACATCCACTGAACGTTGTGGAGGATGACCATGTTGGCGACCAGCTGGTTGTACTTGATCACCTTGCGCTGTTCGTGCCGCAGATTTTCGGCGATGACGCCGTCGCCGCCAAACATCAACCACTGCGCGAAGTCATTGAACTGCTCGCTCTTGTTGGTCGCGGCATGAATGGTACGCCGGAGCTCCGGGTCGTTCAGGTACTTCAGCAAGAACAGCGTGCGGATAACGCGGCCCAGTTCCCGGAACGCGAAGTAAAGCTTATTCTTCGTGCTCTCCGATCCCAGCCGGCGCAGGATGGTCGACGGCGTCATCTTGCCGGCCTTGATCGAGACGGCAACCCGCATCATGTCAGGGTAGTGTCGCTGGATCAGGTCCCAGTCGATGGACCGGCGGCACAGGCGCTCGATATGGTCGTATCGTCGGCGTCGGTCCGCCTTGTATAGCACCAGATCCTTAATATTGCGCATGCGCGGCATCAGATTGATGCCCAGCAGGTAGGATAGGCCAAACACCGGCCCACTCTGCGCTTGGGTGTCGCCGTGAATGGTATCCGGCTGAATCTCAGAGCCATTTCTGATGAGGCCGTCCAGGATGTACACCGCCTCATGCACGCCGCACGGAATGAAGTTGCTGAAGAGGGCGATGTACATATCGGAGACGTGGTAGTAGCCAATCCCGCCATATCCACCATAACGTATGTGATACTCCGACAGTAGATTCTGCTCATACAGAGTCCACTTCGTGCCATCTGCAGACGCGCGTTTGCCACTGCCCCAGTACTTCGGTAGCGCGAATTGATTGTATGCGTTGATGACCTTGACGATGGCCTTGTCGAGCCGTTCCTCCGTGACGTGACGGAGGTTCAGCCAGGCAATTTGCTTGCGGCTCAGCCCCTTGACGGATCGAGCCGTCTGGCTCGGTCCCAGATTGCAGCCGTAGCAGAACAGCGTGCAAATAACTCGCTTGCGAGGGTCATCGAGCTTGGCATCGAAGCCGGACAATGGACCGAACAACCTATGCAGATTTAGCCATTGCTCCGTTTCGGTCAGCACGTCAAGGATGCTGATCTGCGGCATCGATGCGGTGATGGCCTGGTCGATCAGCATCATGTTGGGCGGGTCAGGCGCCTTGCCGGGCCGGTGAATGATCAGCCCCTGTTCTCCGAATTCGATGCCGTCGTTCTCGGGGAAGTTGGCATCCACCTCGTCGAGGGCCGTGCTCAGTTTATCGGACAATGTTTTGACGAAGCTCTTGCCATCCGGTGGCAAGCCAACGATGTCACAGTAATGCGTATTTCGGGGCGCGTGATCAGCGATTTCGGGGGAACGTGATCACCTGTTTCGGGCGGAAGCTGATCGCTGGTTTCGGCGGAACGTGATCACTTCGGCGACGCCGCCGAAATCGGTGATCACGTTCCCGAAACGAGTGATCACGTTGCCGAAATGGGTGATCAAGCAGCCGAAATGGGTGATCACGCACCGTAATGGGGCCGAGCAAGGGTTAGGGCATCTCCTTATACAGAAGTAGTACCGTCTCCACCGTGGGGCATGGAGCCTGAGGCCGTGGAAATTTCGAGGTAAGGGGTTGTTAACTTCGCCTGACTCGCGTTTACTGTCGAGTTTTTAGCAGCGATGGGCAACGAGTCGGGGGCATGGGTGGACGAGGAATTTGAGAGCCTGGATCTAGGTGATCCGCGGCGGGATCGGCGCGCCAAGGAGTTGCTCAAGCGGTTT
>NZ_SMNY01000042.1:0-4833 GCF_004353535.1 Cupriavidus sp. L7L
GCGAAGTAGTTCTTCTGATCCAGCTTCGACTGAATCGCTACTTTTGCGGCGCTAATTCTCATGTCCTGCAATTCTTTGAACAAATCGACGCCCTGGGGTGCCAGAGATGCCGGGGATAACAAAAAGACGCCCTGAGGTTTCAGAGATGCCGGGGATGCGCAGCCAGCGAGAATCACAGTACTTACGAGCGCAGCAGCAATTGGCTTCATCATCTTAATTATCGTTATAAACGCCTCAGAGGCGGGTTGCTTGCATCGCAGGGGATTTCACGCACAGGCGGGGTACTTACCGATGTAGCAATAGAACCACGGGACTCACATCGAGTTGTGCGCGAATTTAGAATATCGCCGGCGAGTGTACTACCCCGTATCTGCGGCCGTCCATTGGCAAGCCAACGCCAGAGTCCCCTGTTGCAATCTGGCACCGCCCCAAAACCGGCCTCAACTTCGCCAACACCCGTTCCGCGAGATACCTGGTCCAGTACCACTGACCAACGCGAGGGGGCCGCACAAAGCGGCCCCTGCGTTAAGCCTACCTATCGCCTCAGAGGCAGGCGAAGTTGCGCTGGTGGGTCTCGAGCAGTTCGCCTTCACGGAAGCCGCGGCTCTGCTCGATGGGCATCTCGCCGAGCCATTGGAGGTTTCGCCCGGAGCAGTAGCCCGTAGCCAGGCCCTTCGCATACCCGGCCATCAGCTTGCCGACCTGGTGCCGTCCCGTTTCGCCCGCAGCGGCTCCCCGGGGTCAGGGTCAGGATCCGCCCCATCCGCACGACCAGCCCGGTCTCGGATTCCTCGACCCCGCCAAACGTCGAGCCGATATCCACGTCAATCAGGGAGGCATCCTCCGGGTCTGGGGCCGCCGCCAGGTCAACGCCGGGAATGACTGGCTTCCGGATACCGATGTTGGGGGCGGATGCCCGCGATACTTGGCATCTCGAGATACGGCTGCCCCTTGGCGTCGCGGAAGTACCGGACTACCGGATCCACCGCAATAGTCTCTCTGGGTAGAGCGAGCCGCGCAGGGGGATGCGTGCGCCGGCAACGGTTCCAAATGCAGACTGCCGGTTCGCCAGCCCTGTGCGCTTGTTCGTTTGCTATTCGGTTAACGCCTAGTCCGGCGGTAGTCGACCCGTTCCCGCCAGTCACCGCCCCAACGAGCGAGTCTGCTAAGCAGTGGCTCCGGACATTCGCCGTTAGAATGTGTGCACCAAGAGCCGGCAACAACAGAAATGTTACCCAAAGGTCGCAAGGCGAAGACAGGAGGCGGAGTGCTGGAGAAGATCATTCGTGTCGACAACGTCGGCGTGTTCAAGGCTGGCGTTCCCTCGGCCGTTACGCTGAAGAGGGTCACGGTCGTCTATGCGGACAATGCCCGAGGCAAGTCGACCCTCTCAGCGTTGCTTCGAGCATGCGGCACGGGAGACGCGCAGTCTCTGCAGGCTCGCAAGACCATCGGTGCGACAGGCAACCAGGCCGTTCAACTTCGATTCCAGACTGCCGGTGGTGGTTCGACCATTTCGTTCGATGGGAACACATGGTCAGCCTCGGCTGGCAATCTCCAAGTATTCAATCAAGAGTTCATCGAACGCAACGTCTACGCCGGCACAGCGGTGACGCCGGATCAGCGCGCCTCGTTGCTGGAACTTGCGCTGGGGGCTGAAGCAGTTGTTCAGCGCGAAGAGTTCCAGCGGCAATCGGAAGCGCAGCGCGGCGCAACGCAGCGAATCACGGCTGCCGAAACGGCCTTGCAAGGGTACCATCGAGGTGCAACCCTGGCGGACTTCCTGGCATTGAACCCGATTGCAGACGGCCCCCAGCAGATTGCAGAGGTCGACAGGCAGTTGAATGAAGCTCGAAGCGTTCAGCAAATCCTCGGGCGCCAAGGGTTTCGGCAACTGTCGGCGCCTGACTTCAACTTCGACAACATCCGGGCGATAGCCCAATCGCATTTCGAGAGGCTGCAGGAGGATGCTGAAGCGGTAGTGCGAAAGCACTTCGATGCGCATCTCGGCCGTGAGACGGAGCGATGGGTCAACGAGGGGCTCCGCCACAAGCCCGACGAGCACTGTCCGTTCTGCGGGCAGGAGACAGCCGGGTTGCCGCTGCTTCAGGCCTACAAGGAATACTTCAACCAGGCATACAAGGAGCACATGCGAGGCGTTGCGTCGCTGCGAGGGATGGCGGAGCACCAAGTAAGCGAGGACCTGATTTCCGAATGGCGGGCCGCCGTCGACTTCAATGCCGGCGCGCAGGAGGGGTGGACTGGCCTGCTGCAGCTTGAACTGCCCATCCTCAACTTGGATGCTGCGCGCGAGGCTTTTGGAAAGGCCCGCACACTTGTCAACGCTCTCATTGAAGAAAAGACAGAAAAACCTCTCGAAGCTGTCAATGTTGATGCGCTGGTGCAAGCCACAACCATCCTTCAGACGGTCGTGGGTAACGTTGCGAAGTACAACGAGTCGATTCAGGCGCTGAATGACAAGATTGACCAGTACAAAGCGGGGCTTGCGAAGGTCGATCCCTCGGCATTGCAAACGGAGCGCCGCACCATCGAGCTACGAATGGTCCGTAATGCCTCCGAGGTACTGCAGCATCTGGCCAACCGAACGGACGCAGAGGGTGACCGAAAGGAAGCCGAACAGAAGAAGGACGCCGCGCGCAAGATGCTGGACGAACTCATGGCCACGTCGCTTGCCACCTTCCAGGATGCCATCAATGCACGCCTTCGAGATTTTGGTGCACCGTTCTCGATTCGTGAGCTGAAGCCCAACTATATGGGTGGCGGCGTGCCGCGCGGCGAGTACGTGCTCGATGTGCGCGGCGCATCAGTGCCAGTTGGTGCTGCGAACGGTAGCGCTCTGACATTCCATACCGTCTTGAGCGAGGGTGACAAACGCACGCTTGCTTTCGCATTCTTTTTGGCTCGGCTGTTCGCAGACCCCAATCATGCCGAAGCGATTGTCGTTCTCGATGACGTCTTTACCAGCTTGGACCTGCACCGGCGCGCAAAGACGGTGGAAGCGGTGCTCGCGATGAATCAGCAATGCAAGCAGGTCATCGCCTTGGGCCATGATGCCTACTTCCTGCGAGACATTCGGAAGCGCGTGACCAAGGTTGGCGGCGAAGTTGCTGAGTTCGAGCTGAGACGCGGCCCGGAGAACTTCACTGTTATCGGGCCGTTCGACCTGGATGAGTTCTGTGCGTCGCCGTACTACAAGCGCTACCGCTTGGTCGAAACATACGTGACTGGCGCGGCACAAGTCAACATGTTGGAGGTCGCCCAAGCGCTCAGACTGCTTGTGGAGGGCCACTTGCATAGATGCTTCTTGGGCCGGTTCGCAGACGGCCTGACGTTCGGGTCGATGATTCAGAACATCAAGGAGGCCCAACCGGGCAACCCGATTTGCGTGCTGCAGCCGTTAGCCCCCGACCTGCAAGCGTTTAACGAGTATGCGGCTATGTTCCACCATGACACTTCGGGCGGACACACGCGCACCGATGTAAACGATGGCGAGTTGCAGCACTTCGCATCCGCGGCGCTTCGTTTCATCCAAACAGGCAAGCTCTTCTGAAACGGTCGTCTCATACGGAGCGGACTCGGCCTGCTGGCGATGCAAATTCAGGCGCTGTCGTCGTAATTCCGTCGGGCTGAATTATCCCGCAGCTCGTACATGAGCGTCCGTAACCAGTTCGTAATCAGTCCATCAAGCGGTCGGAGGGAGTGTCTGCAATGGCCGGCAGGCGAGGACGGCTGTGATCGAAGGGCAGCATGCCGTACCCGACTCGAAGGAGACGATCGGTCCAGCGGAAACGGACGGTCAACGAACCGGCATGTCAGCCGCACGAGCGCCAGCGCGCGTTGGCTGCACGGGCAAGTTATGCGGCACGGGCGCGGACCAACTTAACGAGGGCCTCGGCGCTAGTGATCGTCGGTTGGAACAGCAAGTCCTTTACGGTGCGCCTGGTTCCGCTATCGATGATGGAATCCCAAATCGCAATGCGAGCAAGCTTGACGCCAAGTACTAGGGGGCAAAGGTCCTTAACGAAATCATAGAAGGCCCTCTGCTTCCAGCGCGGTGCACCGGCGCCTTCCAAGATCTTTTGTGCGGAGCCTACACCAAACTGGCGTTCACAGCTCGGGTTGGACCACTTCCCGCCATAGGCACCTACGCGGAGGCAATCATCTTCGAACTCGGCGCAGTATCTTCGATAGGCGTCCAGCGGAAAAACTGGCAGGTTCGCATACGCGGTCGCCCCTAACGTAATCGCACGATAACGATTGAAGTGAAGATGCTCGTCGAGCTCTACGGCGATACCCTCGAACTCCAGATCCCACGAGCGGAGATTTAGTTCAGCACTCGTCAATACGCCGCCGAGCGACTTGTACACGCTATTTATGAGGTCCTCGTACCCAGCCCGCGCGACGTCCTGGAGTCGCGGAAATGGAAGTCTCTTGTGCTCCACGGCGCCTACGCCGCCAAGGAGTTCCTCGAACGTGCTTTGCATTTTTCCCATGGACGACTCCGAGTCCGCATAACAGCAGCCAACATAAGCCGAGGAGCAGCTATTCAACCCAGTATACGCGGACGACTCAAAGTGGCCGAACTCGGCAGGCAGCTCGAAGCGGGGGGCGGTCGTGGTCTGAAGACTCGATGGCCAACTTCCGTAGTCGACCCTTCTGAGACGTTCGTTGCACCGCTGACAGGTTCCGCGGTGCAACGGGCCGCTAGCTATCCCGGAAGTTCGGCATCTCCTCGGTGCCAAAGCGCGGCCGCTTGCCTCCCATACGAGCCAACTAACGAAACGCTAGACTGGCGCACTCTCCCAGTCCTTT
>NZ_SMNY01000043.1:0-823 GCF_004353535.1 Cupriavidus sp. L7L
CACCAGGTGAAACACACTGGTTATAGGATCAAGCCTTACGGGCAATTAGTACTGGTTAGCTTAACGCATTACTGCGCTTCCACACCCAGCCTATCAACGTCCTGGTCTCGAACGACCCTTCAAGGAGGTCAAGCCTCCAGGGAATCCTCATCTTCAGGCGAGTTTCCCGCTTAGATGCTTTCAGCGGTTATCTCTTCCGTACATAGCTACCCTGCGATGCCTCTGGCGAGACAACAGGTACACCAGCGGTACGTCCACTCCGGTCCTCTCGTACTAGGAGCAGCCCCCGTCAAGATTCCAACGCCCACGGCAGATAGGGACCAAACTGTCTCACGACGTTTTAAACCCAGCTCACGTACCTCTTTAAATGGCGAACAGCCATACCCTTGGGACCGGCTACAGCCCCAGGATGAGATGAGCCGACATCGAGGTGCCAAACACCGCCGTCGATATGAACTCTTGGGCGGTATCAGCCTGTTATCCCCAGAGTACCTTTTATCCGTTGAGCGATGGCCCTTCCATTCAGAACCACCGGATCACTATGTCCTGCTTTCGCACCTGCTCGACTTGTCGGTCTCGCAGTTAAGCACGCTTTTGCCATTGCACTTTAGGTACGATGTCCGACCGTACCAAGCGTACCTTCGAACTCCTCCGTTACACTTTGGGAGGAGACCGCCCCAGTCAAACTGCCTACCATGCACTGTCCCCGACCCGGATTCACGGGCCAAGGTTAGAACCTCAAACAAACCAGGGTGGTATTTCAAGGACGGCTCCACGTGAACTGGCGTCCACGCTTCAAAGCCTCCCACCTATCCTACACAGA
>NZ_SMNY01000044.1:0-46710 GCF_004353535.1 Cupriavidus sp. L7L
CCGCCTGCCCGAGGCCGCGCCACGCCCCAGCCGGCTGCCGCCGACGCGCAACCTGCCCCGGCGGCCACCCGCGCGCGACGCCGCAAAGCCCGCTAGGCCCGCCAGGCCCGCCAGGCCCGCCACGCCCGCTAGCGCGGCGCCTCCGGCCGCGCGCGCCAATAGCGCGGCTCGGCCTGCCGAAACACTGACAACGTATACCCCGCCGGCGCCGTGGCCATGGTCACCGCGCCGGTTTCGTCAGTGCGGTAGCGCGCGATGCCGGCGCGTCCATAGCGCTCCCACACGTCGGCACGCGGGTGGCGGTAGCGGTTGGCATAGCCAAGCTGGAATACCGCCGCCCGGGGCCGCACCGCGTCCAGCCACGCGGCACCGGAAGAGGTGCCGCTGCCATGGTGCGCCACCACCATCACGTCGGCCTGCAGCGCTTCGGTGGGCAGCCTGTCGATCAGCGCGCGCTCCTCGGCCACGCCGATATCGCCGGTCAGCAACAGGCGATGCCGCGCGGTCGCCACGCTCAGCACACAGCTACGGGCATTGCTGGCGATGGCCGCCTGTTGCGACTGCGACGGCAGCGGATGCAGCACCGTGAAATGCACCCCGTCCCAGTCCCATTGCTGCCCGGCCGCGCACGGCGCCCAGCCGGTTGCCGGCGACCCGAGCAAGGCATGGTCCGGCGGGGCGCCGGTACTGCGTGCGGCTACGGCCACCGCCGCCGACACGTCCGCCACACCACCGGCATGATCCGCGTCTTCATGGCTCACCATCAGCTGGTCGAGCCGGCCGAGACCCAGGCCGCGCAGCAACGGCACCACCACTTGCGCGCCCGCACTGGAGCCCGATGCATAGCCAGGGCCCGTGTCGTACAGCAGCGCATGCGTACGCGTCTGCACCAGCACCGCGGTCCCCTGCCCCACGTCGAGCATCACCGCACGGAACTCGCCATGCGCCACCGGCGGGCCGCGCGCCAATACGAGCGGCAACACCAGCAGGCCGCCATGCAGGCGCGCCGCGGCACTGGCAGGCGGCGCCAGCAACAGCGCGATCCCGAGCAGGGCGAGCAGCAGCGGCAACGGCCCCGATGCCGGCGCCTCCCACATGGCCCACGGCAGGCCGGAAAGCCAACCCAGCAAGGCGGCCAGCCATACCATGGCCTGGTGCGCGACGGCCAGCAACGGCGTGGCCAGCATGGCCGGCGCGGCGGCGGCAGCCAGCGACAGTGGCGTCACCAGCAGGCTGACCACCGGGATCGCGATAGCATTGGCGAGCGGCGACACCACCGACACCTGCTGGAACAGCAACAGCGTCAGCGGCACCAGCCCGGCTGTGACCGCCCATTGCGTGCGCGCCGCGGCGGCAAGCGTGGCACGCATGCGTTGCCAGCGAGTTTCCGGCGCGCCATGCCCGGACCGGGCAGCGTAGAAGATCACCGCCACCGCGCCGAAAGACAGCCAGAAGCCCGGCGACATCACCGCCCACGGATCCAGCAGCAACGCCGCCAGTGCCGCACAAGCCAGCACCACCGACGCCGGCGGTGCCCGCCCACTCCACACCGCCAGTGCGGCCACGCATAGCATCGCCACCGTGCGCAACGCGGGCACCTGCATCCCGGCCAGCAGCCCGTATGTCACCGCACCGGCTACCGCCGTCACCAGGGCCGCGTGCCTGGCCGGCAGCCACAGGGGCAGCGGCCGGCGCAGCCGGCGCCCCAGCCCGAACGAATGCCGCCACAGCATGCCGGCGAACGACCCCGCCATGCCAGCGATCATGGTGATGTGCAGGCCTGAAATGCTGACAAGGTGGCTGATGCCGGTACGCCGGAACAACTGCCAGTCTTCCGTATCGATGCCGCGCTGGTCGCCGATCACCAGCGCGACCAGCACCGGGCCATAGCGCGCATCATCCGGCAGCGCCGCGCGCAGGTGATCGCGCACTGCCGCGCGCCACGCTTCGATTCGCCATGCGAGCCGTTCCCGCGTTGCCTCCTGCGGCGGACCATGCGCGCGTCGTACGTAGCCCGTCGCGCCATAGCCCTGCGCCAGCAGCCAATAGGCATAGTCGAAGCCGAAGGGATTGGCCAGTCCGCGCGGGCGCCGCAGGCGTATGGTCAGGGTATAGCGCTGGCCGGGGTACAGGTCAGGCGGCGCGTCGCGCCAGTGGAGAAGCAGCCGGCCGGGCAACGTCAACCCTGGTTCGTCCGCCCCATCCGGCACGGTCTTCCCGACGGTGAAGGCAAAGCGGACGCCGCCCGCTGATTCGGACGGCAATCCGGAAACCACACCCTGCACGTCGAGATCGCGCGATTCGAGCGATGCGGGCAACCACTCCCGCAAGCGCATATCGGCGCGCCATGCCGCCCAGCAGAACGCGGCACCAACGGCCACCGCGGCCACGGCGGCCAGCACCAGTCCCCGCCATGCGGCACGCAGGCGCCTGCCACGCAGCAGCATCGCGATGGCCGCCAGCACCAGACCGGCAGCGGCCACGCGCACGACGTCCTGCCGCGGCAGCGTTGCCTGCTGCTGCAGCAGCCAGCATCCCGCGACGAACGCCACCACGAACACGCGCACGGCATCTCCCCGGCTGATTGCACACAGCCAGAGTTGTAACCGCACGATGCAGCGGAAAGCTTGTCAGCCTGTCAGGAAATCGTGGAAGTTGTGTGTGTGGCCGGCGCCATGGATTCGGCGAACGCAGCCAGCCGCGGCAGTGCCTCGACGGCATTGCGCCAGGTTGCCTGCGCCAGCGCCGCGGCATCGATGCCGCGCAGATCGCCCAGCACGCGCGCCACGCCGGCGACTTCGGCGGGGGTGTTGCGCACCTTGTGCTGCTCGCCGAACTGGTCGTCGGCAAGCCACGCGGGTGCGATATCGGGAGCGTCGGTTTCCAGCACCAGCGCCTCCAGCGGCATGTCCGTAGCCAGCCGTCGGATCTGGCGCGCGCGGCTGAAGGTCAGGTTGCCGCCGAAGCCAAGCTTGAAGCCCTGCTCGACAAAGCGCCGCGCCTGCTCATGGCTGCCGTTGAACGCATGGGCGATGCCGCGCTTCACGCCCAGCTTGCGCAACTGCGCGCCGACCTGGTCCTGCGACTTGCGCACATGCAGCAGCACCGGCAGGTCAAATTCGCGCGCGATCTTCAACTGTTCGGCATAGAGCCAGGCCTGGTGATTGCTATCGAGACCGGCGACAAAGAAATCGAGCCCGATCTCGCCAATGCCGACGAAGCGCGGATCGCCCATGCTGGCCGCCACCTCGCGCCGCAGCGCATCGATATCGGCCTGCCCGGTACCGGGCGAGCAGAGCGGATGGATGCCGAGTGCGTAGACACAGCGCGAGTCCTCGTGCGCCAGCTTGCGCACCGCCTCGAAATTCCACACCGCCACCGCCGGCACGACCATGCCGCGCACGCCGGCGGCCTCGGCCGCGTCGGCTACCTGGCGCCGGTCAGCGTCGAATTCGCGCGCGTCGAGATGGCAGTGGGTGTCGATCCACATGGTGCAATGGCGGGGGCCCGGCCTAGCGTTCCTGGTGCAGGTGGCCGTCGCGCAGCCGCAGCACGCGGTCGCAGCGGCCGGCCAGGTCGAGGTCGTGGGTGACGATGACGAAGCTGGTGCCGAGCGTGCGCGACAGTTCGAGCATCAGATCGTAGACGCCGCCGGCGGTATGGTCGTCGAGGTTGCCGGTCGGTTCGTCGGCCAGCACGCAGGCGGGTTGCCCCACCAGCGCGCGCGCGATCGCCACGCGCTGCCGCTCGCCGCCGGACAGCTCGCCCGGCCGGTGTTTGGAGCGGCCGCCCAGCCCCACGCGCTCCAGCATCGCCTGCGCCGTCCCGCGCGCATCGTGCTGCGTCATGCCGCGGATACGCATCGGCATCGCCACGTTGTCGAGCGCGGTGAATTCCGGCAGCAGGTGATGGAACTGGTAGACAAAGCCCAGCGAGCGGTTGCGCACCACATTGCGCTCGCGCTCGCGCAGCGCCGTGAACGGCTTGCCGAGCAGCGCAACGCGGCCCGAGTCGGGATTGTCGAGCCCGCCCAGCACATGCAGCAGCGTGCTCTTGCCCGAGCCGGATGCACCGACGATGGCGACCTTCTCGCCGGCATTGACGCGCACGTCCACGCCGCGCAGCACTTCGACATCGAGCCCGCCCTGGCGAAAACGCTTGGTCAGGCCCTCCGCCACCAGCACCGGCGATCCGGCGACCGCCTGGCCCGCCGCATTGGGGGCGGTATCCGCTTGCAGCACGGCTTCACTCATAGCGCAGCGCCTCCGCGGGGTTGACGCGGGCGGCACGCCAGCTGGGGTACAGCGTGGCCAGCGTGGCCAGCACGAAGGAAATGATGCCGATGGTGGCGATGTCGTTCACGCGGGGATCCGAAGGCAATTCACTGATGAAATAGATGTCGCGCGGCAGGAACTGCACGCTGAGCACGCGCTCGATAAACGGCACGATCACGTCGATATTGGTCGCGATCAGCGTACCGCCGGCCACGCCCAGGATGGTGCCGATAAAGCCGATGGCGACGCCCTGCACGATAAAGATCTTCATGATCGAGCGGGGCTGCGCGCCCATGGTGCGCAGGATGGCGATATCGGCCTGCTTGTCGGTCACGGTCATCACCAGCGTCGACACCAGGTTGAACGCGGCCACCGCGATGATCAGCGTCAGGATGATGAACATCATGCGCTTCTCGGTCTGCACCGCGGCGAACCAGTTGCGGTTCTGCTTGGACCAGTCGCGCAGGTACAGCTCGCCCGACATGGAGCCGGCGAGCTGCTGCGCCACCTGCGGCGCGCGCTGCATGTCCTGCAGCTTCAGCCGCACACCGGTAGGTCCGCTCAGGCGGAACAGCGTCTCGGCGTCATGCATGTTGACCAGCGCCAGCGCGCTGTCGAACTCGAAGTGGCCCGACGAGAAGATGCCGGTCACGGTGAACTGCTTGAGCCGCGGCAGCACGCCGGCCGGCGTGATGGTGCCCTGCGGCGCGACCAGCGTAACCTTGTCGCCGACCTGCACGCCCATGGCATTGGCCAGCTCGTTGCCCAGCGCGATGCCGAATTCGCCCGGCACCAGCGCGTTCATGCTGCCGGACTTGAACTGGCTGCCGATGTCCGAGACCTTGGGTTCCTGCGACGGCTCGACACCACGCAGCAGCACGCCGCGCACGGCATCGTCGCGGGTCAGCATGGCCTGCGCCGCCACATAGGGCGCGGCGCCGACCACTTCCTTGTTCTGCATCGCCTCGGCCGCGGTGTGCTGCCAGTCGGGCAGCGACGACGGGCCGATGACCTCGATATGCGCCAGCACCGACAGCATGCGGTCGCGCACTTCTTTCTGGAAGCCGTTCATCACCGACAGCACCACGATCAGCGCGGCCACGCCCAGGGCGATCCCGAACATCGAGATCATCGAGATAAACGAAATAAAGGTGTTGCGGCTGGCGCGCTTGCTGGCGCGGGTGTATCGCCAGCCGATCTGCCACTCGTAGGGAAAGTTCAAGAGGATTCCTGTTGTTTCGGGATATCGCCGCCGCCCTTTCAAGGGGCGCCGGCGGCACTCAGGGAGCCGTGGCGAACGCCTTCCACGATGCACGGAAGCGGCGCGGGACTGGCATCGGCCAGCCGGAAGTTTACAATCTCGCCACCATGATGACGCACCTGACCCTGATTGTGCCCTTTTCCGTCCCGCCGGGCGCCGGCGACGACGGCCGTGACGACGTCATTCCCGGCGCGCTGCTGCGGCAGTTGGAGCTGCCAGCGCTCGGAAAGTTGCTGACGCGGGCCACGCCGGGCCCGCGCGAGCGGCACGACGACCCGTTCCTGCGCAGCCTGCCGCAGGAACGCTGGCTGGCCGCCAAGACGGGGCTCGACACAGGCCGGGTGCCGTCGGCGCCTTATATGCGGCTGGCCGACAGCAGCGCAGCCGCCCTGGCGGCGGACGGCCAGTCCTGGGCCTGCCTGCAGCCGGTGCACATCCACGCGGCACGCGACCACCTGGTGCTGATGCCGCCGGCGCATCTCGGCATCCGGCCGGATGAGGCGGCCGCGCTGCACGCCGCCATCGAGCCGCTGCTGCAGGAATCCGGCATCGCGCTGCAGACGCCCTGCCCGGTGCGCTGGTACCTTCCCGAGTCAGTGTTCGGCCCGCTGGAAGCGACCACGCCGCTGCGCGCGGCCGGGCGCAACATCGATATCTGGATGCAGGCCGGCGAGCGTGCGCGCGACTGGCGCCGGGTACAGAACGAGATCCAGATGACCTGGTTCGACCACCCGGTCAACCAGGCCCGCGAGGCGCGCGGCGAGCTGCCGGTGAACTCGGTCTGGCTGTATGGCGGCGGCACGCTGCAGGCCGTGCCGCGCCTGGCCGACACGGTACTGAGCGACGACCCGTTCCTGGCCGGGCTGGCGCTGGCCGCCGGCAGCCGCGTATTGCCCGTGCCAGCGGGATTGGCCGGCGTGGCGGCGCCCGGGGGATCGGCGTTGGCGATGCTGGAACTCGCCACCGAAGCCCATATCACGGAGGACTGGGGCCTGTGGATCGAGCGCATGCATGCGCTCGATGCCGACTGGTTCGCACCGGCGCTGGAGGCGCTGGCCGCAGGCGGCATCGGCGGCGTGACGCTGGTGCTGGGCGGCGAGAACCACTTTGCCGAGTTCACCGTGACCCGCGCCGACCTGCGCAAGTTCTGGCGCGGCATGGGCCAGCGCGGCGACTGGCGCGCGCTGCTGTCCGACCTCGCCTTTGCCGCCTGAACCTCGCCGAACGCCAGCCAACGACCCACCGCAAGAACAAGACCGCCCCGCCATGACCCGGATCGCCATCCGCACCTATTCCTCCGAACACGTCACCACGCTGGCCGCCGCCGGACTGCATCCCACGCTGGCCCGCATCCTGGCCGCGCGCGGCGTGGCCCGCACCGCCGAGCTGGCGACCGACCTGCCTGAACTGGTGCCACCGGGCGCCATGAAGGGCATCGGCCATGCCGCCGCCTACCTCGCCGACGCCATCGCCGCCGGCAAGCGCCTGCTGATCGTCGCCGACTATGACTGCGACGGCGCCACCGCCTGCGCGGTCGGGGTGCGCGGGCTGCGCATGCTGGGCGCGCGGGTCGAGTACATCGTCCCCAACCGCTTCGAGTACGGCTATGGCCTGACGCCGGAGATCGTGGCGCTGGCGGCCAGGCAGCAGCCGGACGTGATCGTCACCGTCGACAACGGCATCGCCAGCGTCGACGGCGTGGCCGCGGCCAATGCGCTGGGGATCGACGTGGTGGTGACCGACCACCACCTGCCGGGCGCCGAACTGCCCGACGCGGCGGTGATCGTCAACCCGAACCAGCCGGGCTGCGAATTCCCGAGCAAGAACCTGGCGGGCGTGGGCGTGATGTTCTACGTGCTGCTGGCGCTGCGCGCCGAGCTGCGCCAGCGCGGCGTCTATACCCAGGCCACCCAGCCGCCGCTGCAGACGCTGCTCGACCTGGTGGCGCTGGGCACCGTCGCCGACGTGGTCAAGCTCGACACCAACAACCGCATCCTGGTGGCGCAGGGCCTGCGGCGGATGCGCGCGGGACGCATGCAGCCGGGCGTGGCGGCCCTGTTCCGCGCCGCGGGCCGCGAGGCGTCGCGTGCCAATACCTTCGACCTCGGCTTCGGGCTGGGCCCGCGCCTGAACGCGGCCGGCCGGCTGGCGGACATGTCGCTGGGCATCGAATGCCTGCTGACCGACGATGCCAACCGCGCCTGGGAAATCGCCCAGGAGCTCGACAGCATGAACCGCGAGCGGCGCGATATCGAGGCCGGCATGCAGCAGGAGGCCTTGCAGATCCTGGAGCAGCCCATGGCCGGTCTTGCCGGCCCGGATCCGTCGGCGCGCTTTACCGTCAGCGTGTTCAACGACACCTGGCACCAGGGCGTGATCGGCATCGTCGCGTCGCGGCTCAAGGACAAGTACCACCGCCCCACCATCACCTTCGCGCCCGGCGATGAAGCCACCATCAAGGGCTCGGGCCGCTCGATCCCGGGCTTCCACCTGCGCGACGCGCTCGACCTGGTGTCCAAGCGCTGCCCCGGCATGATGGTCAAGTTCGGCGGCCATGCCATGGCGGCCGGCCTGACCGTGCGCGCCGAGCGTTTTGCCGAGTTCCAGGAAGCCTTCGAAGCGGTCGGCAAGGAATGGCTGACCGACGACCAGCTCGCGCGCGTGATCGAGACCGACGGCGATATCGAGGACCACTGCTTCAGCCCAGAATTCGTCACCCTGCTGGAGCAGCAGGTGTGGGGCCAGGGCTTCCCGGCACCGACCTTTTGCGGCGAGTTCGACGTGCTGCGCCAGAGCGTGCTCAAGGGCAAGCACCTGAAGCTGCAGCTCGGGCGCGGCAGCCAGCGCTTCGATGCGATCTGGTTCAACCACGCCGAATCGCTCGGGGCCAGCGCGCAGGTGGCCTACCGGCTCGACAACAACACCTTCAACGGCGTCACGCGCGTGCAACTGGTGATCGAGCACGCGCAATAGCGTGCCGGCCGGGGCATCGCCCAGGTCCTAGCCGCGCGCGGGGAGATAGGCCGCCGGATCGACCGGCTTGCCATTGGCGCGCACTTCGAAATGCAGTTCGCTGGCGCTGGCGCCCATGCGGCCCACGTCCTGCCCGGCCGCGACCGTGGTGCCCTCGCTGACCAGCGGCTGGTCCAGGTTGCCGTAGACGGTCAGCCAGTCGTCGTTGTGCTTGACGATCACCAGCATGCCGTAGCCGCGCAGGTTGCCCACATGGATGGCCCGGCCGGCCGCGGCGGCGCGCACCGTGCCGTTGGCCGGCACGGCAATGGTCAGGCCCTTGCTGGCGGGCGGCGAGTAGCGCGCGATGACGCGGCCGTCGGCCGGCCATTGCAGGCGGATGCTGCTGGCGGGCGGCCTTGACGCGCCGCTGTCGGCGCGTGGGGTATCGGTGACGGCCTGGCCGGTGCCGGTCGAGGCGGTCGAGCCGGCCGAGGCGGCGGCACTGCCGCCGGGCGGCCGCACGCGGATCAGCTGGCCCACTTCGATCTGGCTGGGGCTGGCGATGTCGCTGTTCCAGCGGGTCAGGTCGCGCACGGTGCGGCCGTGCTTGCGGGCGATCGAATAGAGCGTATCGCCGCGTTCCACGCGGTAATAGCCATCCGGCACGGGGCCGCCGGTGGTGCCGCAGCCGGCCGCGACCGCGGCGGCGGTGGCGGCCAGCAGCAGGCCCAGCGCGCGGCGCCGGCCTGGCTCGATGTCATGTCTGGTTTTCGTCATGCGTCCCTGTTTGTCTTCATGCCGGGGGGCGGCTTGCGAATGCGTATTATCGCCGCGTGCGCTGCCCGGCACCGCCGGATAGACCATCGCATGGCCTTTCCGTTCGCCGCGCGGCACGCCATGGCCGCCGCAAATGCCCGAATCCGCGACCGATCCCGGGCACCAATCCGCTATAATTCAAGGTTTTCGAAGCGCAGGAACATCATGGAAGCAGAACGCCTCAACGCCATCTCCGGTGCCATCTCCGATCTCCGTTCCCGGACGGAAGATCTACGGGGGTATCTTTGACTACGATGTCAAAGTAGGAAGGCTGGACGAAGTCAACGGCCTGCTGGAAGACCCGGACGTCTGGAACAACCCCAAGCGCGCCCAGGATCTCGGCAAGGAAAAGAAGGCCCTCGAGGGCGTGGTAAGCGTCCTCGGCAAGCTCACGGACGACCTTAGCGGTGCCGAGGAACTGTTCGAGCTCGCCAAGGAAGAAGGCGACGACGAGACCCTCGAATCGATCGAAACCGACGTCCAGGGCTTCGAGGAGATTGTGGCGGGCATGGAATTCCGCCGCATGTTCTCCGGCGAAATGGACCAGGCCAACGCCTTTATCGACATCCAGGCCGGCGCCGGCGGCACCGAAGCCTGCGACTGGGCCTCGATGCTGCTGCGCCAGTACCTGAAGTACTGCGAGCGCAAGGGCTTCAAGGCCGAGGTGCTGGAAGAGTCCGAAGGCGACGTGGCCGGCATCAAGAGCGCGACCATCAAGATCGAGGGCGAATACGCCTTCGGCTACCTGCGTACCGAGACCGGCGTGCACCGCCTGGTGCGCAAGTCGCCGTTCGATTCGTCGGGCGGGCGCCATACCTCGTTCTCGTCGGTGTTCGTCTACCCCGAGGTGGACGACTCGTTCGAAGTGGAAGTCAACCCGGCCGACCTGCGCGTGGACACGTACCGCGCTTCGGGCGCCGGCGGCCAGCACATCAACAAGACCGATTCGGCCGTGCGGATCACGCACATCCCGACCGGCATCGTGGTGCAGTGCCAGAACGACCGCTCGCAGCACCGCAACCGTGCCGAGGCCATGTCGATGCTGAAGTCGCGCCTGTACGAGCACGAGATGCGCAAGCGCCAGGCCGAGGCCGACAAGCTGGAAGCTGGCAAGACCGACGTGGGCTGGGGCCACCAGATCCGCTCCTACGTGCTGGACCAGAGCCGCATCAAGGACCTGCGCACCAACGTGGAAATGTCCAATACCCAGAAGGTGCTGGACGGCGACCTGGACCCGTTCATCGAGGCCAGCCTCAAGCAGGGACTGTAAGGCAACGACCGTTGTCCGCGCCGCCCGCCCTGCCGGCGCGGCCGGCGGCGGCACAGCAATCCATCCAACGCTGTACCGCCGCCCGCGCCGCACCGCACGGCGGCAGGGCGACATCTCCGACCGGGGCACCATGAGCGAAGCCAATCACCTCTACATCATCACCGGCGCCTCGCGCGGGCTGGGCGCGGCACTGACCAACGCCCTGCTCGTGCCGGGCAACCGCCTGATCTGCGTGGCGCGCAGCCGCAACAACGAGCTGGAGCGCATCGCCACCATGAGCGGCGTGCCGGTGGCCTGGCACCTGCAGGACCTGTCCCAGGCCGGCCCCGCGGCCACCTGGCTGGCCAGCGTGATCGATACCCTCGACCAGCCGCCGGCCAGCGCCACGCTGATCCTGAACGCCGGCGTGGTCGAGCCGATCGGCCCGGTCTCGCGCCTGCAGGAAAGCACGCTGGTACCGCACTTGCTGACCAACCTCGCGGCGCCGATGACGATGACCGCTGCGTTCCTGGAGCGCACCGAGAAGTTCGACTGCCCGCGCAAGGTGCTGGCGATCTCTTCCGGCGCGGCACGCCGCCCGATCGAGGGCTGGAGCGCCTACTGCGCCGGCAAGGCGGGCCTGGACATGTTCATGCGCTCGGTCAACGCCGAGTACGCGCAGGCACCGGCACCGCGCACCGTGCGCGCGGTGGCGCTGGCGCCGGGCGTGATCGATACCGGCATGCAGAACGTGATCCGCAACGCCGACTTTGCCCAGGTCCAGCGCTTCCGCGACCTGAAGGCGAACGAGCAGCTCGCTTCCGCCGAGGAAACCGCGGGCCGCATCGTCGCCTACCTGCACCGCCCGGATTTCGGCAGCACCGAGCTGGACGATCTCCGCAATTACTGAAGCCATACTGATCCCGCGCGCGGCCCGCCGCGTGCGACGCTAGAAGACATCATGACCGAACCGAATCACGCCCAGGCCAAGTCGCAGGCCAAGCCAGCCGCCGCGGACACGCCCGCCGTCGACGAGAACAAGATCATCGCGGAGCGGCGCGAGAAGCTGGCCGCGCTGCGCCAGCAAGGCGTGGCCTTCCCCAACGATTTCCGCCCCACGCACCAGGCCGCCGCGCTGCACGCGCAGTATGGCGAGACCGACCAGGCCGCGCTCGAAGCCAGCCCGGTCGAGGTCGCGATCGCCGGCCGCATGATGCTCAAGCGCGTGATGGGCAAGGCCAGCTTCGCCACCGTGCAGGACGGCAGCGGCCAGATCCAGTTCTACATCACCCGCGACAAGGTCGGCGAAGAGGTCTACGCCGCCTTCAAGCACTGGGACCTGGGCGACATCATCAGTGCCCGCGGCGAGCTGTTCCGCACCAACAAGGGCGAGCTGTCGGTGCAGGTGCGCGATCTGCGCCTGCTGTCCAAGTCGCTGCGTCCGCTGCCGGACAAGTTCCACGGCCTGGCCGACCAGGAGATGAAGTACCGCCAGCGCTATGTCGACCTGATCGTGTCGCCGGAAACGCGCAACACCTTCCGTGCCCGCACCAACGCGATTTCGTCGCTGCGCCGCCATATGGCCGACGCCGGCTTCATGGAAGTGGAAACGCCGATGCTGCACCCGATCCCGGGCGGCGCCGCGGCCAAGCCGTTCATCACGCACCACAACGCGCTGGACATGCAGATGTTCATGCGCATC
Source organism: Cupriavidus sp. L7L (assembly GCF_004353535.1). Lineage (NCBI taxonomy): Bacteria > Pseudomonadati > Pseudomonadota > Betaproteobacteria > Burkholderiales > Burkholderiaceae > Cupriavidus > Cupriavidus sp. L7L. The sequence goes on from NZ_SMNY01000044.1 coordinate 12,258, forward strand.
GCGCCCGAGCTGTACCTGAAGCGCCTGGTCGTCGGCGGCTTCGAGCGCGTGTTCGAGATCAACCGCAACTTCCGCAACGAGGGGGTGAGCCCGCGCCACAACCCCGAGTTCACCATGATGGAGTTCTACGCGGCCTACACGGACTACCGCTGGCTGATGGACTTCACCGAAGACCTGATCCGCAAGGCTGCGATCGACGCGCGCGGCAGCGCCGTGCTGACCTACCAGGACCGCGAGCTCGACCTGTCGAAGCCGTTCCATCGCCTGACCATCTGCCAGGCGATCCAGAAGTTCGCGCCGCAGTACACCGACGCGCAACTGGCCGATGCCGAGTTCCTGCGCGTCGAGCTGAAGAAGTTCGGCGTCAACACCAACGCGCCGCAGTTCCTCAATGCCGGGCTGGGCACGCTGCAGCTGGTGCTGTTCGAGGAAACCGCCGAGAGCCAGCTGTGGGAGCCGACGTTCATCGTCGACTACCCGGTCGAGGTCTCGCCGCTGGCGCGCGCTTCGGACACGGTGCCGGGCATCACCGAGCGATTCGAGCTGTTCATCACCGGCCGCGAGATCGCCAACGGCTTCTCGGAGCTGAATGATGCCGAGGACCAGGCCGACCGCTTCCGCAAGCAGGTCGAGCAGAAGGATGCCGGCGACGAGGAGGCGATGTATTTCGACGCCGACTATATCCGCGCGCTGGAATACGGCATGCCCCCGACGGGCGGCTGCGGCATCGGCATCGATCGCCTGGTGATGCTGCTGACGGATAGCCCGAATATCCGCGACGTCATCCTGTTCCCGCACCTGCGCAAGGAAGACTGACGGTTTGCTCCCTCTCCCGCAAGCGGGAGAGGGAGCACACAAGCGGTAGATCAAGACACGCCGCACGGGCCATCCTCTGTTACAGCCCCACCTCCCCGCCGCACCAAGCCACGCCCAACCCATTGATACAAAAGGCCTTTTCCGCCTACATATATTTACAAAAACAAACGGAAAACGCCCCCCGCTTCCGCCAAACTGGTTCCATCCCATCGCGGCCATCGCCGCACCGGAGCCACAATGCAGAGCCAAGCCACTTCGCACGACCACACCCCCACACCGCTGCAGCCGCTGCCGCCGCAGCGCCGGCTGCATCCGCTGATCGGCGCGGCAGCCGTGGCCGTGGTCATTGCCAGCCTGACCGCCGTCGCCGCCGTCACCGGCGTGCTGCCGCTCGGCAAGGCCGACCCTGATCTGCACGCACCGCAAAGCCAGCAAGCTGCACAGGCGCCGCAAGGGCCTTTGCCCATCACCACGCAGACCGCCCCGCCGCCGGGCAGCACCACCCGCCCGCCTGTCTACGACGACGGCCAGCCCGCGCAGTCGCGCCAGAACGCCACTTCCTCGCAGGCGACGCAAGCGGCACCGCGCACCCCTCCCGCGCGCCAGGCCGCCCAGCGCGATAGCGAGCCCCGCGCCAGCCAGAGCGCCGGCACCGAGCGCCCGGCCGCCAAGGGCAGCCCATATGCCGGCCGCATCGTCGCCGTCACGCCGATAGAGACCCAGAAGCCCAACACCAGCGGCCTGGGCGCGCTCGGCGGCGCCGTGGTGGGCGGCCTGCTGGGCAACCAGGTGGGCAAGGGCAATGGCCGCATCGTCGGCACGGTTGTCGGCGCGGTGGGCGGCGGCGTCGCAGGCAACCAGATCGAAAAGGCCGTGAGCAAGGACACCCACTATCAGGTGCGCGTCCGCATGGATGACGGCAGCCACCGCACCTTCACGTATGAGCAGGACCCTGCGGTGCAGGTCGGCGAGCGCGTGCACATGGAGAACGGTGCGCTGGTGCGAGGCTGACCCTCCAAATTCGCGCTGCACCAATGCAAAAGGCCGGCGATCACGCCGGCCTTTCTGCTTCATTCCGATACCGAGAGCTTATTCCGCTTCCTGGATCCAAGCTTGCTGGATCGCCTCCAGGATCTTCTCGCCCGAACGCGCCGGATCGTCGGCGAAGCCGTCGAGCTCCAGCACCCAGCTGCGCAGGTCGGTAAAGCGCACGCCGGCCGGGTCGACGTCAGGATACTTGTCGTACAGCGCGGCGGCGATATCGTAGGTATCGGTCCACTTCATGGGTTCGTTCTCCGCTGAGATCTGTGCCGGCGGCTCAGTGGCCTTCCTTGGCGTGGTTGATGGTGTACTTGGGAATCTCGACGGTCAGGTCTTCCTCGTCGACGATGGCCTGGCAAGACAGGCGCGAATTCGGCTCCAGGCCCCAGGCCTTGTCGAGCAGGTCCTCTTCCTTCTCCTCGGCCTCGTTGAGCGAATCGAAGCCTTCGCGCACGATCACGTGGCAAGTGGTGCAGGCACAGGATTTCTCGCACGCGTGCTCGAGCTCGATACCGTGGGAAAGCAGCGAGTCGAGGACGCTGACGCCCTTCTCGGCTTCGATCACCTTCCCTTCCGGGCAGTATTCGACGTGGGGCAAAACAATGATCTGTGGCATGTCGTTTCCTGGGTTCTGTAGTGCGGTGCAGGCGCGGTGATCAGCCCAGTTCCTGTACCTTGCGCCCGGCCAGCGCGCTCTTGATCGAGCGGTCCATGCGGCGGGCGGCGAATTCATCGGTGCCGTGCGACAGTTTTTCCACCGTGGCGCGGATCGCCAGGTGATCTTCACCCCTGGCGATCTCGCGCACGCCGGCGATCAGCGCTTCGACCTGTGCGCGCTCCTCGGCCGACAGCAAGTCGCCATCGGTCTGCAGCGCACGCTCGGTGGCCTCGACCAGGCGGTCGGCCTCGACACGTTCCTCGGCCAGCGCGCGGCTCTTCATGTCGTGCTCGGCTTCGCGGAAGCTGTCCTGCAGCATGCGCGCGATATCGTCGTCGGCCAGCCCGTACGACGGCTTGACCGTCACCGAGGCTTCCACGCCCGAATGCGTCTCGCGCGCGGTCACCGACAGCAGGCCGTCGGCGTCGACCTGGTAGGTCACGCGGATGCGCGCCGCGCCAGCCACCATCGGCGGGATGCCGCGCAGCTCGAAGCGCGCCAGCGAGCGGCAGTCACTGGCCAGCTCGCGCTCGCCCTGCAGCACGTGGATCGCCATCGCAGTCTGGCCGTCCTTGAAGGTGGTGAACTCCTGCGCACGCGCCACCGGGATGGTGCTGTTGCGCGGGATGATCTTCTCGACCAGCCCACCCATGGTCTCGACGCCCAGCGACAGCGGGATCACGTCGAGCAGCAGCCAGTCTTCGCCCGGCGCATGGTTGCCGGCCAGCAGGTTGGCCTGCATCGCGGCGCCCAGCGCCACCACGCGGTCGGGATCGAGATTGGTCAGCGGGGTCTGGCCGAAGTAGTCGCCGACCGCCTTGCGGATCGACGGCATGCGCGTGGCGCCACCGACCAGCACCACGCCCTTGACGTCGTCGGGCGTCACGCCGGCGTCGCGCAGCGCCTTGCGCACCGGTGCCAGTGTCTTCTGCACCAGATTGGCGGTGATCTTCTCGAAGGTCTCGTCCGTCAGCGTCAGGTGGACGATCTCGCCGGAGTCGAGCACTGCGTCGATCACGGTGCTGTCCGCTTCCGACAGGGCTTCCTTGGCGGCGCGCGCGCGCACCATCAGCAGGCGCATGTCCTGCGCCGACAGCGGCTGCAGGCTGGCCTGCTCGACGATCCAGCACAGCAGCCGCTGGTCGAAGTCATCGCCGCCCAGCGCGGAATCGCCGCCGGTGGCCATCACTTCGAACACGCCGCGCGTGAGCTTGAGCACCGAGATATCGAAGGTGCCGCCGCCCAGGTCATAGACCGCGTAGACGCCTTCGGCGGCGTTGTCGAGGCCATAGGCAATGGCCGCGGCGGTGGGCTCGTTCAGCAGGCGCAGCACTTCCAGGCCGGCCAGGCGCGCGGCGTCCTTGGTCGCCTGGCGCTGTGCCTCATCGAAATAGGCCGGCACGGTGATGACCGCACCGACCAGGTCGTCGCCCAGCGTGTCTTCGGCACGCTGGCGCAGCGTGGCCAGGATCTCGGCCGAGATTTCCACCGGGCTTTTCACGCCCGCGGCGGTCTTGATCTGCACCATGCCCGGCGCATCGACGAAATCGTACGGGCTGTGCTCGATATTGGCCACGTCGCGCAGGCCGCGGCCCATGAAACGCTTGACCGAGACGATGGTGTTCTTGGGATCGCGCACCGCTTCGTCCTGGGCCCGGTAGCCGATATGCGCGGTACGGTCCGGCAGGTAGCGCACGACCGAAGGCAGCAGCGCGCGGCCGCGCTCGTCGCCCAGCACCTCGGGGATGCTGCTGCGTACCGCGGCCACCAGCGAGTTGGTGGTGCCGAGGTCGATGCCCACGGCCAGGCGGCGTTGGTGGGGCGCCGGCGACATGCCGGGTTCGGAAATCTGGAGCAGTGCCATGGTAATTCTTCGCTGTCTTGTACGGCAGGGGAAACCGCCATGCGGGCGGCATGGGTGCGGTTTTCAAGCCGGGCGCCATTGTGTCACGGCCCCGGCAATCGTGCCGGTCAGTCTTCCAGCCGGTCGATAGCCTCGCTGGTATCGTGCTCGATCTTCTCGATAAACATCAGTTGGCGGACCGCGCCACCGGCGGCTTCGTTGTCGCCGGCGTCGAGCAGCGCGCCCATTGCGGCGTGGCGCTCGCGCTTTTCCCGGCGCAGCTCGCGCAGCAGCGCATCGAGGCGGTCCACGTCGCGCGCTTCCACCGCTTCCTGCAGTGCTTCACGCCACTCCATCTGCTGCATCAGGAAGGCGGGCGACATGGCGGTGTTGTTTTCCGCCTGCACGTCGACGCCGCGCAGCTTCAGCAGGTAGGTCGCGCGGCGCAGCGGCTGGCGCAGCGTGCGGTACGCTTCGTTGGCATGCGCGGCCCACTGCATGGCCACGCGGCGCTCGGCATCGCCGGCGTTGGCGAAGCGGTCCGGGTGCGCCTGCGACTGCACGGTGCGATAGGCCGCGTCCAGCGCGGCCTCGTCGACGCCGAACTGTGCCGGCAGGCCGAACAGCGCAAAAAAATCGTCTTTCAACTGCTTCCCCAAGAAAAAAGAGCGGCCGCGCCGCCCCTTCGTCCATTCGCCGCCATCACCGGCCGGCAGGCTGGCTGGCCCGCGCCAGCGCCCACTCCGCCGGCGCTTCGTTGCGGTCGCACTTCAGGCAGTTCACCCGCGTGCCGATCATGCCGGCGCGGCCCTGCTCGCTCTGCGTCCACGGCCGCAACTGCCACGGCGGATCGTGCCGGACGTGCTGGCCATGGCCGCAATCGAGTTCGGCCACCCAGTGGCCTTCCTCGTCCCGGTGGAACCCGGTGATGCTGCGCTCCACCGACGCTACCGCGATGTGCTGCTCAGACCGTGAAGGACTCGCCGCAGCCGCACTCGTCCTTGACGTTGGGGTTGTTGAAGCGGAACCCTTCATTCAACCCTTCGCGCGCATAGTCGAGCTCGGTGCCGTCGATATACGGCAGGCTCTTGGCGTCAACGATGACCTTGATGCCGTGCGACTCGAACACCGCGTCTTCCGGCAGCAGCTCGTCCACATACTCCAGCTTGTAGGCCAGGCCCGAGCAGCCGGTGGTCTTCACGCCCAGGCGCAGGCCCACGCCCTTGCCGCGGCGTTCCAGGTAGCGGGCGACGTGCTTGGCCGCCTTCTCGGTCATCGTGATCATCGTTGCGTCTTCCTTCGTGCTTCGCTTGTCGATCGACAGGATCAGGCGGCCTTCTGCTCGGCGCCGTGCTTCTTCTTGTAGTCTTCGACAGCGGCCTTGATCGCGTCTTCAGCCAGGATCGAGCAGTGGATCTTCACCGGCGGCAGCGCCAGTTCCTCGGCGATCTGGGTGTTCTTGATCTCCAGCGCCTGGTCCACGGTCTTGCCCTTGACCCACTCGGTCACCAGCGACGACGAGGCGATGGCCGAGCCGCAGCCATAGGTCTTGAACTTGGCGTCTTCGATCACGCCAGCCTCGTTGACCTTGATCTGCAGCTTCATCACGTCGCCGCAAGCCGGGGCGCCGACCATGCCGGTGCCGACCGCATCGTCGTTCTTGTCGAACGAACCGACGTTGCGGGGGTTTTCATAGTGGTCGAGAACCTTCGTGCTGTATGACATTTTGCTTACCTCTTGCGTATCTTTTGCGGGGGGTCTTGCTGTAATTTTTTCTGATCCGTCGGGCGCTCAGTGCGCGGCCCACTGGATCGAATTCAGGTCGACGCCGTCCTTGAACATTTCCCACAGCGGCGACAGGTCGCGCAGCTTGCCGATCTTCGACTTGAGCAGCTCGACGGTGAAGTCGATCTCCTGCTCGGTGGTGAAGCGGCCGACCGTGAAGCGGATCGAGCTGTGCGCCAGCTCATCGTTGCGGCCCAGCGCGCGCAGCACATACGACGGCTCCAGCGAGGCCGAGGTGCAGGCGGAGCCCGACGACACCGCCACGTCCTTGATCGCCATGATCAGCGACTCGCCCTCGACGAAGTTGAAGCTGACGTTCAGGTTGTGCGGCACACGGTGTTCCAGGTCGCCGTTCAGGTAGACCTCTTCCATGTCCGACAGGCCGTTCCAGAGGCGGTCGCGCAGCATGCGGATGCGTTCGTTCTCGGTGGCCATTTCCTCGCGGGCGATGCGGAAGGCTTCGCCCATGCCGACGATCTGGTGCGGGGCCAGCGTGCCCGAGCGCATGCCGCGCTCATGGCCGCCGCCGTGCATCTGCGCCTCGATGCGCACGCGCGGCTTGCGGCGCACGTACAGCGCGCCGATGCCCTTGGGGCCATAGGTCTTGTGGGCCGAGAACGACATCAGGTCGCACTTCAGCTTGTTCAGGTCGATCGCCACCTTGCCGGTCGCCTGTGCGGCGTCGCAGTGGAAGATGATGCCCTTCTCGCGGCAGATCTCGCCGATCTGCTCCACGTCCTGGATTACGCCGATCTCGTTGTTGACCAGCATCACCGACACCAGGATCGTGTCCGGGCGCAGCGCCTGCTTGAACACGTCCATGTCGAGCAGGCCGTTTTCCTTCACGTCCAGGTAGGTCACCTCGAAGCCCTGGCGCTCCAGTTCGCGCGTGGTGTCGAGCACGGCCTTGTGCTCGGTCTTCACGGTGATGATGTGCTTGCCCTTGCCCGAATAGAAGTTCGCGGCACCCTTGATCGCCAGGTTGTCCGATTCGGTCGCACCCGACGTCCACACGATCTCGCGCGGGTCGGCGCCGACCAGTGCGGCGACCTGCTCACGCGCTTCTTCCACCGCGCGCTCCGCGTCCCAGCCGTACGCATGGCTGCGCGAGGCGGGGTTGCCGAACTGCTCGCGCAGGTACGGAATCATCTTGTCCGCCACGCGCGGGTCCACCGGCGTGGTGGCCGAGTAATCCATGTAGATGGGGAAATGTGGGGTGCTCATCGTTATGACTGCCTTTTAGGGACCGCTGTATCGCTGATTACTGTCGTTGCCTGCCGCGTGCGTTGGTAGACGCTCAGGACTGCGCCAGGCTGAATACTGAATTCACCACCCTCGCCCGGACCGGCTTTTCCTGCTTGTCGGCCTTGCCGCGCGCGACGGCGGCGGCCGGCTGCGCGGCTTCCTCGCGCATGTCGTGCAGCACCGCGGGTTGGCGGGCACGCTGCTGGTCGACCAGGTTCTTGAGGGAGACGGAGTCGAGGTACTCGACCATCTTCTGGTTCAGCGTTGCCCACAGTTCGTGGGTCATGCAACGCCCGGAGCCGTCATCTCCGTTACAATTACCCTTTCCGCCGCACTGGGTGGCGTCCAGCGGCTCGTCGACGGCGATGATGATGTCCGCCACCGTGACGTCTTCGGCCTTGCGCGCCAGGCTGTAGCCACCGCCCGGGCCGCGCACGCTTTCGACGATCTCATGCCGGCGCAGCTTGCCGAACAGCTGTTCCAGGTAGGACAGCGAGATCTTCTGGCGCTGGCTGATGCCGGCGAGCGTCACCGGTCCCTGATCCTGGCGCATGGCCAGGTCGATCATCGCAGTGACCGCGAAGCGGCCTTTGGTGGTCAGTCTCATGGTGCAGGGCTCTGGGGGTAAAGCGAATACTTGATCGTTTCCGTCAAGTATAAAGGTACCCGACTAATTCAGTCAACTACCCCTGCCGCAGCGCATCAAACCCCGCGCCCTCCTCCCGGCAGCCCTCGCCGGGCTTGCCGCACGCGGCGGCATGACCCGCGGCCCGTGCCGGCTCAACCGGCGGCGGCCTGCAGGCGCTGGCGCAGCATCGCGACCAGCCCGTCGCAGGCATCCTCGACATAGTCGAGCACGCGCTCGAAGCCGTCGCCCTCGCCGTAGTACGGATCGGGCACTTCTTCGGCATCGTGGCAAGTGGCGAAGCTCATCAGCAGGCGAAGCTTGTCACCGGCGCCGGGATGCAGCCGGGACAGGCCGGCGAGGTTTTCGCGGTCCATCGCCAGGATCAGGTCGAAGCGGTCGAAGTCAGGCAGGCCGACCTTGCGGGCGCGCAGCGCCGACAGGTCGTAACCGCGGCGCAGCGCGGCGCGCTGGGTGCGTGGATCGGGCGCACGGCCCAGGTGGTACTCATGGGTGCCGGCCGAGTCCAGTTCGACCAGCTGCTCCAGCCCGGCCACGGCGAGCTTGGCGCGCAGCACCCCCTCCGCCGTTGGCGAGCGGCAGATGTTGCCCATGCAACACATCAGAATGGCGTATTTCTTCATCGGTCGATCGACAGCGGGGCTGGAGAAAGCGCAGGCGCGGCCACGGCACGGCGGCGCTCAAAGGCCCCTTGCCCGCCGGGCCTGGTGGTTCGGAGAGGCAGAATTCTAGCCGCCTGCACGGAACGGACGCCAAAGCCCTCCGGTGCCCGCGCCGTGGCGGCGGGCCGGCCTATGCGAGCTGCTTGGCCAGGCGCTCGCCGTGCGCAAACCCGGCCACCAGGGCAGCTTCGGCGGATTTGAAATGATCGGTGATGCGCGAGGTCTCGGTCAGCGTGCCGGCGGCGCGGATATTGGTCCCCGGGCGGCAGACGCGCACCGTGTACGACCATTCGCTTTGCGAGCGTTGCTTGACCTGGACCTGCACCTCGTGGGTTTCATAGACCTTTTTCTTCCACTCGCCGACTTCGGTCATTGTGTTTTCTCCTCGGGAAATGGGACAGGATAGGGGCTAATTGACCTCACCGGCATCGATGGCCCGCATTGCCGCGGCCTCGGCCAGCGCAACGGCCGCCTCCTGCGTGGGCGCATCGCCGGCGATGGCCTCGTAGGTGGGCCCCGCCGGCTCGCCAAAGGCATCGGCAATGCGCATCTGCCCGGCAAAGCCCCCTGCGGCATTAGGCACCGCGCTGGCCACGACCAGGTAGCCCCCGTACTCGAACTGGCGCTCCATGGCAGCTCCTTGAGCCCGGCTCACGCCGGCAGCTTGGCCGCCAGCACTTCCAGCTTCTGGATCGGCGGCGTACCCATGAACAGTTCCGGCGCCCGGGCCATCAGCGCGGCGGCAACCTTGCCGGCCAGGTGTGCCTCGCGCGCGGACTCATCGGCAAAGGCATCGAAGATGCCGAACATCGACGGCCCCAGGCGCAGCGCGAACCAGGCTGCGGTGCCGGTCTCCTGCTGCACCAGCGCCAGTCCGTCGCGCAGGAACTGCCCGACTTCCTGCTCCTTGCCGGGCCGCGCTTCCAGCGGCACCCACAGGCCAAGCTTCACCATGATGCGTCTCCGAGATCGGTGATGACGCTTTTCACTATAGGCCAGCCGCGGCGCGCGCCGGCGCCACTGCCGGACCTCACGCCGGCGGCAGCACGCCCTCGCCGCTGGCGCCGAACACCTGCGCCTTGAGCTTGGCCAGCTGATCGCGCACCTGTGCCGCCTGCTCGAACTCCAGGTTGCGGGCATGGTCGAGCATGAGCTTTTCCAGCCGCTTGATTTCCTTGGAGACCTGCTTCTCGCTCATGTCCTCGTAGCGCGCCTGCTCCTGCGCTGCCTGCAGCTCGGCCCTGGCATCGCTGGCGTTGTAGACGCCGTCGATGATGTCCTTGATGCGCTTGACCACGCCGCGCGGAACGATGCCGTTGGCCTCGTTGAAGGCCATCTGCTTGGCGCGGCGGCGCTCGGTCTCGCTGATGGCCTTCTGCATCGAGTCGGTCATGCGGTCGGCATACAGGATGGCGGTGCCATTGACGTTGCGCGCGGCGCGGCCGATGGTCTGGATCAGCGAGCGCTCGGCGCGCAGGAAGCCTTCCTTGTCCGCGTCCAGGATCGCCACCAGCGAGACTTCGGGGATATCCAGGCCCTCGCGCAACAGGTTGATGCCGACCAGCACGTCGAAGGTACCCAGGCGCAGGTCGCGGATGATCTCGACACGCTCCACCGTATCGATATCCGAGTGCAGGTAGCGCACCTTGACGCCGTTCTCGGACAGGAACTCGGTCAGCTGCTCGGCCATGCGCTTGGTCAGCGTGGTCACCAGCACGCGCTCGTTGACCTCCACGCGCGCGTGGATTTCCGACAGCAGGTCGTCCACCTGCGTGGTCGCCGGACGCACGATGATGGTCGGATCGACCAGCCCGGTCGGGCGCACCACTTGCTCCACCACCTGCCCGGCGTGGTCCTTCTCGAACTGCGCTGGCGTCGCCGTGACGAACATCACCTGGCGCATCTTGCGCTCGAATTCGTCGAACTTGAGCGGGCGGTTGTCCAGCGCCGACGGCAGCCGGAAGCCGTACTCGACCAGCGTGGTCTTGCGCGCGCGGTCGCCGTTGTACATGCCGTTGAGCTGGCCGATCAGCACGTGCGACTCGTCCAGGAACATCAGCGCATCGGACGGCAGGTAGTCGACCAGCGTTGGCGGCGGCTCGCCCGGGCGAGCGCCGGACAGGTGGCGCGAATAGTTCTCGATGCCCTTGCAGAAGCCCAGCTCGGAAAGCATTTCGAGATCGAAGCGGGTACGCTGCTCCAGCCGCTGCGCCTCCACCAGGCGGTTTTCCTTGTGGAAGAACTCCAGCCTGTCGCGCAGCTCGTCCTTGATCGCCTCGATCGCGCGCAGCACGGTCTCGCGCGGCGTTACATAGTGGCTCGAGGGATAGACCGTGAAGCGCGGGATCTTCTGTTTCACGCGTCCGGTGAGCGGATCGAAAAACTGCAGCGACTCCACTTCGTCGTCGAACATCTCCAGCCGCACCGCCATCTCGGCGTGTTCCGCCGGGAAGATGTCGATGGTGTCGCCGCGCACGCGGAACGTGCCGCGCTGGAAATCGGTCTCGTTGCGGGTGTACTGCATGGCGATCAGGCGCGCGATCACGTCGCGCTGGCTGATCTTGTCGCCGGCCCGCAAAGTGAGAATCATCTGGTGGTATTCGTTGGGGTTGCCGATACCATAGATCGCAGAAACCGTCGCCACGATCACCGTGTCGCGGCGCTCCAGCAGGCTCTTGGTCGCCGACAGACGCATCTGCTCGATGTGCTCGTTGATCGACGAGTCCTTCTCGATGAACAGGTCGCGCTGCGGGACGTAGGCCTCAGGCTGGTAGTAGTCGTAGTAGCTGACGAAGTACTCGACCGCATTGCGCGGGAAGAACTCGCGAAACTCGGCGTATAGCTGGGCCGCCAGCGTCTTGTTGGGCGCGAACACGATCGCCGGGCGTCCCAGCCGGGCGATCGTGTTGGCCATGGTGAAGGTCTTGCCCGACCCGGTCACGCCCAGCAATGTCTGGTACGAGAGGCCGTCCTCCACCCCCTCCACCAGCTGGCGGATCGCCTCCGGCTGGTCCCCGGCGGGCGGGAACGGCTGGTACAGCTGGAACGGGGAGCCGGGAAATGTGACGAATTTGCTTTCGTCCAGGGCCGGCGCGGCTTCTGCGAGGTTCGACATAGGGGGCGGAATAGCGGGAGAGGTAATTAAGAAGTAACGAAAGAAGTGATGGCGAGACTAGGGAAAAACCTCAGGAAAACGGGCGGATACGCTAGAATCTTGGGGTTGACAGCCCCCGCTTCAAGCCGTTTCAGGCCAGTCCCGAACGGCATGGGGCCAATTCCGCCCAGAACGGAACGGGGCCTGCCAGCCGCCAGCGCAGTCCGAAGCATTCTACGCCTTCCCGTTTTCTTTCATTGCCGACCACGAGATTCCAAATGAGTTTGTTTTCTGCCGTCGAGATGGCCCCGCGTGACCCGATCCTGGGCCTCAACGAAGCCTTCAATGCCGACACCCGCGCCACCAAGGTCAACCTGGGCGTTGGCGTGTACTTCACCGACGAAGGGAAAATCCCCCTGCTGCGCGCCGTCCAGGAGGCAGAAAAAGCCCGTCTGACCACCGCCACCCCGCGTGGCTACCTGCCGATCGAAGGCATCGCCGCCTATGACCAGGCAGTGCAGACGCTGCTGTTCGGCAAGGAATCGCCGCTGATCACCGAAGGCCGCGTGGTGACGGCCCAGGCACTGGGCGGCACCGGCGCGCTGAAGATCGGCGCCGACTTCCTCAAGCGCCTGTACCCGGACGCCAAGGTCGCCATCAGCGACCCGAGCTGGGAAAACCACCGCGCGCTGTTTGAAGCCGCCGGTTTCCCGGTCGTCAACTACGCTTACTACGACGCTGCCAGCCACGGCCTGAACTTCGCCGGCATGGTGGAATCGCTGAAGTCGTACCCGGCCAACACCATCGTCGTGCTGCACGCCTGCTGCCACAACCCGACCGGCGTCGACCTGTCGGCCGAGCAGTGGAAGCAAGTGGTGGATCTGGTCAAGGAACACAACCTGATCCCGTTCCTGGACATGGCCTACCAGGGCTTCGCCGACGGCATCGACGCCGACGGTGCCGCCGTGCGCCTGTTCGCCGACTCCGGCCTGCCGTTCTTCGTGTCCAGCTCGTTCTCGAAGAGCTTCTCGCTGTACGGCGAGCGCGTGGGCGCGCTGTCGATCGTCACCACCGGCAAGGAAGAAGCCCAGCGCGTGATGTCGCAGGTCAAGCGCGTGATCCGCACCAACTATTCCAATCCGCCGACGCACGGCGGCACCGTGGTCGCCACCGTGCTGAACAGCCCGGAACTGCGCGCCATGTGGGAAGAAGAGCTGGCCGAGATGCGCGACCGCATCAAGCTGATGCGCCATGCGCTGGTGGACAAGCTGGCCGCCAAGGGCGTGCCGGGCGACTTCTCCTTCGTCAAGGCGCAGCGCGGCATGTTCTCGTACTCGGGCCTGACCTCGGCCCAGGTGGACCGCCTGCGCAACGAACACGGCATCTACGCTGTCGGCACCGGCCGCATCTGCGTGGCGGCGCTGAACAGCCGCAACATCGATGCGGTGGTCGATGCGATCGCAGCGGTGATGTAGGGCTGCCAGCGTTGCTGCGCGGCAACGGGCGGCAACACGTGACAGTGCGTTGCAACTGGCGCAAGCATCACAAAGCGTCATTAAAAAAGCGGCCTCGGCCGCTTTTTGCATTTGTTTTCAGTCTTGTAGGACAGTGTCATCCAAATATCAGGCGAATGCCTTATTGTGTTCCGCAGATAGGGAAGTACCTTAAGGTATATGCTGCAAAGCAAGATCGTTAGCACGGTCGTTCGATAACGGGCATAATCCGCGACGATCCCAAGTGTATTGTCAGTACATTAGTACTTGGTGGTACGTGACCAAAAGTAAGACAGGCAGAAACGGCATGCTCTACCAACTGCATGAGTTCCAGCGCTCGATCCTGCACCCGCTCACCGCATGGGCCCAGGCGACCGCCAAGACTTTCACCAATCCCCTCAGCCCGATGTCGCTGGTTCCCGGCGCCCCCCGGCTTGCGGCGGGCTATGAGCTGCTGTACCGGCTCGGCAAGGAATACGAAAAGCCGGCATTCGACATCAAGTCGGTGCGCTCCAACGGCCGCGACATCCCCATCGTCGAGCAGTCCGTGCTGGAAAAGCCGTTCTGCAAGCTGCTGCGCTTCAAGCGCTATGCCGACGACCCGGAAACCATCAAGCTGCTGAAGGATGAGCCGGTGGTGCTGGTGTGCGCGCCGCTGTCGGGCCACCACGCCACGCTTCTGCGCGACACCGTGCGCACGCTGCTGCAGGACCACAAGGTCTACGTGACCGACTGGATCGACGCGCGCATGGTGCCGGCCGAAGACGGTGCCTTCCACCTGTCGGACTACATCTACTACATCCAGGAATTCATCCGCCATATCGGCGCCGAAAACCTGCATGTGGTGTCGGTGTGCCAGCCGACCGTGCCGGTGCTGGCCGCGATCTCGCTGCTGGCCTCGGCCGGCGAGACCACGCCGCGCACCATGACCATGATGGGTGGCCCGATCGATGCCCGCAAGAGCCCGACCGCCGTCAATTCGCTGGCCACCAACAAGTCCTTCGAGTGGTTCGAGAACAACGTGATCTACACCGTGCCGGCCAACTACCCCGGCCACGGCCGCCGCGTGTACCCGGGCTTCCTGCAGCATGCCGGCTTCGTGGCGATGAACCCGGACCGGCACCTGTCCTCGCACTATGACTATTACCTGAGCCTGGTCGAGGGCGACGCCGACGACGCCGAGGCGCATGTGCGCTTCTACGACGAGTACAACGCGGTGCTGGACATGGCCGCCGACTATTACCTCGACACCATCCGCGAAGTGTTCCAGGAATTCCGCCTGGCCAACGGCACGTGGGCCATCGATGGCAAGCCGGTGCGGCCGCAGGATATCGAGGGCACCGCGCTGATGACGGTGGAAGGCGAACTGGACGATATCTCGGGCGCGGGCCAGACTGCCGCCGCGCACGACCTGTGCAGCGGCATCCCGAAAGACCGCAAGCAGCACATCACCGCGCCGCGTTGCGGCCACTACGGGATTTTCTCGGGCCGGCGCTGGCGCGAGAACATCTATCCGGACCTGCGCGATTTCATCCGCAAGTATCACCAGACCGCGGCGAAGTAACGCTGCCGCGGACAGGACAACGCCCGCAATCGCGGGCGTTTCCTTTCAGGTCGCGCTCTCGGGACAGCAGGAGCGCTTCAGGTAGCAGAGCAGCATCTCGGAATGCAGCTCGGCAAAACGCTCGTGCTCATGTTGCGAAGCCACGTCGCGCCCGGTCACGGCGCTGATGGTGTAGCGGTTGGACAGCACGTAGTAACCCAGCGCCGAGATCGTCAGGTAGAACTGCGGCACGTCGATGTTGTCACGGAAGACGCCCTGCTGCTGGCCCCTGCGGATCACGTCGGCCAGCACATCCACGACCGGGTTGATCAGCTGCTGCAGCTGCGCGGATTTCTTCAGGTGACGGGCTTCGTGCAGGTTCTCGCTGTTGATCAGGCGGATGAACTCGGGGTGCTCGTAATACCAGTCCCAGACAAAGCGGGCCAGCGCGCGCACGCCGGCGATCGGGTCTTCGTCGACCAGGTGCAGCCTTTCTTCAGCGGCGCGGAATTCGGCGTACTGTTTTTCCAGCACGGCCAGGAACAGCCCTTCCTTGCTGCCGTAGTAGTAATACAGCATGCGTTCGTTGGTTTCCGCGCGCCGGGCAATCTGGTCGACGCGGGCGCCGGCCAGACCACCCTTGGCAAATTCCTCGGTGGCCGCAGCGAGGATGCGTCGGCGCGTCCCTTCGGGATCGCGTTTGGTCTTGGTCTCTGTTGACATGGATGGCAGGTCGATCGTTGCGCGGATTATGGCACACGCCGGAATGCGGCAGTCCGGCTGCGCGACGCGCATCATCGCCGTTTCTGTCCACCGGCGAAATCGGGGATAATCCTTGCGGCGCGAGGGCTCGAAGAGACCCGCCGGCGACGGTTACGCCGGATTATTGTGCGCCGGCGCAGTCCCGCCGGGTGTTTCCCGGGCGGCAGTTGTGTCGCCAAACACGCATAGCGCCGCCCCATAAACGTTCAGTCCTGTCCTGATCCGGTTTGTCTCCTGAATTCCAGCCTGTTGTCGTGAATCCCGCCGTCAAATCCCTCGCCGACCGCATCGAGGCACTGTTGCCCCAGACTCAGTGCACCAAATGCGGATTCAACGGCTGCCGCCCGTACGCCGAGGCCATGGCCGCCGGCGAAGCGGCCTGCAACCGCTGCCCGCCGGGCGGCGCGGAAGGCGTGCGCCGGCTGGCCGGGACGCTTGGCGTCGAACCCATGCCGCTCGATCAGGAGCGCGGCACCGAGCAACCGCGCGCGGTCGCGCTGATCGACGAGAGCCTGTGCATCGGATGCACCCTTTGCATCCAGGCATGCCCGGTCGATGCCATCGCCGGCGCCGCCAAGCAGATGCATACGGTGATCCCCGAACTGTGTACCGGCTGCGACCTGTGCGTGGCGCCCTGCCCGGTCGACTGCATCGCCATGGTCCCGGTCACCGGCGACCGCACCGGCTGGGAGGCCTGGTCTCAGGCCCAGGCCGACGCTGCCCACGCGCGCTACCTGGCGCGCCAGGCCAGGCTGGTGCGAGAGCGCGAGGAAAACGACGCGCGCCTGGCCGCCAAGGCCGCGGCCAAGCTGGCCGCGGTGCAGGCCGAAGCTCCGCAGGACGACGCCGAGCGCGCCGCGCAGGAACGCAAGCGCGCCATCATCCAGGCTGCGATCGAGCGCGCCCGCCAGAAGCAGCAGGCCGCGCGTCCGCGCAATACCGAAAACGTCTCCCCCGCCGTCCAGGCGCAGATCGATGCCGCCGAAGCGCGCCGCGCGCGTGCCGGCCTGACCGAGCCGGCCGTCGGCCCCAACGCCAAACCCGACCCGGAACGACAACAATGAACGCCGCCAAGTGCCGTGCCATTTTCGAGACGCTGCGCGAAGTCAACCCGGCCCCGGCCACTGAACTGGAATACAGTTCGCCGTTCGAGCTGCTGATTGCCGTGCTGCTGTCGGCGCAGGCCACCGACGTCGGCGTCAACAAGGCCACGCGCCGGCTGTTCCCGGTCGCTCACACGCCTCAGCAGATGCTCGACCTCGGCGAAGCCGGGCTGAGCGAATACATCAAGACCATCGGCCTGTACAAGACCAAGGCCAGGCATGTGATCGAGACCTGCCGCATCCTGGTCGAGCGGCACGGCGGCAAGGTGCCGCCCGACCGCGAAGCGCTGGAAGCGCTGCCGGGCGTGGGCCGCAAGACCGCCAACGTGGTCCTCAATACTGCCTTTGGCGAGCCCACCATTGCGGTCGACACGCATATCTTCCGGGTCGCCAACCGCACCGGGTTGGCGCCGGGCAAGAACGTGGAGGTGGTCGAGCAGAAGCTGCTCAAGTGCGTGCCGCATGAATTCCTGCACGATGCGCACCACTGGCTGATCCTGCACGGCCGCTACGTGTGCAAGGCGCGCAGGCCGGAATGCTGGCACTGCGTGATCGAGCCTTTGTGCGAGTTCAGGGAAAAGACGGAAGCGCCGCAGCTGTGAGGCGCCCCGGCGGCGGGTCTTAGTACGGCTCGCGCGCCAGCACCATGGCCAGCTGCAGCGCCGTGCGCGCCACCACCTCGACGTCGGGCGTGTAGCCCTGTCCGATCCAGCGCAGCGCGACGTGGATGACCCCACCCGCAACGCCTGCGGCCAGCAACGGATCGAGCCGCCGGCCCGGCGGCAGCAGCGCCTGCGCCAGCAGGCCGCCGAATTCGCCCAGCGAATCCGCCAGCGCGCCATCGACCAGCTTGCTGACGCCGCGGATCTCCACCAGGAACACCCGCGCTGAACGCGGCTCGCGCTGCAAGGTCCCGAAATAGGCGCGCAGCATCGCCAGCGCCCGGTTGGGGCCGTCACCGCCGGCCGCCTCACCGGCGCGCGCCAGTGTCTGCAGCAGGCGGTGGGTGACCGCCTGGAACGACGCCAGCAGCAGCGCCTCGCTGTTGGCGAATGACTCGTAGAAATAGCGCTCGGTCAGGCCGGCGGCCTCGCAGACGGCCTTGACCGTGGCGTTCTGGTAACCGCGCTCGCCATAGACCTGCACCGCCGCGGCGATCAGCTGGCTCCGGCGCTGAGCGCGCCGTTCTTCGGCTTCGGCGCCGCGGTAGCGGCGTGCGGGGGTGAGCTCGGGGGTCATGTGCGCCATTATGACATTCCCTATTGTCAGATGCCTTGTCTTATCGCTTCTGACAACCTATGTTGTCAGAAGCGCCACTCGCCCCCGGATGCCTGACATGACCGCAGCCCATCCTGATGATGCCGTCCTGGATGTCCTGATCGTAGGCGCCGGCCTGTCCGGCATCGGCGCCGCGCGCCACCTGCAGATGCGCTGCCCCGGCAAGCGCTACGCCATCCTGGAAGCCCGCGACGCCATCGGCGGCACCTGGGACCTGTTCCGCTACCCGGGCATCCGCTCCGACTCGGACATGTACACGCTGGGCTACCGCTTCAAGCCCTGGCGCGGCGCCAGGGCCATCGCCGACGGGCCGTCGATCCGGGCCTATATCCGCGAGACCGCCGAGGAAGCCGGCATCACGCCGCATATCCGCTTCGGCCACAAGGTCGTCAGCGCCGCATGGGACAGCGCCGCCGGCTGCTGGACGGTCGAGGCCGAGCGTACGGCAAATCACAGCCGCCTGCGCCTGCGCACCCGCCTGCTCTATGTCTGCGCCGGCTATTACAGCTATGCCGAGGGGCACCGCCCGGCCTTTGACGGCGAGGAGCGCTTCCGCGGCCGCATCCTGCATCCACAGTTCTGGGACGAATCGCTCGACTACGGCGGCAAGCGCGTGGTGGTGATCGGCAGCGGCGCCACGGCGGTCACGCTGGTGCCGGAGATGGCAAAGCGCGCCGCGCACGTGACCATGCTGCAACGCTCGCCCACCTACATCGTGACGCGCCCCGCCGAAGACGCGATCGCCCACAAGCTGCGCAGGCTGCTGCCCGAGCGGCTGGCCTACGGCGCCACGCGCTGGAAGAACGTGCTGCTTGGCATGATGTTCTTCCAGCTGGCGCGGCGGCGGCCCGCGCGCGCCAGGGAAAAGCTGATCGGCATGGCGGCGGCGCAGCTGGCACCGGGTTTCGACGTCGCGACGCATCTCACGCCGCGCTACAACCCATGGGACCAGCGCCTGTGCCTGGTGCCCGATGGCGACCTGTTCGGCGCCATCCGCGACGGCCGTGCCACAGTGGAGACCGATACCATCGAACGGTTCACTGAAGACGGCATCGTGCTGGACGGCGGCAAGACGCTCGCCGCAGATATCGTAGTCGTGGCCACTGGGCTGAAGCTGAACATGCTGGGCGACATCGCGGTCAGCGTCGACGGCGAGCCGCGCCGCCCCGCCGACTCGTTCGCGTACAAGGGGATGATGCTGAGCGGCGTGCCCAACCTGGTGCTCGCCTTCGGCTACACCAATGCCTCGTGGACGCTCAAGGCCGACCTCACCGCCGAGTACGTCTGCCGCCTGTTGCGCCATATGGACCGCCATGGCCACCGCATGGCGATGCCGCGCGCGCCGGCCGGCATGCAGCCCACGCCGTTCCTGGATTTCACGTCGGGCTATGTGCAACGTGCCGCCACCGTGCTGCCCCGTCAAGGCGACCGCAAGCCCTGGCGCGTCTATCAGAATTACTTGAAAGACATGCTGACGATCCGGCACGGGCGCATCGCCGACGGCGTGCTGCAGTTCGATGTCCCGTCTTTCTCCTCCCCGGCTGGCCGGCCACACCGCGACAGCCAGGGGCCTGCCGAAACCAATACCGTGCCGGCCGTTGCCGGCAACGAGGTGCAATCGTGACCATCGCCCTGACCGTCGCTGGCCTGCTGATCGGGCTGCTCGTGGTGCTGGGCGCCGCGCTATGGCTGCACACGTTGCGCACCGTCCGGCGCATCGAGGCGGCAATGCCGCCGCGCGGACGCTTTGTCGATGTACCCGGCGCGCGGCTGCACGTGGTCGAGCGCGGCCAGGGTCCCGCCGTGCTGCTGGTGCACGGCCTGTCCGGACAACTGGAGAATTTCGGCTACGGCATGATCGAACCGCTCGCGCGCCATTTCCGCGTGATCGCCGTCGACCGCCCCGGCGCGGGCCACTCGACGCGCGTGGCAGGCACTGCAGCGGATCTGCCGGCACAGGCCGAGGCGCTCGCGGCACTGTGCGACCAGCTTGGACTGGACAAGCCGCTGGTGGTCGGCCACTCGCTTGGCGGCGCGATCGCGCTGGCACTGGCCATCCATCACCCCGAGCGCGTCGGCGGCCTGGCGCTGATCGCGCCGCTCACCCATCCGCCCAGGGCGATTTCGCCGGTCTTCCAGGCGATGACCGTGCCGGGCGCGCTGCGCCGGCTGCTGGCGTGGACGCTGGTGGTGCCGATGTCGGAACGGCGCCGTGAAGAAGTCATGGATATCGTGTTCGGTCCCGACCCGTTCCCGCTCGACTTCCCGACGCGCGGCGGCGGCCTGCTGGCGCTGCGGCCCTCGCATTTCCTTGCCGCTTCCGAGGACCTGATCGGTGCCGCGCGAAGCCTGCCGGCAATGTTGCCGCACTATGGATCGCTGCGCGTGCCGGTGAGCGTGCTGTACGGCCGCGATGACCGCATCCTCGACTTTGCCGAGCATGGCGAAGCGCTGGTTGCCAAGGTACCAGGCGCCACGCTGGCGCTGGTGGACGGAGGCCATATGCTGCCGGTGACCGCCATCGACACCTGCGTCGACTTTGTGCGCGATGCCGCCGCGCCGCGGCATGCGCCGGCGCCGGGCCCGGCCCAGTTCGCCTGAACCACGGAGTTCCTGCCATGACCACCCCGACCGCGTCCAATCCCTACAAGCAGGATGTCTTCACCGCGTTCCGGGCCGTGCGCAAGCTGCTGGCCAATGGCAACGACACCGAGCAGGTGTTCCGCATCATGCGCGCGCTGAACGGCCCGTCGATGCCGCGCAACTTCGGCCGCCTGCTGTCCACGCCCGACGGCAGGCGCATGGTCTACCAGCGCATCGAACTGGCCGAGCGCCTGTCCGATCCTGCCTATGTCGCGAGCTTCGCCCCGGGCACGGTCGGCGCGGCGTATCGCGCTTTCCTGGAACAGACCGGTTACAGCGCGGACGGGCTGGCCAAGGTCTCCAACCTCGACCAGGAGCCGGTGATCGAGGACGCGTACATGTGGTTCGGCCGGCGTACCCGCGACATCCACGACATCTGGCATGTGCTCACCGGCTACCGCGCCGACGAAAGCCTCGGCGAAGCCGCGCTGGTGGCGTTCAGCTACGCGCAGACCGGCGGCAAGGGATGGGCGTTCATTGCCATCGCGGCGTCGCTGAAAAGCCTGCGCGTGACCGGCCGCCTGGCCTTTGCGCGCGCCGTGCTGGAGGGCTACCGGCTGGGGCGCCGCGCCGGGTGGCTGCTCGGCGAGGACTACGAAAGGCTGTTGCACGAGCCGCTCGACGCCGCCCGCGCACGGCTCGGCATTGCCGAACCCGGGCGTTATCTCGCCTGCCATCCGGTGCAGGAATGGACGGCCTGACTTAGCCGCGAGCCAAAACAAAAAAGCGACCCGATGGGTCGGGGTCGCTTTTTTTTTGCCACCGCCGGCGCGCGGCGTCTTCAGACGATGCGACAGGCTTCGTCGAACGACAGGCGCGGCAGGCGCGGATGCAGCTTGTCGGCAACGCCGTAGCCCAGGTTGACCAGGAAGTTGACCGACCACTTGCCATCGGGGAAGAAGGCCGCGTTGACCTTGTCGGCGTCGAAACCACCCATCGGGCCGCAATCCAGGCCCAGCGCACGTGCGGCCAGGATGAAGTAGCCGCCTTGCAGCGAGCTGTTCATCAGGGCGTCGCGGGCGATTTTCTCGTCGTTGCCGGCATACCAGGCACGCGCGTCGGCGTGCGGGAACAGGCGCGGCAGCTGGTCGTGGAAGGCCTTGTCGAAGGCGATGATCGCCGTGACCGGCGCCGAGCGGGTCTTGTCGACGTTGCCGGCCGATACGCAATCCACCAGGCGCGCCTTCTCGGCCGCGCTCTTGACGAAGACGATGCGGGCCGGGCTGCTGTTGGCGGCGGTCGGGCCGAACTTCATCGCGTCATAGACCTGGTGCAGGACGGCGTCGTCCACGTGGCGGTCCTGCCACACGTTGTGGGTGCGGGCCTCGGTGAACAGTTGCGCCAGCGCGGCTTGGTCGATCTGGGACATGCGGCTCTTCCTATGCATGAAGTGAAAGAAGCGGCGATTTTACCCAAGCGCCAGGATGTGCCGTGCCAGCGTCTTTGACCAACCCGTTCAATTCTCTTGCATGTCGCCGCGGGCCGGTGCCGGCGCGCTGCTGCGCCGTGTCAGCCATAGCACGCCGGCCAGGATCAGCCCGCCGCCGAGCGCCTGCGTGCCGCCGATGTGCTCGCCCAGCAGCAACGCCGCCAGCAGCACCGTGACCACCGGCTCGAGCGTCGACAGCATCGAAGCCTGCGCCGCGCCAAGCCGCTGCAGCCCGGCGAAGAAGGTCAGGATCGCCAGCACCGTCGACAGCAGCGCAATCGCCGCCAGCGCCAGCCAGCCGCCGGCGCTCGCCGGGAACTGCGGCGGCACGCCCGCGCCAAGGCGCAGCAGCCCGACCGCACCGTAGACCAGCGCGGCCGCGCTGCAGATCACCGTGGTGGTGGCGATCGGGTTGACACCGGCGGTCACGCGCGCGCCGACGGTGATGTAGACGGAATAGATCACCGCCGCCGCCAGCCCCAGCGCGATGCCCAGCGGCGAACCCTCGCCGCCGCCGACCGTCAGCCCGGCCCCCACCGAGCACAGCACCAGCGCGATCACGGCCGCCGTGGTCAGCCGCTCTTTCAGGAACACCGCGGCCAGGATCGTCACAAACAGCGGGTACAGGTACAGCAGCAGCGCCACCAGGCTGGCCTGCGCATGGTTCAGCGCACTGAAAAAGCAGAACGACTGGCCCACATAGCCAATGCCGCCCATCGCCGCCAGCGCCAGCACGCGCCGCCACGGCGGCAGGCCGATGCCGCGCGTGCGCATCACCCACGCCAGCGCCCCCGCCGCCAGCACGAAACGTACGAGCAGCAGGCCATAGACGTCGGCACCGGCCGCATAGGCAAAGCGCGCAAAGATCGCCATGGCGCCGAAGGCGCTGGCCGACACCGCGATCAGCAGCACCCCGGTGAGCATGGCGCGGGCCTGTTCGTGGGCGGTGGCGGAGGCGGTCATGAAGATGGCGGGAAGTCGGCGATCCCGCATTCTACTTGGCGCCGGCGGCGCGCCAGCGCTCGCCGCGCCCCTCGTTTACAATGGCGCCACCATGTTTAATCCCTCACGAGAAGAAGTCCGCCGTTTCTTCTGCGAAGCCTGGCAGAAGCAGATCGCGGGCAGCGTGCTGACGCCGCTGGAAGTCATTGCCGTCGACTGGATCGGCGAGCATCCCGAGTACCACGACCTGCTGCGCGACACCGAAGGCGCGCTGACGCAGGACTACACCCCCGAGCAAGGCCAGACCAACCCGTTCCTGCACCTGGCGATGCACCTGTCGATCTCGGAACAGGTTTCCGTCGACCAGCCACGCGGCATTCGCGAGGCTTATGAGGCGCTTGTACGCCGACTCGATTCGCCGCACGAAGCCCAGCACCAGGTGATGGAATGCCTGGGCGAGATGCTTTGGCAGGCGCAGCGCAGCGGCCTGCCGCCGGACGGCGAACAATACGTCGACAGCGTGCGCCGGCGCGCGATGCGCTGAGCCCGCCACGCTAGCAGGCTGCTGGCAGCCTGCTAACCGTCTCTAACGGTTGCGTACATTTCGTCACAACCCGCTTTCTACCGCGTGGTAGGCTTTGCGGGTTCCGAAATTTCCCGCTGCCGCAGCGCGCCGTCCAGCCGCGCCCGCGGTGCCCAGCACCATGTCCCGATTGACCCTGCCCCGCCGGCTGGCACCTGCCAGCCGCGCCGTCGCCCCCCTTTGCCTGTCACTGGCGCTGGCTTTTCCTCTGGCTACCCACGCCGGCGTGGCGCTGCTGCAGCCGCCACGCGTGATCGACGGCAACCAGCCCCTGACGCTGACGCTGGTGGTCAGCGCCGACGGCGCGACGCGCCGTTACCGGATCCCCGATACCCTGGAAGTCACCGCGTCGAGCGAAATGCAGGCGCCGGTACGGCTGGTACTGTGGCGCGAAGTATCCGGACCCGCCATGGTCAACCTGCGCCGTGGTGAGCACCGCGCCATCCGCTACACCGCGACCCTGCCGCCGCAGTTGCGCGGCCAGGTGCGGCTGGATGCGACCGGCATCGACGCCGCGCCGGTGGTGGTCACGCTGAACCGGCTGCCGCAGCCGGGCGAGGCCACCACCGCCGCCCCGCCCGCGGTAGCGGCTACGCCCGGGGCCGCTGGCGAAGCCGCGGAGACGGCCCCGGTTCCCATCACGCCGGTGACCAGCGCAAGCGCCACCGCCCCGGCGCCGGCGGACCTGCGCGACAGCGCGCGCCTGTCGTTCTACGACCCGATGTACTTCATCGTCGGCGCGCACGATGGCGCCAACGCGAAGTTCCAGTTCAGCTTCAAGTACCGGATCTTCGAGGGCGAGGATCCGGCATCGAAGAGCCTGTTCGACAACCTCTACCTCGGCTTCACCCAGTTCTCGCTATGGGACCTGTCTGAGCAGTCCAAGCCGTTCCGCGACACCAACTACCGGCCGAGCCTGTTTTACTACCTGTCGGATACCGGCGTGCGCAACCGGGCCATCAGCCGGCTGTCGCTGGCGGCCGGCGTGGAGCACGAGTCCAACGGCCGCAGCGGCGACGAGTCGCGCAGCATCAACACCGTGTTCGTCAAGCCGACGTTCTACATCGGCGACCAGAACGACTGGCACTGGCGCGTCGCGCCCAAGCTCTATGCCTACGTGGAAAAGGGCGACAACCCTGACATCGCCCACTACCGCGGCTATATGGACCTGGGCATCGCGTATGGGCGCCCGGATTCATGGGAGTTTTCCGCCACGCTGCGCAAGGGCACGCGCAAGTGGTACGGCAGCGTCGATGCGCAGGTCACCTATCCGCTGGCGCGGCTGCTGCCGGGTACCGCGGGTTACCTGATGGCGGGTTACTTCGTCGGCTATGGCGAAAGCCTGCTCGACTACAACCACAAGCTGCCCTGGCAGTTCCGCATCGGCTACGCGCTGTCGCGCTGAAGGCCTGATGCCGCCTGGCTGGCCGGTTCACCCCGCCAGCGGCTTGCCGCCCGCCTTCAGCCGGGCATTGGCGACCGCGGCGGCAAACTGGCCGTGGCCATGCCAGCCGGTGGCACGGCCGAGCTTCTTGCCGTTCTGGAAGAACATGAACACCGGGATGCCGTGCAGGCCGAAGCGCTTGCCCAGTGCGGGGTGCTCATAGACATTGGCATGGAGCCAGTGCAGGCCGAGTGCCCGGATCGGCTCGGGATTGGCGAGCATGGCTTTCTTTGCCATCTCGCAATTGAAGCAATCCACGCCCCAGAAGAACACGCACACCAGCGCATCGCCGGCCTGCGCGATCGCGGCGTCGATGCTGGCGTCGTCGACCTGGCGCATGCCGAAGGCCTCGAAGGCGCGATGGTCGAGGTGGGGGGCCGCGGCCTGGTCCGCGGATGGTGCGCCGGCCGGCGATTCGCTTGACATGATTCGCTCCCGCAAAGGCAAGAAAGCAAAACGCCCGGGCCTGGACGGCACCGGGCGCAGCCTCAGCCGCTAAGCAGTCCGGCTTACTTCGGTGCCGCCACCGTCACCAGCGCCGGGCGCAACACGCGGTCGGCAATGGTATAGCCGCGCTGCAGCACGGTGACGACGGTGTTGGGTTCCTGGTCGGCCGGCACCATCGAAATGGCCTGGTGGCGGTGCGGGTCGAACTTCTCCCCGACCGGGTTCAGTTCCACGATCTTGCCGCGCTCGAACGCGGCTGCCAGCTGGCGCGCAGTCAGTTCGACGCCTTCGCGCAGCTTGGCAATATCGCCGGAACCGTCAGCCAGCGCGGCCTGCAGGCTGTCCATCACCGGCAGCAGGTTGTCGGCGAAGTTCTCGATGGCGAATTTGTGGGCCTTGGCAACGTCTTCCTGCGCCCGGCGGCGGATGTTTTCGCCCTCGGCGACCGCGCGCATGTACAGGTCGTAGTGTTCACGCGCCTTGGCTTCCAGGGCGGCCAGCTGGGCCGCCACATCCTCCACGGCGGCAGCCTCCGGCGCGGCGGTCTCCTGCGCGGCAGGGGCGCTGGCTTCGTCGTTGGGCGTCGGGTTGGATGGCGTCTGCTTCTGTTCTTCCATGTCGATCCGTATCAATGCATTGGCGCGGCCGTCCGTGGGTACGGCCGCGGTGGGTCAATCGGCGTGTTTAGCGGGCAATTGGTGGCGTCGCGCCGGATTTCAAGAGTGGCGCCGGCGAGACGCGGAAACAAGCGGTTACAAAGGCGTGAGTTATGCAATTGACGCCTTATTGCCTTGCTGCACTGCACTCACTAACATTCTCTTACGAAAAATGACAAAAATGCCGGGGGCCTGGAGATGGTTCATTTTTGTGCCTCTTCCGAAAGGTTGGCCATGCATAAGCTGCCAGTCGTGACGCTCTGCCTCGTGGCCGCCCTGGCGGTCATGACCGCCTTTATCTGCCTGTCAGACGCCTTCTCCCCGCGCGATACCGAGTATGGCAGTGGCAAGGCGGTGTTCAAGCACTACATCGTTCCTATCATCAGCCAGGAAGTCTCGCAGGAATAAGCGCCAGCGCAACTTTCCGGCACACACGCTCGCACCGCGGCGGCCCCGGCAT
Source organism: Cupriavidus sp. L7L (assembly GCF_004353535.1). Classification (NCBI taxonomy): domain Bacteria; kingdom Pseudomonadati; phylum Pseudomonadota; class Betaproteobacteria; order Burkholderiales; family Burkholderiaceae; genus Cupriavidus; species Cupriavidus sp. L7L. Next base: position 38,831 of record NZ_SMNY01000044.1, read on the forward strand.
TGTGCCGGCGCCGCCGCGTGTCGTTCCTGCCAGCCTCAGTGCCGGAAGTCATCGATGCGGCGGCGGTCGCGCTTGGTCGGGCGCCCCTGCAACTGCGCGGCGGGCTCCGGCTGCAGGCGGCGCCGCTCGGCCTCGGCCTGCCGGCGTGCCTGGCTGTCGGCACTCTCTTCATACAGCGTCTGCGCCACCGGTGCCGGTCCGCGCGCCGGGGCAATGCCCTTCACCTGCAGTTCCCAGCGCTGCTGGTGCGCTTCGAGCGCGACCTTGTCGCCGGGCCGCACTTCGCGCGAGTTCTTGACCAGTTGGCCGTTGACGGTCACCTTGCCCCGCTCCACCGCCTCGGCCGCAAGCGAGCGCGTCTTGAAGAAGCGCGCGCACCATAGCCATTTGTCGATGCGCTGGCGCGCATCCGCTTCAAAATCCACGTTCATGCTGCGGCTCCCCGGGTCTGCGCACGCGAGCGACGCGCTTCCAGCTCATGCGGGTGCGGCGTGTTGAGCGGCCATCCCTGCAGGTGCTGCAGGGCAATCTCCGCCATCGCCGCCACCCACGGCGCCGCGTCGTTCATGCAAGGAATAAAGTGGAAATCCTTGCCGCCCGCGACCTTGAACTCGGTCTGCCCTTCCATCGCGATTTCCTCGAGCGTCTCGATGCAGTCCGCCGGGAAACCCGGGCAGAACACATCGACCCGGCCGGCGCCAACCTTGCCCAGCTCCGCCAGCGTCGGGGCCGTGTACGGCTGCAGCCACTCCGCCTTGCCAAAACGAGACTGGAACGTCACCTGATATTGCCCCGGCTGCAAGCCCAGCGCGTCGCCCAACAGCCGGCCGGTCTTCAGGCACTCGCAGTGATACGGGTCGCCCAGCTCGAGCGTGCGCCGCGGCACGCCGTGGAACGACAGGATCAGCTTGTCGCCGTGCGCAAAATCGGGCATGCCGTGCCGTGACCAGTAGGCCCCGACCTGCTGGTGCAGCGCCGAGATATAAGCGGGGTGGTCATGGAAATGTTTGACCAGCCGCAGCTCGGGCTGGTTGCGCCATTGTCCCAGCACGCGGAACACTTCGTCGAAGGCGGTGGCGGTAGTGGTGCCGGAGTACTGCGGATACATCGGCAGCACCAGCACCTGCTCGCAGCCCTGGCGGCGCAGCGCTTCCATCACCGAGGCGATCGACGGGTTGCCGTAGCGCATGGCGCACGCCACCGTCACCTCGTGGCCGTTCTGGTTCAGCAGCCGCTGCAGCGCATGGGCCTGGCGCTCGCTATAGACCAGCAGCGGCGAGCCGGTCATATGCGCCTCGCGCAGCCAGATCGACTCGTACTTCAACGCCGACGCACGCGAACGCAGCGGCAGGATCACGCCATGCAGCAGCGGCAGCCAGGCGGCACGCGGGATCTCGACCACGCGCGGGTCGGACAGGAATTCCTTCAGGTAGCGCCCCACCGCCCTGGGCGTGGGCGCATCGGGGGTACCCAGGTTGACCAGCAGGATCGCCGTGCGCGGCGCCTGCCCGTGCTGGTAAACCGGTTCGGGTGAAAACGTCATGTCGCTTCCGGGTTGGCGCGCGGCCGGCAACGCGCCATGGCGGCGCGCCAGCGCAGGTGGCGCTCGGTAGGAATGGGGCAGCTTGTCAGACCGGCCAGCCGCGTCACTGGTTCTGGCTCAGCGCGCTGGACAGCAGCCGCGCGGTGATGTCTACGATCGGGATCACGCGCTCGTATGCCATGCGTGTCGGGCCGATCACGCCGAGGGTGCCGACGATCTGCCCGTCGACCTCGTACGGCGCGGTGATGACCGCCATGTCTTCCAGCGGCACCAGCTGGCTCTCGCCGCCGATGAAGATCTGCACACCCTGGGCGTGGCTGGAGACATCGAGCAGCTGCAGCAGGCTGGTCTTGTGCTCGAACACGTCGAACAGCCGGCGCAGCTTGTCCATGCTGGAAGACAGGTCTTCCACTTCGAGCAGCTTGCGTTCGCCGCTGATATAGACGTGGTCGTCTTCCTCGTCGTCGGCCACGCTGCCGGCCTCGACCGCCGCCTGCATCAGCTGCGACATGTCGCGGCGCAGGTCCTGCAGCTCGACGCGCAGGTGGCTGCGCACGGCGTCGAAGCTCATGCCGGTGTAGTGCGAGTTGAAGTAGTTGGCGGCCTCGATCAGTTGGGCCGGGGTATACGACAGCTCGGTCTGGATGATCCGGTTCTGCACGTCGCCCTCGGGGCTGACGATGATCAGCAGGATGCGCTTGTCGGACAGGCGCATGAATTCGATCTGCCGGAACGCCTGCGCGCGCCGGGGCGTCATCACCACGCCGGCGAAGTGCGACAGGTTGGACAGCGTGCGCGCTGCCGCCGTGATCATGCGCTGCGGACCCAGCTGCTGGGCGCCGAGCTGGCCCTGGATCTGGCCGGTCAGCTCGGCCAGTTCGGTGTTGCGCTCCAGCGGCTTGGCCGTCAGCATGGAATCGACGAACAGCCGGTACCCGCGCGGCGTCGGGATGCGGCCGGCCGACGTGTGCGGGCTGGCGATAAAGCCCATTTCCTCCAGGTCGGACATCACATTGCGAATGGTCGCGGGTGACAGGTCCAGCCCCGAGAATTTCGACAGGGTGCGGGACCCGACCGGCTGGCCTTCGGCGATGTAGCGCTCGATCAGGGTCTTGAGCAGCGTTTTGGAACGTTCATCCATGATGCCCCGATTTTACGCAAGTTTTAGACCTTCTGGCGCCCCGCCTGGGTTGCGGCGCCGGCGCCTGCTGGCAACGGCAGCGGCGGTATGGTCTAATCCCGGCATGTCCGCCCCCCCGAGAGCCAGCGCCTTGCGCACTTCGTTCAACACCGTCGCCCTGGTGGGCCGCTACTCGACTGCCGGCATCGAAGGACCGCTGGAGGAGATCGCCTCTTATATCCTGCGCAACGGCCAGGATGTGGTGTTCGAGCGCGAGACCGCGCTGGCCACCGGGCTGACCGCCTACCCTGCCCTGTCGGCCGAGGAAATCGGCCAGCACGCCGACGTGGCGGTGGTGCTGGGCGGCGACGGCACGCTGCTGGGCATTGCCCGCCAGCTGGCCGGGTACGACGTGCCACTGATCGGGGTCAACCACGGGCGGCTCGGCTTCATGACCGACATCGCGCTGGAAGACGTGCACACGGTGCTGCCCGACATGCTCGACGGCCGCTACGAGGCCGAGAACCGGCTGCTGCTCGAATCCCGCGTGGTGCGCGACGACAGCGTCATTTTTTCGGCGCTGGCGCTGAACGACGTGGTGGTGAACCGCTCAGGCATTTCCGGCATGGTCGAGCTGGCGGTGTCCGTTGACGGCAACTTTATGTACAACCAGCGTTCGGACGGCCTGATCGTGTCGACCGCGACCGGCTCGACCGCCTACGCGCTGTCCGCCGGCGGCCCGATCCTGCACCCGACGCTGTCGGGCGTGGTGCTGGTGCCGATCGCCCCGCACGCGCTGTCGAACCGCCCGATCGTGCTGCCGCACGATGCCGAGGTCACCATCGAAGTGGCCAGCGCGCGCGACGCCAGCGTCAATTTCGACATGCAGTCGCTGACCTCGCTGCTGCCCGGCGACCGCATCGTGGTGCGGCGCTCGGAGAAGAGCATCAACCTGCTGCACCCGGTGGGCTACAACTACTACGCCACGCTGCGCAAGAAGCTGCACTGGCACGAATACCCGTCCGAAGACAACCGCCTCTGAGCCGCCCCCAGAGCCCGAGCTAGCCACCCCGATCCTACGCCAGCCCGACTTTCCGGACCGATCCCACTTTCGCCACGATCCGCCACGATGCTGCGCAGCCTGTCCATCCGCGATTTCGTCATCGTCGACACGCTCGACCTCGATTTCACCCCTGGCTTCACCGTCTTTACCGGCGAGACCGGCGCCGGCAAGTCGATCCTGATCGACGCCCTGGCCCTGGTGCTGGGCGAGCGGGCCGACGCCGGCATCGTGCGCGAAGGCGCCGCACGCGCCAGCATCAGCGCCACCTTCACGACCCACCCGGCGCTCGACGCCTGGCTGGCCGAGCGCGAGCTCAATGCCGAAGACGATGACGGCGCCGGCGCGGTGCTGCTGCGGCGTACGGTCGATGCCGGCGGCCGCAGCAAGGCCTTTATCAACGGCGCCGCGGCCACGCTGGCGCAGCTGCGCGAAGTGGGCGACCAGCTGGTCGACATCCACGGGCAGCACGCGCACCAGCTGCTGCTGCGCCCGGACGCGCAGCGCCTGCTGTTCGACGCCCACGCCGGGCTGACCCAGCAGGCCGGCGCGGTGGCCGAGGCCTGGCGCGCGTGGCGCGCCTGCGTGCGCCAGCGCGAGGCGGTCGAGCACCAGTCGCGCGAGATGCAGCTCGAGCGCGAGCGGCTGGAGTGGCAGGTCGGCGAGCTCGACAAGCTCAACCCGCAGCCGGGCGAATGGGAAGAGATCCAGGCCGAGTACAACCGCCTGTCGCATGCCGCCGGCCTGATCGACGGCAGCCGCGCGGCGCTGGAGGCGCTGTCCGAAGCCGACGGCTCGGTGCTATCGGCGCTGAACACCATCGTGCACCGGCTGCAGCAGCTGGCCGACGTCGACCCGGCGCTGCGCGACGTGCTGGCCGCGCTCGAGCCGGCCCAGGTGCAGGCCGAGGAAGCCGCGCATTCGCTGACCCGCTACGTCGACCGGCTCGAGCTGGATCCCGAACGGCTGCAGGCCGTCGAGGAACGCATGCAGGCGCTGCACGCCACCGCGCGCAAGTACCGCCTGCCTCCCGAGCAGTTGCCCGATGAGCTGCTGGCGCGCCGCCAGCAGCTCGACGACCTGCAGGCCGCGCAGGACCTGAACAAGGTGATGGCGCGCGAAGCCGCCGCCAAGGCCGCCTACCTGACGCTGGCGCAGCACCTCAGCCATGCGCGCTCGCAAGCGGCGCAGGCGCTGTCGGCCGCGGTCACCGAGGCCATGCAGGGCCTGTCGATGGCGGGCGGCAGCTTTGTCGCCGCGCTGAACACGCTGGAAGACGGCCAGAGCTACGGCCTGGAGCAGGTCGAGTTCCTGGTGGCCGGCCATGCCGGCGTCAGCGCGCGGCCGCTGGCTCGGGTCGCGTCCGGCGGCGAACTGGCGCGCATCAGCCTGGCGATCTCGGTGATTACCAGCGAGGCTTCGCCCACGCCGACGCTGATCTTCGACGAAGTCGACACCGGCATCGGCGGCGCCGTCGCCGAAGTCGTCGGCCGGCGCCTGCAGGAACTGGGCCGCGCGCGCCAGGTGCTGTGCGTGACCCACCTGCCGCAGGTCGCCGCGCAGGCCGGCACGCACCTGCTGGTCAGCAAGGAAACCACCGATGGCGGTGATGGCTCGGTCACGCGCTCGGTTACGCGCTCGGTTACGCGCTCACGCATCCGCGTGCTCGACCCGGCCGGGCGCGTGGTCGAGACCGCGCGCATGCTGGGCGGCGCAACCGTCACCGCGACCACGTTGCAGCATGCCGAAGAGATGCTGGCGCAAGGCGCCGAAGCCCAGGCCGGCGCCCCGGTGCGCGGCACGGCCAAGGAAAGCCGGCGCGGCCGCCGCGCCGCCGGCTGATGCCCCGGCATCGTCGCCCACATCGCCCACGTCGCCCCCACATCGCGCTTGCATCGGCGCACCCGAACCAACTTTCACAGGAGCCTCACCATGACCCGCCACGCGCCGCCGGCAGGCCGCCGCCACCGCCCCTTGCGCGCCGTCCTGGCCCTGGCCACAGCGGCCACGGCCGCACTGCTGGCATTGTCTGGCTGCAAGGCCCAGTCGGGGCCTTACGCCCCGCCGCCGGGAAGCATCACCGACGACCGCGCGGTGGGCGACATCATGGTCAAGTTCAAGCCGCCCGCGGTCGAAATGTCCGAGGATGCCGGGAAGTTGCTGGCCGAGATCAAGGGCCCGATCCGCTATGTGGTCAAGCGCCCCATGTCGGGCGGGGTCTGGCTGGTGACGGCGATCTCCAAATCGGCGGATGCCACCATCGACCAGGCGGTTGATACGCTGCGCGCCATCCCGCGTGTCGAGACCGCCGAGCCGGACCGGATGATCCAGCCAAACCGCACCATGCCGACCAGCCGGGATATGCCCAAGAGCTGAGTTGCCCGCGGAGTCCGTCCGGAAGCGGCGGGTTCTAAACCTTCGGTATCCCTTGCGCAACCGGCGCGGATCGTATTCCCTACATTCGATCCCCCTGCGCGCCCGATAACGTGCGGGGTGCCTCTGGAGGAATACATGCTGCATCCCGCGCAGTCCGTCTTCCGTCACTGCTTCGCGTTGCCCCACTGGCGGGCAGCCCTGATCACCATCGCTGCGCTTTGTGGCGCAGCACCGGTCGCCGCAGGCGCCGCGCCCTCCTCGACTTCAGCCGCGGCCCCGGCCTACACCGGCCAGATCATCGTGCGCTGGCGCGATGGCACCACCTCCACCGTGAGCAGCAAGGAGCCGGCCGCATCAGCGACGAGTCCGCTGCAGCAACTGCGCGAGCGCACCGGCATCGCCGCCACGCTGCGCCGCCCCATGGGCGGCAACATGGACCTGCTGCAGGTGCCGGACGAACTCGCCTCCGACCCGGAAGCCGCCGCCGCCCGCCTGCGCCAGGACCCGCGCGTGGCCGATGCCGTGCCGGACCGCTGGCTGCACCTGCACGATACCCTGCCCAACGACCCGCAATTCTCCGCCAACCAGCCTTACCTGATGGGCACCGGCACCGCCGTCGGCGGCGTCAACCTGCCGCGCGCCTGGGACCGCACGCGTGGCAGCGGCGGCATCGTGATCGCGGTGGTCGATACCGGCGTGCTGCGACACCCCGACCTGGCCTCCCGGCTTCTGCCGGGCTTTGACTTCATCAGCAGCGCCATCGTCTCCAACGACGGCGACGACGCGCGCGACAGCGACGCTACCGATCCCGGCGACAATGTCCCGGCCGGCTTCACCTGCCCCGGCAGTTCAACACCGACCACCGAGGCCACGTCCAACAGCTGGCACGGCACGCGCGTGGCCAGCGTGATGGGCGCGGTCACCAACAACGGCGAAGGCATTGCCGGCGTCGACTGGAGCGCCCCCATCCTGCCGGTGCGGGTGTCGGGACGCTGCGGCGCGCTGCTGTCCGATACGGTCGACGGCATGCGCTGGGCGGGCGGCCTGCCGGTGCCGAATGTGCCGGCCAATCCAACCCCGGCGCGGGTGGTCAATATCAGCCTTGGCGGCGGCACCTGCAGCAGCATCGAGCAGCAGGCGGTCAACGACCTGAACGCGCGCGGCGTGGTGGTGGTGGCGGCGGCGGGCAACAACCGCAGCGCGGTCGAAGCGCCGGCCGATTGCAGCGGTGTGATCGCCGTCACGGCCCACGCCAACGACGGCGAGAACGCCACCTATGCCAACATCGGCCCGCAGGTGGCGATCAGCGCGCCGGGCGGCGGCTGCGGCAATTCGCGCGTGCAGAACGGGGCATGCACCACCACGCTTTCGGTAATCCGCACGCTGGGCAACAACGGCACCACCTCGATCGGGGCCTACACGATATCGTCGTCGCAGGGCACCAGCTTCGCGGCACCGATGGTGTCTGGCGTGGTGGCGATGATGTTCGCGCTGAACGGGTCGCTGACGCCGGCGCAAGTGACCGCGGCGTTGAAGGCCTCGGCGCGGCCGCATCCATCCGGCACCTTCTGCACCACCAATCCAGGCGTGTGCGGCGCCGGGCTGCTGGATGCCGACAACGCGCTGGCCGCGGCGGTGTCGGCCCCGCCGGCGGCCGCCGCGCCGGCACCGTCCGGCGGTGGCGGTGGCGGCGCGGTGCCACGCTGGCTCGCGCTCGCGCTGGCCGGCACCGGCCTGCTCGGCTTCGCGCTGCGCCGGCGCGCATAAAGCTTGCCCTGCCA
>NZ_SMNY01000045.1:0-58018 GCF_004353535.1 Cupriavidus sp. L7L
AATCATCCCCGGCGCGGCCTGCGAGCAGCCCTACTCGTTTGCTGGAGGCCGTACCGGACTGCGAAACATACTTCGCGAGGCATCGACCAGGCCTACGGCGGTCTTTTGTGGCAATGACGTGTTAGCGCTCGGTTGTCTGTTCGAGGCAACAGCGCTAAACCTCAAAGTGCCTGATCAGCTTTCGATCGTTGGCTGCGATAACCTTCCGATTTCGGCTGAAGTCACGCCGGGCCTCACAACCGTAGCGTTGGAAAGTAGCTTGTTGGGCAAGAAGACTGCGGAAGCTTTATTGCGATGGCTGCAGGACGGCACGGAACCGGGCCGTACGGAGATGCCCATCTCACTGATTCAGCGCGGCACTGCGACTCCACCTTCGTGAATCGATCGTCGATCCGCAAACCTCGTTTAGCATCAGCCTTCGCAGAGGCTCCCACATGCCATCCTGGCCCAGCGACCGCACCTCTTGCAAATGCATGCCGATGTCCCCCTTGCTCAACGTTCGTCCGCCATTTATGCCGGGCGAATGGCGGTTGTATTTCGGAAGCGGTCGTTCGTTACGCTCTCTCAAGTCCGAAGGACGGTTCAGGGTCGAATACAGCCCGCTATCTATTGCAGCAGGTCAGTTCCGCTCGTTCAAATCGTGTCGCAAGGCCAGGCAGGCGCCCGCTTAAGGCGAACAATTGTTGTGACAGGACACGCTGGATGTCCGGCTCGGGCTGTCGGTGGCGCCGCGAGGGTCGGCCGCGCCCTGTCGGAAAATCCACCAACTACGTGGGCTACGCCGGCTGTGATCGGTCGCGCAGACGGCCTTGAGACGGTCGTTTCTCCTTGTTCTGTTGGGCCCGGCCGTGCGTCGCACGGATCGCTGCAAGCTTTGGCACGGCCTATGCTTTGATCAAAGCACATGTTGCAACTCCCACTCGACACGAAATTTCACATCGATCAGGAGCACGCCATGAACACACTCAAATTACCGACCTTCCCATGGCCGACGAACTTGACCATCACGACATGGCCGCCGTGCATGGCGGCATGATGAAACTGCCGGGCGGGCACACTAGCGGCAGCTTGCTGATGTAGCCCGATGGCGAGCCCGTTTCCGTCTATGTTGATGGCGTACTGATCAACTCGGTCACGAACGGCCATGCATCGCGCTAGCTGGGACGCAACTTCGCGCATGCGACGGATAGTATTGTCAAGTTCTTCGTCCGTCCCCACCCAGGGCACCGGCGCGCGTTGACTATCTGGCCGGGCCCGAGCTGTCGTCCGGGGAGCCCTGTCGAGGACATGCTTAGCCAGATCCCAAAGTCAGGAGGCGGCCGAGCACTTCTATGGCTCCCCGGAATCCGCGCTCGCTACGGCACGGCGCAGAAAATCCGCCACTTCGAGACCGTCGCGACGACCGACAAAGCGAGTGGCAGTGCGGGTCGAATTGGCGATCGGCAGCGGGAAGAGGCGTACGACTTCGGAAGTGGCGGAAGGCATGGCTGCTCACTGCGGTCGGTTTTTACCATCCAGACAATCAGAAACCTAGTGCAAGGCGCCTGTATGTGCACAAATGGAAACTATCAGCATTCCGCGCGACATTGGACGCCCCCGATCCGCGAGCCCGGAAAGCTGCTTCATTCTTCCGTCGGCGTTCCTCGAACACCCTCAAGACCGCCTAAAGTGCGAATTGAAACCCGGCGGACATTACCGGGCTGAAAGAACATGGGCCGATCCACGCAAGCGTTGGGGGGCTGCCACATGTCGGAGCAGACAAACTCGACGCTTTCGCATAGCCGTTCGCCGATCATGGCGAAGAATCTAGCGAAGCTTTCCTTCGTGCGCTCCTGCCCGACCCAGAGGAGCCGCGTGCAGCCGGCCTCGATCTGGTAGACGAGCGTGAGGTACTGGTGTCCACGGCCATACTGGATCTCGTCGACCCCAAAGGCGCGGATCGTGCCCAGCTCACGATGGGCCAGTCCCCACTGCACCACCCATTCCACTGCATTGAAGACCTTCTCCCAGCTGGTCCGGAAGCTTTGTGCCGTTTCTTTCCAGGACAGCTTGCGAGCCCATTGCGCCAGGAACAGCATGTAAGCCTTCGTCAACGTGTGCTTGCCGCTGGCCCACGGCACCTCTTCAACCTTCACGCCGCAATCGCGGCAGTCAACGCGGCGCATGGCATAGAGCAGAAACACTGCAAAGCCCCACACCGGGATAAACTCGAACCTGCGCTGTGCGAGCGTGTCGTAGCCCCGTGCGGGCCGACTACAGCATGAGCAGATTGCCTTTGAACCCTTGCGCGGACGTACGTCGATTTCGATGGACTGGGTGACCTCGCACAGCCGCGCACCTTCGTAAACAAAACCGGGAAAATGGTGGCAGGCATTGAGCAGACGGGTCAACAACATGGCTAGCAGGGCTGCGAGCGGCAAGGGCAAACCGGCTATTGTCGCGCAGGATCTAGACACACTGGCGCGATATGTGCCCGACCTACAGGAATGGCCTGCGTCGTGGCGCGTTGAAGACAAGGATATCCCGCCCGGACAGGCAATCGTGGCCATATTCACGCCTTTCCTCGAGCATCTGCTGACCCTGGGATACGCACGCAAGACACTTCTTCGCCACCGCGATCACCTCTGGATGCTCGGCGGCGACATGATCCGGCGACGCTACGAGGATCCCGACGCCCTTGCCATGCCCGTGGTGACCCTCTTGCACAACCTTATCGAGGAGGACGGCGGCCCCCTCATCTGGCCACGTATCTCCGAGTCCGAGCAGAATTCGTTTGATGCAACCTGCCGAAAGCTCTACCACTATCTGAATCGGTCGCCGAACGCCTGACCGCGCCTCGATTCACCCACAGATTCCGCTGACGAGCCATTTTTTTCGGAAACGCGGCGACCCATTCCGGTTCCTCACAATTTCGTCATGGCATGCGTGCTTCCGGACCAGCACTGTGGTCACTAGTGACGATGCAGGAATGCCGAGGGCCACAAGCAACCGCCAGAGCACCGAACCACCGAAAGTGAACATTTTTGGATGAACTGCTCTGAGCTTTGACCTCACAGTAAACAGGTGGTCAACGAAAGGCTGTTCGCGCAGGCTGCGCCGCTCGCTGGCTTCCGCCCGTTCCTGCGCGAGCGTCACGGCCTCGCGTGCCCGCTCCAGCTCCGTCGAGAATTGGGTACGCAGTTCCGCCAGTTGCCGGCCCGCGGCCTCCAGTTCCGCCCGCCCCGCATCCAGCCGTGCCTGGGTCGCCGCGTGCGCCTGCCGCTCCGCGGCCAGCGTCGCCTGACCCTCCTCGATGGTTTGCCGCGCGGCGTCCAACTGCGCGACGAGCGCGGTCTCGGCCAGTGCCGCGTCGCGCTCGGCCTCGGCGGCGCTGGCGGCCTCGTTGGCCGCCTGCCAGATGGTCTGGACCGCCCCGGCCGCGATGTCCTTCAACGCCTCCGGCAGGTCGGGATGGTCGATGGTGACGCGCGTGCGCCCGCGCAGTTCCTGCCAGAACGCCCGCAGCACCTCGGCGGGCGTGCCCATGCTGCCCTTGCGCACCAGGCTGTAGAGCTTGTTGGCGGTGGGCGTGACGGAGACCACCGCCTTGCCGCTTAGTCAGCCCCCGGTTTGGCGCGGTCTCCAAACCACTCGCCCGTGCGTAAGTTCGACACCGAGCGGATGTTACGTCCGGTGCTGTGGGCCAGACCCGATTCGCTAGCCGCGCACGGCACGCTGCACAATCGATGCTGGCCGGTTAATTGCGGTTGTTGGCGCTGTGGCGGTGGCAAGATTTGCTGGTGGCGCTGTATTCGTTCCCCCAGCATCTGGCGTCTCGAGTGCGCGCGATCGTGGATTGGGCGGCGGGCTTTTCCGGGAGCGGTTTATGCCATTAGCGGGGCGCGACATGAGGCCGACAGCCGCGTTCAGCTGGCGCTGACTTCGTTCGTGAGCGACTTGCCGCTTTCGAACTCCGTCACGCTGCGCAAGGTTGTTTCGCAAATGGTCATCACGGCTTCGCGCGTGAGGAAGGCTTGGTGCCCGGTCACGATCACGTTAGGGAACGTGATCAGCTGCTGCAGCACGGAGTCGTCGATGATGGTGCCGGATAGGTCGCGGAAGAACAGCCCCGCCTCCTGCTCGTACACGTCGATCGCCAGCCCGCCGAGTTGCCCGCTCCTGAGCGCCGCGATGACTGCTTCCGTGTCGATCAGCCCGCCGCGACTGGTGTTGATCAGCAAGGCGCCTGGCTTGGCGCGAGACAGCGTTTCGGCGTTGATGATGTGATGAGTCTCGGGCGTGAGCGGGCAGTGCAGCGAGATGCAGTCCGCGCTTGCACCGATTTCTCCCTCGTCCGCGTAGCGTCCACCAAGGGCCTCGAATTCCGGGGATGGGTACTTGTCGTAGCCGATCACGTTGCAACCGAACCCGACCATGATTTTCGCAAACACACGGCCGATCTTGCCGGTGCCGATCACGGCCACGGTCTTGCCGCACAGGTCGAAGCCCATCAGGCCTTCGAGCGAGAAATTGAAGTCCCGCGTGCGGTTGTAGGCCCGGTGGATCTTTCGGTTGACCGCCATCAGCAGAGCCACCGCGTGCTCGGCGACCGAGTTGGGCGAGTAGTCGACAACGCGCACTACCTTGATCCCGAGAGCCTGCGCGGCTTTCAGGTCGACGTTGTTGAACCCCGTGCAGCGCAGTGCGACTAGCCTGGTGCCGCCGCGTCCGAGCGCTTCAAGCACGGTCGCATCGGCCCGGTCATTGACGAAGATGCACACTGCGCCGTGGCCCGCGGCGAGGCCGACCGTCTCGGTGTCCAAGGGAACTTCGAAGTACTTGAGCTGATGGCCTTCAGCCGCATTCGCGGCATCGAGATGTTGACGATCGTAGGACTTTGCGCTGAAGACGGCGATTTCCATGATGTGTCTCCGCGGCGAATCGCATGGCGCGCTTCGCCCAGGTTGCCCTGCACTATCCGCCAGCCAGTGTGGCGGCGACCTGTACGAACAGGATTTTCACGATGGTCATTGACGGGAAGATCATCGAGTAGCCGAGGTCGGGCCGGTCGGTGGGCGCGACGCGGTTGGCAAAGGCAAGGATGGCGGGATTGCCGGTCGCGCCGCAGATCACGCCCACCGCAAGGTCGAACGGCAGCCTGAAAACCCAGAGGCAGAAAATCGCAGTAATCAGCAGCAGGGCAAGCAGAATCATCACGCCATAGATCAGGAAGGACAACCCGGTTACGCCGATGGTGGCGAAGAACTTCGGCCCGGATGCAATGCCCACTTGTGCCAGGAAGATGGTTAGCCCGAAGTTGCGCAGGACCAGGTTGGCCGACAGCGGCATGGTCCACACGAACGGTCCGAGACGGCGCACCCGGCCGAGCACGAGGGCGACCAGCAGCAGCGCCGCTAGCCCCAGCACCAGCGTGCCGACGCCGGGAATGGGCACTGGTATCAGACCAACCAGCAGCCCGAGGGCCGCGCCGATGCCGATCGAGATAAAGCTCAGCTCGGCGGTGCCCTTGATGGAGTCGCCGAACAGCGCGCGAATCGGCTTCATGTGGGCGCGATTGACCAGCAGGCCGACGCGGTCACCGAACTCGAGCGTGAGGTCATCGCGGGGCATCAGGTCCGCATCGCCGCGCCGCACATGGGCGATCGAGCAGACCACGCCTTCGGGAAAACGGATATCGCGCAGCGTGTGCCCGACCACGAGCCGGCTTGAAGCGAACACACGCATATAGTCCAGGTCTTCGCGATGGCTTGTCATGCGGCCCGGCTGCAGTTCCCCGCAAAGCGAGGTGGCTTCACGCAGCACGGCCGGATCGGTGGCGGTCGCGAGCAGCACGTCGTTGGCCTGCAGGACCAAGTCGTCGGCGGACGGGTGGTTGTGGTGAGCGCGACGCACGGCGGCAATCGCCACCCCGTCCGGCAATCGCCACCCCGTCCGGTAGGCGCGCTACCACCTCCGACAGCCGCACGCCGATAAACGCTGGGTTTGTCAGCGCAATCTCGGCGGTCTCGATCAGCTTTGGTGGTGGTCGCACGATACTCGGCTTGAGCAGCGCGGTGAGGGCATACAGAAACAGGATCGGCCCTGCCACGCCGACCGGGTATGCCACGCTGTAGCCCACCGCGGCGCCATCGCTCTTCATCGCCGCCATCGCGGCCTGCAGGCTTGCCGTGCTGGTGCCCGCGCCGGCGAACATGCCTAGCGACTCGTCTAGCTTCACGCCGACCAGTGGCACCAACGCAACCGCGACCAGTCCGGAGCCGACCACGCCAAGGACCGCAGCGGCGTTGGCCTTGATGCCATCGGGGCTGGTCAGACCCTTAAAAAACTGCTCCCCGTACTGGATCCCAATGCCATAGAGAAAGAGCAGTAGACCTAAGGTGCCAAGGATGGCAGGCGGCGCCGACTTCGGCGCGAACCCGCCAATCGCCAGCCCCACGAACAGCACCGCGCCCGAACCGAGCGACACGCCCTTGATATTGATCTCGCCTACGACATAGCCCAGTGCAACCGTGAGGAACAGCGTGAGCAGCGGCTGGGTTTCAAGCAATGTCCGGACTGCATCCATGGCAGCTCCAATCGGATGGGCAGGAGCGGGGAGCGATAAGCAACTGCGCAGGGTCACGCGCGCACTGCGCGGACGGGGTTGACAGCCCTTGTTGCGGGAATGCGCCCTCGAGTGTGGCTTGTATGAATCCGATCATCGAGACAGGCACCGGCCGGCACGGCGGCAACCACCGGAATGCCCCTCGAAAATATACGAAGCGCCGCACGAATTCAAGAATTGAAGCGGCGCGGCAGCGGGGCAACAAAACTTCCCAGAATATCCTTAATGTGGGTTTTCATTCCGATCGCGGCCATGGCCATGACCGAGCAACCTGAGACGTCCCCTGACCCGCATACGAACCAACGCTGGCGGCCACCTCCGCCTGCTGCCGTGCGTCGGTGGACTGTTCCGCCTCCAGCCCGCGACCCAGTCTCCCGAGCGCGCTACGTTGCCCCCCGTCTGCCAGCGATGACCATGTCCTTCCTTTTGTCAGCGGTTGTGGCGGTCATCGCTTCGGCGCCGCGATCGCATCTTCATTGCAGCCCGCGACATCCCGCCATCGGCAGATCTACCCGATCTGATACGCGGAACGGATTGCAACCAGCCAACACCCGCAACGACTGGGGGTGGCAGAGTCGCCGGCTATGCCCTGGTGACGTCACGCATTCCGCCATAGTTTCGCTTCAGGGCATCCCTTAAAGTGGATCATGGCATGCAGACGAGGGCTTTTGCTTTACCCTGCACGACAAAGCTCATCGTAACGAAGACTTCGCCACTGTACCGGCACGAATTCCTGCCGAAATAAACGTCACCAGATACTCTGACTTACGCCGCAAGTCGCCCGTCTTGACCTTGCCGCCAGAGATTCGCTCGATACGGCTGTCGAACACACTCATGACCAGCGCCCCGACCGCAAACAAATAAGCCCACGATGCATAGCTTGCATCGTTGCCTGGCAAAGCCTTGCGGATCGCTTTCACGAATTCCATGGCAAAGGGGTCGAAGTAATCGGCAACAACGCTGCGCACGGCCGCCTTCGGGTCGGAAGCCTCGCGTGCGACCAGCTTGGCATAGGCGACGCCCTCTTCCCTGTCCTGAATTCGTATCACCGGCTCGACAAACGCCCGAACAAGGTGCTCGACCGGATCCTCGCCGTCGGCAAGAGGGGTACGCAGTGCTTCCAAACGCGCGTCGAACAGCGTCTTGCGCCGGTCAAACAGCGCGCGGTAAAGATTCTGCTTGGTCTCAAAGTGATAGACGATCAGCGGCAAGCCAACCTCCGCCGCTGCCGCGATATCGCGCATCGACACGCCATCAAAGCCGCCCTCGGCAAACAATCTCTCTGCTGCGTCGAGCACGCGTTCACGCTTGCTCGCCTCCGGAGCCGGCGAGTCCGGCTCATGCCTCTGCACCCTGCTTCGGGCCCCGACCGCCGATTTCCGCGCTTCCCCGCCTTCCATGCTGCCTCCGCGTTCTTGACCCGCCATTGTAGCGAACCTCACATGGTGATTCCGGCACCCGCGTTTACCCTAGTGCATCTCCGGACTGTACGAGCGTACAGTCCGTCTAAATCGCACTGTACGTACGTTCAGTCAGTTATGTCTGAGGCTTCGGACTCCCTGACCGGACCGGCACAATAAGGAGACGCTTCAATGTCCAGTAACCCTGCCTCGCTCAAGTGGCGCGTGCTGATCGGTTGTTTCCTCAGCTATATGTTTGACGCGGTGGACATCATCATCCTTGCCATCGCCATGCCGGCCATCACGGCATCGTTGCATATCACCCAGTCTCAGGCCGGCTTGCTTGTTACCGCCACGCTGCTTGGCATCGGGCTGAGCAGCGTAGTAATGGGGCGGCTGGCCGATACGTTGGGCCGGCGCACCGCATTGCTGCTGTCGCTGGTGACATTCGGCACGCTGACAATGGCAATTGCCGCTGCCACTGACTGGCGTCATATCCTCCTGCTGCGTTTTCTTGCCGGTCTTGGTCTGGGCGGGGTCTGGAGCGCGGCTGCTGCACATGTCAGCGAAACGTGGCCCGCGCACCAGCGCGGACGGGCCACCGCCTTCGTTCTCAGTTCCTTTTCCGTGGGCGCTGCCGTCGCCGCGCTGACTGCCGCATGGCTGCTGCCGCTGTATGGCTGGCGCATGTTGTTCCTGGTCTGCGGCGCCGCTGTGGTGATCGCTATTGTCTACGTCTGGCTGCGCGTGCCGGAATCGCAGGTTTGGTGCGCACAGCGGGCTAGCAGCTCGTCAGCCACGGTTGGCGCGGGTAGTGCAAGGCTCGCCGACTTGTTTGCGGCCGGCACGCTGCGAACCACTCTGCTCGGTACTGCAACCTCCGCGCTGGCGCTGTCCGCGTATTGGGGCGCTTCGACGTGGCTGCCGACCTTCCTAGTCAGGGAAAGAGGTCTCGATGTCGCCACCATGGCAAGCTTTGTGGCCGTACTGAACATCGGCATGTTCCTGGGGTACAACGTCTTCGGCGTGCTGGCGGACCGCATCGGCAAGCAACGGGCAGTAATTGCTTCGCTGATCGGCTCCGGACTGACCCTCCCGGTCTATACCTTCGTCACGGACCATGCCACGTTGCTCATGCTTGGACCGGTATTCGCCTTTTTCATGGCCTTTGCCGGGCTGGTGGGCTCCTATTTCGCAGAACTTTTCCCGACACGCATCCGTGCAACCGGAGCCGGGTTCTGCTTCAACGTGGGCCGCGGTATCTCCGCCTTCTCTCCACTGGCACTGGGCTCGGCGGCAACTGCGTTCGGCTTTGCGCCAGGCATCGCATTGTGTGGCGCCTTGTTCCTGCTTTCCGCTGGCGTCGTGGCTCTGTTGCCGCGCGCCGCCAACGAGCAGGAGGCCGCCGCAGACACGTCTGCATCGCGGAATGCCATACCGTCGCTGGATGCCAGTTGAGTCAGCCCTTCTCCTTCTTACGCATCTCCATAAAGGATTCGCTTCCATGACCCGCCGCTTCGTCGATCTTTCGATTTACCTGGAGAACGATGTCGTCTCCGACCCGCCAGGATACGGACCTCAGATTGAATACTTATCCCACCGCTCCACTGCCGAGCAGGTAACGGCGTTCTTCCCGGGACTGACGTCTTCAGACCTCCCGGACAGCGAGGGATGGGCCATCGAACACGTTCAGCTCAGTACACACAATGGCACACATCTGGACGCTCCCTATCATTTCCACAGCACCATGAACGAGGCATTGGGGCAGAGGGAACGCGCCATCGCCATTGACGAGGTGCCGTTGGAGTGGTGCTTCCAGCCAGGCGTGAAGCTCGATTTCACCGACCTGGACGATGGCTATGTGGTCACCGCCGAAGACGTCGAGTCTGAGCTCGACAGGATCGGGCATGTCCTCAAGCCACTGGAGATCGTTGTGGTCAATACGCGTGCTGGTAAGCGCTACGGCCAGCCCGATTATGTTTCGTCAGGCTGCGGCATGGGTCTCGACGCCACTATGTTCCTGCTTGAGCGTGGCGTACGACTCACCGGCACCGACGCGTGGAGCTGGGATGCACCGTTCGTGCATACCGCCAAGAAATTTGCGCAGACGCACGATGCCTCCCTGATTTGGGAAGGCCATAAGGCGGGCCGAAACATCGGCTATTGCCACCTGGAGAAGCTGCACAACCTTGAGGCACTGCCACCGCATGGCTTCTATATCTCGTGCTTTCCTCACAAGATTCGCGGCGCCTCGGCCGGCTGGACAAGAGCCGTTGCCATCTTCGACGACGCCCTCAATGCCGCCTGAGATCGCCATGGAACTAAATCACACCCATGATGCCTCCCGTCGTAGCTGGCTGGATTCGGCCAATGCTCCGGGCTGTGATTTTCCGCTGCAGAACCTGCCGCTTGGAGTCTTCCGTCGGGCAGGCAGCGCCGAAGCCTGGCGTGGCGGTGTAGCCATCGGCGACCAGATTGTCGACCTTGGCGCTTTGCAAGCGTTGCCGGGACTGCGGGACGGTGCCGCTGAAGCCATGTGGGCCGCTGCCGGGCCAACGCTTAATGGCCTGCTCGAACTTGGCCCAGAGCTCTGGCGAGCACTTCGCCATGAACTCTTTTCGCTTTTGCTGGCCGGCAGCTTGCGGGAACGTCAGGTTCGTGAAGCACTGATCCCGCAGGCGGATGCCGAGCATGCCGTTCCTGTGCGCATTGGCGACTACACGGATTTTTATACCTCTCTGGACCACGCCGTGAATTGCTGCCGCCAGTTTGGTATTGAGGTCTACCCGAATTTCGACTGGCTCCCTATCGCCTACCACGGTCGCGTGTCTTCGATCGACGTGAGCGGACAGCAGGTCTATCGGCCGATGGGACAGTACCGTCCAGATCCGCGCAGCGCGCCCGTTCACGGACCTTGCCAGCGACTCGACTACGAGCTCGAAGTCGGTGCGGTGATTGGTGTCGGCAATGCACGAGGCACGCCCATCCCACTGGCAAGCGCGCAGCAGCATATTTTTGGACTGTGCCTGCTTAATGACTGGTCCGCGCGCGATATCCAGACGTGGGAGATGCAACCGCTTGGGCCCTTTCTCGCCAAGAACTTCGCAACCACACTGTCGCCCTGGATTGTCACGCTGGATGCCCTGCTGCCTTACCGCACGGGCTGGTCGCGAAACCCGGGGCGGCCCCAGCCGCTCGACTACCTTCGCTCGGCGCAGAATGCCGCCGCCGGCGCCTTCGATATCCAGCTGGAGGTCTCGATTCTCAGCGCGCGTCAGCTGGCTCAGGGCCGCCAACCGAACAGGCTGACCCGTACCAGCTTCCGGCACCAGTACTGGACGTTGAGCCAGATGATCGCCCACCACACGGTCGGAGGCTGCAACCTGGAGCCTGGCGACCTACTAGGCAGCGGCACGATATCGGGCCCAACTCCCGGTGAGGCCGGTGCGTTGATTGAACTGACCTCATCCGGGACGAATCCGGTGGATATCGGCGACGGCGAGACACGAGGGTTCCTCGAGGACGGCGACACCGTGGTGTTCCGAGGGTGGTGCGAGCGAGAAACCTACGCGCGAATCGGCTTCGGCCTCAACTATGCAACCGTGCTGCCGTCGCCTGCGCCGGCCTGATGGTATCGACGCAGGAATCGGCGAGCACCACCCTCCACCGTTCCAGCTTACGTGCGGTGACACACCGCTAACTACCGCAAATTGCCCTGCCGCCCGGATGGAAGACTGCCCCATCCGTGGGCCAGTGCATGCGCGATTTGCCGCACTGATCTTTTGATGTGTCCGACGCAAACGAAACAGAGGAGACCAATCTTGCACAAGGAACGACAAGCGAGCCGAGTCCTTTATCACAGGGCCGGCAGCAAAGCTCAGAGTTCGAGAAGCTCGCGGACGGTAGTGCCGTGGTACGCGCTAGCCCTTTCCGCGCTACCGTGCTCTGCCTTTGCAACAGGCACACAGTTGTATGGACTCGCGGACGCATACATTGGCATTACCCATCTAAGCGGGCAACCCTCTACAAGGGGCGTGGACAGCGGAGGCCTGCAAACATCCTTTTGGGGCATGACGGGAAGTGAAGACCTGGGAAGCGGGCTCAAGGCCAACTTCCGCCTGGAGGGATTCTTCCAGGTGGATACGGGCGCGAATGGACGGTCCCCGACGGATGGCCTATTCTCCCGCAACGCCTACGTTGGTCTGGAGAACGGCTTTGGCGAGGTGCGCCTCGGCCGGCTCGCCAATCCGACATTCCTGGCGACAGCACTGTTCGATGCGTTCTCCGGCTCCACCAAGTTTTCGCCACTTCAGAACGTGCTGTGGACGCCCCAGCAGGGCCGATATATTGCGGGCGACACCGCCTGGAACAACGCAATCGGCTACTACTCGCCGGAAATCGCTGGATTCACGTTCCGCGGCTTGTACGGACCGGGTGAGCAGGCGGGCACGAACTCGCAGAACAATGTCGTTGGAATGCTGCTCTATGACCGCGGTCCGCTATCGGCCAGCTTCGCCATCCAGCGGACACGGCTGGGCCCAGGACTTCCCGCCGGAAGCTCGGCGCAAACCGCAATGGTTGGGGGAGTTTCCTATGACTTCAATGTAGTCAAGCTGTTGACCGAGTATGCCCACACGAGCACCAGCGGAGCATCGACGACGACCGACACACTGCAGGTTGGTGCGCAGATTCCGGCCGGCAGCGGGAAAATCCTGGCGTCCGCAGTGTCTTCACGCGTACGCAGCGATGTCATGCCCGACTATCGGCGTCACGGACTTGCCGGCGGTTATGACTACGTCCTGTCAAAGCGTACGGACATATACGGTGTGACGATGTTCGACAAGATTGCCGGAAAGGGAAGCGGCACCAGCTTCGCGCTGGGCCTGCGCCACAAGTTTTGACTGTTATAAATTAGACCGATCAGGAGACAGACATGCAGATCGATTGGGACGTTGAAATCACGATGGACGATGATTCGGTGGTTCGAGCCGACATCTTTCGGCCGGAGGCGGAGGGACGCTACCCTGTGTTGATGTCGTATGGACCGTACGCCAAGGGACTGCCCTTTGAGGAGGGTTACCCCGCCCAGTGGAAGTCGCTCACAGCCAAGCATCCGGAAATCTTGAAGGGTAGCAGCGGAAAATACGCGAACTGGGAAACCGCGGATCCGGAGAGATGGGTACCGTTGGGTTACATCTGCATGCGCGTGGACTCGCGCGGCGCTGGTCGATCGCCGGGGGTCATCGATTGCTTCTCCCCGCGAGAGGCGCAGGACTTCCACGATTGCATCGAATGGGCAGCCGAACAACCGTGGAGCAATGGGAAGATCGGCTTGGCCGGCGTTTCTTACTACGGCGCGACCCAATGGCTGGTGGCGGCGAAACGTCCTCCCCATCTTGCCGCGATTTGCCCGTTTGAGGGGTTCTCCGACTACTATCGCGACGCCTGCCGGCATGGCGGCATCCTCAATACCTTCATGGTGGCCTGGTATCCGAAGCAGGTCGAAAACGTGCAGCACGGTCTGGGACGGCGTGGGCATGTGAATCCCAACACCGGGTTACCTATCTCCGGGCCGGCCGAGCTCAGCGACGAGGAACTGCTCGCCAATCGCGTGGACATCAACGCGATGCAGTTGAGCGCGGAGCTCATCACCGATAGCTACTTCGACGGCCGCCGTCCGGACTTGGGTGCAATCGATGTGCCGGTGCTTTCCTGCGCAAACTGGGGTGGCCATGGCCTGCATCTGCGCGGCAATGTCCAAGGCTATCTGGGTGCCGGCTCGAAGCAGAAGTGGCTCGAATTCCACGGGCTCGAACATTGGACGGAATTCTATACCGACTACGGGGTAGCGCTGCAGAAGCGGTTCTTCGACCATTTCCTCAAGGGTGAGGATAACGGCTGGGATCAGCAGCCGCCGATCAAGATGCAAGTGCGCCACGTGGATGGTCTTCAGGAGCGGGACGAGCATGAGTGGCCATTGGCGCGCACCGCATGGACGCCCATGTACCTGGACGCTGGCGCGCAGTCCCTGCGCACAGAGCCATCCGAAACTGCTTCGCGCCTCTCGTTTGATGGCATGGCAGGCAAGGTCAGCTTCAGCACTGCACCCTTCGAGCGCGACACCGAGGTAACGGGCCCGCTGGCTGCCACGCTCTGGATATCGACCACCGCCCGAGATGCCGATCTATTCCTGACACTGCGGGCTTTCGCGCCGAACGGCAATGAGCACCTGATCGTTGGGGCGGTCGAACCCAACGCGCCCCTCGCGCAGGGATGGCTAAGAGCGTCACACCGAAAGCTGGATCCACAAGCATCTACGCCCTATCAGCCGGTACATACGCACCAGGAGATCGAGCTTCTCGAGCCGAACGAGATCTATGAGGTGCAGGTCGAAATCTGGCCGATGTGTTTTGTCTTCCCGAAGGGCTACCGCTTAGTGCTTACGCTCGGAGGCTCGGACTTCGAGCACGATCTTCCCGGACCCTATCCGCAGATTTACGGCAAGTCGATGCGCGGGTCATCAGTGTTGCTGCACGATCATCCCGAGGATCGCAGTCCTGAACGGTTCCGCGGTCAGACCACCGTTCACACTGGCGGGAAGTATGCGTCCATCCTGCTCTTGCCAGTCATTCCGGCAACCCGCTGATCGGAGTGAACATGAGCACGACGCGCCGAGATTTCATCGCCTGCGCCGCTGGCGCATTTGCGGCTGCCGGCCTGCTGCCGTGGCACGCTGCCAACGGACAACAGGCATGGCCTGTCAAGCCCATCAAGCTAGTCAACATGGGGCCTCCTGGTTCCCCGCCAGACACCTACGCGCGCATCTACGCTGAGAGGCTTGCCAAGGCCTTTGGGGTGCCTGTCGTCGTCGACAACAGGCCCGGAGCAGGCGCGAACCTCGCTTCCGATGCTGTAGCGAAGGCGCCGCCGGATGGCTACACGCTGCTGTACACCGTGTCGAGCGCGTTTGTGGTGAACCCGTTCATCTATCGAAAGCTACCATTCGATGTGGATAAGGATCTCAAGCCCGTTGCGCCGCTCCTGACGCAGGGCTCCTTCGTCGTCGTGAACAACGATCTGCCGGTGAAGTCGATCCACGAACTGGTCGCCTACGCGAAGGAGCATCCCGGGCAACTCGCCTATGCGTCCTATGGGGTCGGGGGATTCCCTCACCTCATCATGGAACTGCTATCGCAGGCCGCGAAGATACAAATGCTCCATGTGCCGTACAAGGCCGGGCCGATGACGGACGTCATCTCCGGACAGGTCCAGCTTATGGCCGAACCGGCCGCCTCCGCCATTCCGATGATCAAGGCGGGCAAAGTTCGCCCCATCGCTTACACCGGGCCGAAGCGCCACGCCCAGTTCCCGGCCTTGCCGACCGTCGCAGAGACGTACTCCGAGGTCGTCAGCTTCGGTTGGCATGGCCTCTGGGCACCAGCAGGCGTGCCAGGCGAAATTGTCCAGCGCCTCAATGCCGAGCTGACCCGGATCACCCGTTTGCCTGAGGTCATGACGAAGATCCAGGAACTCGGCAGCGAACCTCTCTCTGCCACCCCCGCCGCCATGTCGTCGATGGTGCGGCTCGAGGCTAAGAAATGGGGCGGACTGATCCGCGCAAAGGGCATCACCGTGGACTGAAGCCACGGTCCCACCTGGGCGCGTAATCATCAGGCCTGGCGTGATCACTCGCAAGCGCAGTCACTCGATATCCCGCCTCTCAAATGTTCCAAAGGAGCTATCGTGCTCGAGTACTTTCCCAACAACTACGTGTGGAATCTGTCCACCAACCTCGCGCTCGCGATGGGCGCGAGCCTCGGTGAGGTCGATGCCATCTGCCGGCAGCTGGTAGAAGTGTCCGGACGGGGCGACGATGAGGGCACGGAAGCCTTTTTCCAGGCCTGGTGCGAACAAGCGGACCGACTGGTTGAGCTCGCCGACGAGGACCTGGCCGCCAACCGTCGTCTTAGTGCGGGTGCCAAGCATGGCCGGGCCGCGATTTACTACTTGACGGCCGAGCGTATGCAGCACCGCGACTATGCGCCACGTCAGGCCGTTTACCGGAGGCTGCTCGACAGCTTTGCAAAGTTCATCGACCTGCATGATGAGAACTGCGAGCGGGTTGAAATCTCCTATCAGGACAAGTCACTCGCGGGCTTGTTTGTCCAGGCACGGCAATCGGGCGGCGGGCCGTCGCCTTGCGTCGCGTTGTTCAACGGACTCGATAGCACCAAAGAGATGATCTATGGCTCGGGCATCCAGCAAGCGCTGGCGAGGCGAGGCATATCAAGCATTGCCGTCGATCAGCCGGGTGTCGGCGAGGCGCTGCGCCTGCAGGGGCTTTCCGCCACCGTCGAGGCGGAGACCTGGGCCGGTGCGGTCGCGGACTATCTCGAGACGCGCGAGGATGTCGCCCCCGGCTTGCTTGGCATCGCGGCCTGGTCGCTCGGCGGCTACTATGCGCCGCGTGCGGCGGCGATGGAGAAGCGTTTCAAGCTGTGCGTTGCCTGGGGCGCCATCTACGACTGGGGCGAGTTGCAACGTCGGCGGCTGGCCCGCGAGGGTGACCGGCCCGTGCCTCACTACTGGGAGCATGTGCAATGGGTCTGGGGCAAAAGTTCGCTCGCCGAGTTCATGGCACTTGCCCCGGACATCACCTTGGCAACGGTGATAGAGAAGATCACCGTGCCGTTGCTGATCGTTCATGGCTCAAACGACCGCCAGATCCCAGTCGACGATGCGCGTCGCTTGTATGAAGGAGCCATAAACAGCCCGAAGCGAGAGTTGAAAATCTTCACTCAGCGCGAGGGCGGCGTCGAGCACTGTAGCGCGGACAACCAGGCTAATGCCAAGGATTACATCGCTGACTGGGTTTCCGAAACCTTTACCGAACTCGGCGCGAAAGGGGCGTCTCGACCTGAGGTTTGACTTAAGTCCGGCCATAAACTGCACTTTTTCGACGTCATGGCGATTGGCTCAGAAGGGTTGTCAAGAGGCACCTGAGCCAGGAACTTCATTGGCCTGACGAACTGTCCGGCGGGTCGGCTAAGCTTGACCCCGCAGACCGTTGCCACAAATGGGGCGGTGTCAGCACGCCCCTTCCGCTAGACTCGCTTCGCCGGTTAGTGGGCCGAGATCGTCTCCAGTGATTCGCCGCGCGTTTCAATGCCGAAGCAATAGACAATGAATGCCGCGGCCAGGAAGCAGGCGGCGCCCAACGCGAACACGCCGGCCTGCCCAGCTAGCGGCAGCACCACGCCGACCAGCGTCGGTCCGATCAGCGATCCGAAGCGGCCGACCGTGGACGCCATGCCGCAGCCCGTGGCCCGGGCACGAGTCGGATATAGCTCCGGCGTGTAGGTATAGAGCACCGCCCACATGCCGAACATGAAGAACTGCATCAGCCCGCCGGCGAGGAAGAGTGCCATCGGTTCCGGGCTCATGCCAGCGACGCGGCCGTAGACGAAGGCCATCACGGCACCGCCCACCAGCGTGATTACGCATGCCGGCTTGCGGCCCCAGTGCTCCACCGCCCAGGCCGCGCACAAAAAGCCCGGGATGCCGCCGATTGAGATATAGACGGTATAGAGCACCGACTTGGTCACGCCCATGCCGGTCTGCTGCAGCAGTGCGCCGATCCACGTATTGAGGCCGTAGAAGCCGAGCAAGGCAAAGAACCACAACCCCCACACCGTGAGCGTTCGGTTGCGGTATTCCGGCGACCACAGCACCTTGACGCCGAAGACTTCCGCATCCGGGCTGACGACTTTGGATTCCGCTTCAGGCAACGAAGACAGTTTCATGCGGCGCATCACGGTGGCTTCGATCCGTGCGACAAGGGCCGAAGCCTCTTCGTGGCGGCCTTTCGATTCGAGCCACCGCGGAGATTCGGGGACATATCGCCGCACCACGAACAGGAACAGCGCCGGCACCGCGCCGAGCAGGAACATGGTGCGCCAGCTGTATGCCGACAACACGTAGTACGACATCAATCCCGCGCAGATAAAGGCGATCGGCCAGTTGCCATCCATCAGCGCTAGGTACTTCCCACGCTGTCGCGCGGGAATGAACTCGGACAGCAGCGTCTGCGCCAGCGGCAGCTCCATGCCCATACCTACGCCGAGCAGCAGGCGATAAATACCCAGCGTGACCGGGTCATTAGCGGTTGAGCACAGGAAGCTGCCGACGCCCCAGACAATCATGCTGACCTGGAACACCGGCTTGCGGCCGAAACGGTCGGCAAGCATGCCGGAACTGAGCGCGCCGATGGCCATGCCGACAAAGCTCGCACTGCCCAGCATGCCCGCCTGCGCGCTGGTCAGGCCGAACTCGGTACGGATCGAGCCAAGCAGGTACGTCATCATGGCCAGGTCTAGATTGTCAAAAAAGAAGGCCAGCGCAATCACCATGAATAGGAAGCGGTGGTAGCTGCAAACGGGCAACCGCTCGAGCCTGTCGCCGACGCGTACCCGCATCAGCTCTACCGGGGTCAGTTTCATCTTGTCTCCTGTCTTGTATCGGCCGGCATCCCAGCGAGCCGGCGCGCGCAACATCGCCATGCGGCATGTCTAGCGTTACTGTCGCGCGGCGGCCCTGGCGCAGCGCGCGTGCGGATGCCAAGCACTGTCGCCGCGGCGCCAACGAGCGTGATTGCACCCGTACAGTCAGGCACGTACCCGGTCGGCAGCGGCGCTACCAGCTACGGCAAGCGAGAAGCGAGAAATGTGGAGAGAGAAGCAGGAAGGACGACGGCACGCCATGCGAGGCGTGCCGTTCGGCGAGGCGGCCCGTTCGGAGAGCCGCGCGGAGAGGGTCAGCGATTGGCGAAGCGACGCGGGTCGAAAGCGTCTTCCGGCAGTGATGACAGCGCTGCGCCGGCTGGGAAGGGATAGCGCAGATAAGGGGCTCGCGGCTGGCCGGGCGGCGAGTATTGGCCGTCGGCGAGGATGCGCTTCTTCGCTGAGAGTGAGCGAATCTCGCAACGGTAAGCCACGATCTGGCTGGCGGCGCCATCCTCGATTGGGGTGTAATCCTTCTCCGGTCTGAACTTGTCCAGCGCCACGTACTGGTGCGCGCGGATCTCGTCGGTGTGCTCGCGCACCGTTGCCACGCAGCGCGCGATGACGCTGTAGTACTCGAGGCTGGTGTTCTGGCCCTTAGGTGCCTTGAGTAAAGCCACTGGGCGGTCGACCTCAATCGTGACGTGCGGATCGGCGCGGATTGCCGCGGCGAGCTTGCCGAAGCGCGAACTGTGAATCAGGAAGGCGTCGCCTGTAAATGTAAAGCTCTGTGCCGTGACGTAGGGATAGGGCTCGTCATGGACGCCGACGCGGCAAATCAGTTCGTCACGCAGGAAGGCCTCGATTGCAGGCCAGTCGATCCACGCCAGGTCGTTGCGGCGCATTTCGGGGTCCAGGTAGGCTGGCGTCATGTCTGTCATGTCTGTCTCCGGAAGAAAGGGAGGATTTGGGCTCACGCTAGAAATCGCATCTGCTCGCGCCCCGGGCCCAGGCCGACGCCTCGCAGGCGGCAACCCAGCGTGTCGGCCAACCAACGCAGCAGCGCCTCCATCTGTGGCGGAAGCGGATCGGCCGGATGGTCCGGCAGTGCGTCGGCGGAAAATGCAGGGAAGCGCCGCGTGGCGCCTTCCGGCGCGTCATCGTCAACGACCACGATGGCGGGATCCCGCGTCCGCGCGAACAGCGTCAGCGCATCGCACTTGTTGAGGAACAACTCGTCCACGCCGTGCTGCTGCACGGTGCGTCGCAATTGCGCGATGTCGAGCAGTCCTACCCGCCGCGGCCGGCCAGTGCCGGTGCCGTACTCTCCGGTCAGCATCCGGATGGCCATGCCGACGTGGAACGGATCGTCACTGGCAAGCAGCGATTCGGGGTCATGTGTTGCGACTTCCTGCTCGCGACCGCGGCCGCTGTGTGCGGCGTCGGCGCAATACGCGGCGGACTGCTGCGCGCCCAGTTCGGAAGGGAAGCGGCCTGCACCGACGCGGGAAACGATTGCCTTGGCCACTCCGATGGTCTTGCGGTGGTAGCGGCACGGCAGGTCACCCCCGACATAGGCATACGCCGGCACGGTATGGCTTGCGGTTACCCACGGCTGTTCGCCTTGCGTTACGTCAAGCATGACGGACTGCGCGCCTTCAAACAGCACACGCTCGCCTTGTGCCACACGTTGTGCAAGATAGCGGGGATCTGATATGACGGAGTCGCGGACCAGCGGCCACGCCGCGCGCATGGCGTCGAATGCGGCGGCATCCACTGTGCGCCCATCGCGCCCGGCAGCCAGCGCCATCTGCCGGAAAACGGCCTCGCTATCCTGCACCAGGTCACGCAACTGGAACGAAGTGCGGTCGCTACCTCGGGCCCTTAGTGCATGGCCCGCGTAGCATGGGCCGATGCCGTTGCCGGTGGTGCCGATCGATGCACCGTCCGCACGGTCACTCGAAACATGCAGTGGCTGGACCACCAAACAACGGTCGCTGATCGCAAGGCGGCCTTGCAACTGGATGCCCAATCCCGCGAGCATCGCGATTTCCTCTGCCAACTGCGCGAGTCCGATCGCGCAGCCTGAACCGATATACAGCGATACTGCAGGATGCAGCACCGCGGAGGGGACTTGCCGGAGGCGTACCGCCCCGCCTGGGCTAGCGATGGTATGGCCGGCGTTCGCGCCGCCATTGAAACGCGCCACGATGTCATAGTCATCGGCAATGTGGTCAACCACCCGTGCCTTGCCTTCATCACCGTACTGCAGGCCAACCAGCACGTCGGCGTATCCGCTGCGGCTTGCCATGGTCATGCGTCGGTGTCGATGGCGAAGCTTGCTTCGATCTCGACGGGCGCGCCAAAGGGAAGACTGGCCACGCCGATGGCAATGCGCGCATGCCGGCCCTTGTCCGCAAAGATGAAGTTGATGAGCTCCGACGCGGCATTGATTACTGCCGGCGCGTCGTGGAAGCCTGCCGAAGTCGCAACGAAGCCGCCAAGGCGCAGCACCGACCGGACACGGTCGAGATCGCCGTCGTTAGCCGCTGCCACCCAGCCCAGCACGTTGGCCAGGCACAGGCGCGCGGCTTCGCGCGCGCTATTAAGAGGCACTTCGGCGGGCACACTGCCGGCATACACGGGCTTGCCATCACGCATGGGCAACTGTCCTGATACGGTCAGAACGCCGCGATGCAGAGTGTAGGGAACGAACAGAGCGTTGGGCAGGACTGGCGAGGGCAGCACGATTCCAGCCTCGCTGATGCGATCGATAATAGACATATGGGTCCTTGGTGAGCAATGGCAAAGGCGCCGCCGTACATGTGATGCACGGCAGATTGGCCGCCTTCACTGTGCCCCCCCGCCCTACCCGCTGTCCGCTGCCGGGATGACAGGCGCTATCGCACAGACGCCATACGTCGCTATCGGAGGGGTGTCTCGCGAAAGTATTCGGTCGGTGTCATACCCAATGCGCGCCGGAACATCGCGGTGAATGCGCTGGGGCTTTCGTAGCCGAGTTGCAGCGCAATGTCGATCACCGGGCGACCTTCAGCTAGCAGGCGTACCGCCGCCATCAGGCGGGCCTGCTGCCTCCAACGGCTGAAGGTCATGCCGGTCTGTTCTGGGAACAGCCGGATGATGGTGCGTTCGCTGGCGCCGACTGACTGGCTCCACGCTTCGACAGAGGTTTCGTCGGAAGGATCGGCGACGATGCGGGTGCAGATCCTGGCCAGACGTGCATCCTGTGGCATGGGTAGGTGCAGTGGCACGACCGATAGTGGGCGCATCTCCTGAAGCAGCAGCCTAGCCACCAGGCCGTCGCGCCCGGCCTCATCGTAATCGACCGGCATGCGCACCATCTCGGAAATGAGTTCGCGCAGCAGGGGCGGCACCGCCACCACGCAACACGTCGTCAACTCGTCCGGCACGGCGTCCTGCCGGACGTAGACCGTGCGCATCTCGACATTACCGCACGCCTGCATGGCGTGGCGCATGTCACACGGTACCCAAACGGCACGCTGGGGCGGCACCACCCAGGAACCCATCTCCGTGTCGACCAGGATCGCGCCGCTGTAGGCGTAGATGAGTTGCGCGCGCGGGTGCGAGTGGTAGTCGATATAGAAGCGGTCAGGCAGCGTGCGCGCCATGCCCCCTATCGGCCGTTCAATGTGCTGGTAGTCGTCGCGGTTCTCACTTTTTCCAAACATGGCGTCTCCGAGACAGCAAGTGTCATCTGCCGGCGCACATTGCAAGACACCGGCCAGTATCGTGGGATCCGACGTGAGCACGCGTCGCTATTTCACCAAGGAGCCGGTGTGCGTACCGGTCCGCGAGTTCGGAGCCAAATGTAATGTCAGTGTATCGAAACTTCAACCAGGAGTGCCTGGACAAACAGTACAACGTTCGGGGCGGCATCCCCGGTTACCAGGCGATCTTCGACCGGTGGGCCAGAGAGAGCCGGGATTTCCGAGCCACTCATCCAGTCAGGGAAAACTTGGCATATGGCGACGATCCAAAGCAGGCGCTCGATTTCTTTCCCGCCATCAGTCGCGGGCGCCCCTTGCTGGTCTTTATCCACGGCGGATACTGGCAATCCCTTGACAAATCCGACTTCAGCTACGTGGCCGCGCCCTATCTGCGGCATGACATCAACGTCGCGGTGGTGAACTACCGGCTCGCGCCCGACGTGCCTATGGCGGCGATCGTGCGCGATAACCAGGAGGCGCTGGCGTGGCTATACCGGCAAGCTGAAGTATTGGGTTTTGATGGCAACCGCATCTTTGTATCCGGCCATTCCGCCGGCGGGCATCTGACCGCCGCCATGGCGGGCACGAACTGGGAGCAATTCGGTGTACCGGCTGGCCTTGTCAAGGGAGGATGCGCCATCAGCGGCCTATACGACCTGGAACCGATCCGGCTGTGCTATCTCAACCAGGTCGTCCGCCTGACGCCAGCGGACGTGGCGGCGTACAGCCCGGTGCATCACCTGCCGACCACCAAGCTGCCGATGATCCTGACCGTCGGGGGCGACGAATCGGACGAATACCACCGCTTGCAGGCGCAATACGCAGCGCTGCTGCGAGAGCAAGGCGTCGAAACCGAAGTGGTAGTGCAGGCACGAGGTCATCACTTCGATGCAGTCGATTATCTGGGCAATGCAGAGGGAGAGCTTGCTGCGGCGGTGTTGCGGATGATTGCCGCCGCGTCTTAGGCGCCGGCACGTCCCTGCGCGCGGCGTCTCCCGATTGTGAAACATCAGAACGTCGACCGCAACTCGCACAAAGCGTCTCCGGCTCTCACCCGGTCTCGCCCGGAAAGGCTATAACGCCATCCGAAGGTAACGGTGCCGGCCTCTGCCGGCACCGAGCTGGTTTCTAAGTAGATCCAATTTGGCGGTGTTCGTCGTCAGCAAGTGAGATGTTGCAGTGTGTCGCGTCACGGCGCATTGCAACCCAGTCGGCCAACTTGCTGATGCGATAAGCACAACGTTATCGAACCTTATTGCCGCGTCTCAGTACGCCGATCTCGCGATTGCCCTGCTCTGCTCGCTGCGGCGAGCCGCTGCCGTTCAAGCTGGCGGATTCCAAATGGCAGTAGTCTGGCCAGAAGCAGCCGGTCAGCGCGAATGTTTGGAGAGCTGCTTCGGCCGATTAGTGGTCCGCCACCGGCCCAGCGGACGATGGCCGCTCCGGAGCCATGAAGCGTGGTCGCCTCGGGCGGTATGATCGATACTCAGGTCTCGGCTTCGCGTCAGTAGATCGAAACCAAGACCCTTCATGGCTTGTATTCTCAGTAGAGCAAAATGTCGACGGGATGGCGCAAAGTCAGTGCTCTGCGTGGACACCTGTGATCTTGGCCACCTGCCGCCAGCGATTGACATCCTCCGTCAGGAAACTGGCGAAGCGGGTGGTGGGTAGCGGCGTGACGATGCTCCCCTCCTGCTCCAGCCGGCCGCGCACGGACGATTGCTGCATGATCTTCATCAGCGCGTCGTTCAACTTTGAGACGATGGCTGGCGGCGTACCCGCTGGAGCCATCACGCCGGACCAGAAGCTCATGACGAAACCCTCCTGCACCTGCTGATTCACCGTTGGCACCTGCGCCAGCACGGGCAACGGCTGTGTCGTTGTCACCGCCAGCGCGCGGACCTTGCCGCTCTTTATGAATGGAAGCACCGGGAGCACGTTGCTGAACATGATCTGCACCTGCCCACTCATCAAGTCCGATATGGCCGGGCCGCCCCCTTGGTAGGGCACATGCGTCCAGTCAAGGCCGGCTTGTTTCTTCAGCAATTCTGCGGCGATCTGTTGCGGTGATCCCACCCCGGTGGACGCATAATTGATGGTCCCTGGGTGTGCCTTGGACCAAGCGATCAATTCTCCAAGTGTCTTGGGTGCGAATGCCGACGAAGTCACGAGCACAAACGGCGAATCAGATAGCAGCGTCACGGGAACGAAGTCTCGCGTCGGGCTAAAGCGTGTCCGTGCGTCCACGGCAGGCGCAATTGTCACGTTTGCGGTAGCAAGCAGCAGGGTGTAACCATCGGGGGCGGCGCGAGCCGCCGCCTCCGTGCCAATCGCACCCGACGCACCAGCTCGATTCACGATCACGACCGGTGTGCCAAGTTCCCGGCTCAGTTCCGCGCCCACAACTCGCGCGAGGAGGTCTGTGCCGCCGCCAGGCGGATAGGCGACG
This sequence comes from Cupriavidus sp. L7L, assembly GCF_004353535.1. NCBI lineage: Bacteria > Pseudomonadati > Pseudomonadota > Betaproteobacteria > Burkholderiales > Burkholderiaceae > Cupriavidus > Cupriavidus sp. L7L. Next base: position 24,702 of record NZ_SMNY01000045.1, read on the forward strand.
ATCATCTGTATCGGCTTGCTCGGATAAGGCGCATCGCCCTGTGCCAATACTGGCGCCGGCTGGGACAGCAGGGCAAGCGCGACGAGGCAGGCTGCAGAGTGCCGGTAGTGGGGAAATTTCATGCGTGTCTCCGCTACTGCATGGGTCAGACGTTCACAAGCGCCGGCTGTGTGGCGCTTCGCTTGATTCTTGCCTTACTGGCCTGCTGCAAAAAACGATTTGCACTCGCGGGTGTGGAAAGTCAGCACGTCGCGGTCCACCTCGGGCCAGTAGCCTGCAGGCAACCGGATAGCGCCCTGTCGGAACGGCAGCGGATTGGCGAACAGGCGCTCGCGCACCTTCAGGAAGCCGTTCATTTCGCCGGCGTTTTCGATAGCAACGGCGGCGACGCATGCCTCCATCCAGCATCCGACCTCAATGGAGACCCCGTCGCCGAGCACGGGCGTCATGCCGAGCTCCCGAATGCGACGCAGAGCGTCGCGCAACATGACCGCGCTGCCAACCTTCTTGAGCTTTAGCTTGACGTAGCCCACATTGTCGATGGTCGCCGCCCGCTCAATGTCCTCCGGGCCGTAGATCGATTCGTCCAGCATCACTGGCACAGTTGAAACAGCGGCCACTGCGGCGTTGTCATCCCAGGCGTCAGCGCCGCAGGGCTGTTCGAGCAGTTCGATACCCTGCGGCGCCATTCGGCTTGCGAAGTTCATGCCATCAGCCCGGCTGAAGCCGCGATTGGCATCGAGCCGCAGCGTGGCGCGGCCAGCCACAGCGGGCTGGATCACATCCAGCCGGCGCAGGTCGTCCTGCCAGGCGTAGCCCACCTTGACCTTCAATGTGCGAAAGCCGGCCTCGATCAGGCGCTCGATCTCATCGCGTATCCCGGCTGGCTCGTGCGCCTGGCAAGGTGCCAGTAACGGCACCGTGACATCGCACGTCGGCTGCAGCAGCGGCTCGCCGTGAAGCATGTCGAGCGCGGCAAGGAGCGCACTCACCACGCCGGGATTCGGCGAGAGCAACGGCATCGCGTGGGCGGCGGCCTCGCTGACGCGCAAGCCAACAATCCGCTCTGCAAGCGTGGCCGCGACCTGCAAGCCGACTGCAACAGATTCATGGGTGTAGCCAGGAATGATGAGGGCCTCGCCCCAGCCGCAGCGGCCCTCGCTGTCGCGGACTTCGATCACGATGGGATCGAACAACACCAGGTCTCCAGATGAAAGACGATAGGGCTCTGTCAGGGGAAAGGCGAGTTGGCGCACGAAAACAGCGTCGATGGTCGGAATGTGGGACGTTGCAGTATCCATTTGCCGGGTAGCGCCGGAAGCGGTGGTCATGGGCTGATCTCGGTCGAAACCGCTGGCATCACCGCCCCCAAGTGCCTTGCCTGATGCGATGACGTCCGCCGACCGGACGCCTTGGGCAGCACTGTTCATGTTGGCTCTGTCCTTGTTCAAGGTGCATGGTCGCCCCAACAGTAGACGGGGTCGCTTCAGAAAACGGAAAATATTGCACGCTAAGCCGCTGCTCTGACTACAGAGCCGGCATCGCTCAGGACTTTCCGGTCCGCGTACCGTTGCGGCGGCAAGGGCTTTTTTGGGGTAGTCGTCCTTTTTGTGAATCTTACGGTTTCCCCGCAAAGCCTTTCTTTACAAGGTGCTCCGGGGCAAAGCAGACAACTGCCTGCTTCCCTCAAGTGACTTCGAGAGTACTATGTCCGCCCGCGATTTCGGATCGTGTCACCTGGATGGGGGCGGAAGATGCCGGGCTTTGGATTTCGCTATGTGGGAAACGACAGCTTGCCTTCTCCATTGTCGGAATTCGATGTCGAGTACTATTTCGCGCTGACTGACAGCGACATTGCCGCAATCAACCAGAAATTTCGGCGTGCTGGCCGTGCCGGAGCCGCCGTCCAACTGGCATTTCTGCGGGCAAGTGGACGTACCCTTGACCAACTGAACACACTCCCCCGTCAGCTCTTGCGCTACGTGGGCGAAAAGCTGGGGTTACCAACGCCTACGATCGCCTCGCTGCGCACCATCTATCAGCGATATCCGACGCTGTATGAACACCAGGTCTGGGCCTGCCAATACCTCGGCTTGACACGAATCGATGACGATCACTGGAGAGGCCTCGGGGACGATTGAGGCGGTCGTCCCCCTGGCGTAGAGAGCAGCGGCGGAAGCTGCCGTGTTCGCCCAACATGCGACATCGGGACCTCAAGGAGCGGCTGGCCGAGAACGAAGCCCACCGGCGCTCCCTCGAGGAAAAACACCAGCACGCGCGCGAAGCCCTCGATCACTACCGCCAGGCGGTCAAGGACCAGCGCGACCAGGACCAGCGCCGGCACGAGCAGCAACTCCAGCAACTGCAGGCCGAATTACGCCAGGCGCAGCAAACCATCGTCGTCAAGCAGGAGGAAGTCACCCGTCTGAACCAGGAGGGCGCGCGCCTGGTGGCCGAACTGTCCCATACGCGCCAGGCCCTGCAGCAGGCACAAGAATTCAGCCGGCGCCAGGGGCAACAGCTCGAAGCGCTGCAGTCGATCGAGCAGCGTAACGGCGCGCTGGCGGTGCAGCTCGCCGACAAGGATGCCCACGCCCAGGCGCTGCAGGAGCAGCTGGCGGTGGCACAAACTGGCAGCCTATCTACGCAGGTGCGCGAGCTTGAGCTGGCCCTGGTGCAAGCACAGGCCAAATGCGAGGCGCAGCAAGGCATCGTGGCCGAGTTGCGCACCTATCTCCAGCCTGCTGCCGGATGACATAAAAGCCTCACTCTTTATGACTTTTAGGCTTATGTGTCATTTCCGGCTTTATCCCGGTATGACCCCCAGTGGTGCGCACCGCCACAGGCTTCCATCCCGATCAGGCACGAAGCACGATTCGCGAAATGCTCAAGGAACTTGGCCCGCTTGATCGGCTTGTTCACAATCTCGCCCGTTTCCTGATCGACGTAGTGCACCTGGTTCTTGGCGATATCTACACCCACAGCCGTATAGATAGTTCATGGCCGGACCTCCGGTTTGCCTGTGAAGACCTGCATGATCTTCCACTTTGGGCACACTTTGATGCCGTTGGCACGTGAGGATTCGACTAAGTGTCCCCCATTGCTCACGGGCGGGAAGCGTCCATACCATTTCTCCCAAGCGTAAGACGGACCGCCGAGGTTATCGGCAATGAGACCGAGGCGCAACGTTCCGCCACAATAAGTGCACTATGAGGCATAGCGCAATTGAGAACACGCAAGAAGCTGGCCTTCGGACATCATTGCCCTGCTGTGCCAAGGCCTGCTTCGGCAAGGAGCTCGATGGTATGCTGGCCTGGCACCGGCACCTGCGCCACCTCGGGCTGGCCGTTGCGCTTAAAACGCGGCGCCGCTTTCGCCTGCAGCACGCCATGCGATTCGGTGTAGGTGCCGCGAGCAGCCAGGTGCGGGTGACGCGCTGCCTCGCCCGGATCGTTGACCGGCGCGAAGCATGCATCGGTCCCTTCCAGCAGCCGGCACCATTCGTCCCGGGGCTTCGTGGCGAATACTTCTGCCAGTGCGCGGCGCTGATCGGACCAGCGGTCGCGCTCTGTCTGCGCCGCAAAGCGGGGATCCCCGGCAAGTCCCATGCGCGCCATCAGTTCGGCGTAGAACTGCCGCTCCAGCGCCGCGACGTTGATCCAGCCGCCATCGGCGCAGCAGTAGCTGTGCGCCCAATGCGCGCCATCGAGCGTACCGGCACCACGTGCATACGGGTCGCCGCTGCGCGCCACTACGCCGAGCAGCAGGTTCATCATGTGCGCCGACGTATCGACAATGGCGGCGTCGACCACATCCCCCTGCCCTGACAGCCTCGCACGAAGGATGCCGGCTAGCAGCCCTACGGCGAGGTATAGCGCGCCGCCCACGTCGCCCACCAGCGTCGGCGGCGCAACCGGCGCCTCGCCCGGCGGACTTGCGTACCAGAGCGCGCCGGACAGCGCCGTATAGTTGCTGTCGTGTCCTGCCGCCTGTGCCAGCGGGCCGGACTGCCCCCATCCCGTCATGCGGCCGTAGACCAGCGACGGCCGGCGCGCCAGGCAGATATCGGGACCGAGCCCGAGCCGCTCCATCACGCCGGGCCGCATGCCCTCGATCAGCGCGTCGGCACGTTCCAGCAGCCCCAGCACCACCTCGACCGATTCTGGCCGCTTGAGATCCAGGACGATCGACCGCTTGCCACGGTGCACGATCTCGCCGGGCCTGGCGCGGCCGGCCAACGGCCCGGGCCGCTCAACCACGATGACATCGGCCCCGAGGTCGGCCAGCAGCATGCCGCAGAACGGGCCAGGACCAATACCGGCGATCTCCACCACGCGCACGCCTTGCAGAACGGACACGGCGCCTCCCCTCAAAATGCGGAGAGACCCGTCAACGCCCGGCCAATCACCAACCGCTGGATCTCGGACGTCCCTTCCACTATCGTGCCTTCGCGCGCCTTCCGGTAAAGCTTGTCGAGCCCGAATTCCGCGCTCAGGCCGTAGCCGCCGTGTACTTGCACCGCACGGTCGACCACGCGCTGCGCCGTCTCGGTCGCGTAGAGCTTGGCCATCGACGCTTCGGTCGCGCAGGGCCGCCCCCGGCGAGCCAGTTCCAGCGCGCGATAGGTCAGCAGCCGCGCCGCGTCGAGTTCGACCTGGTTATCCGCCAGCTTGGCCTGGATGAGCTGCTTCGCGCCAATCGGCCCGCCGAACTGCGTGCGCTCCTTCGCATAGGCCAGCGCAGCGTCCTGCGCCGCCAGCGCGTGGCCGAGTGCACTCAGTGCGACATAGGCGCGTGCCTCCTGGAACTGGGCCAGCATGGCGCCAAGGCCGCGGCCATCGGTACCAAGCCGGTTTTCTTCCGGAATCTCGACGTCGTTGAAATTGAGCTCGGCGGTACTGACCGAACCCATCGTCTCGAGCGGCGTGGACTCGAAGCCGTGCTCGTGGCGGTCCACCACGTAGAGATCGAGCCGCCCAGTCTCGGCAGAGCGCGCCAGCACCGTGACGAAGTCCGCATACTGCCCGTTTGTGATCCAGACCTTGCGGCCGCTGATAACATAGCCCCTGCCCTTGCGCACGGCACGCGTCCTTGCCGCGCTCACGTCGGAGCCACCGGACGGCTCCGTATTGGCAGACGCCGCCATGCACTCGCCCGCGCCGAGCCTGCCAAGATACTTGCGCCGGATCGCCTCGGAGCCGAAGCGCGCGACGATCAGCCCCACGCTTTCATTGATGAATGCCTTCTGCGCGATCTCGCAGGTGTGCTGCACACCCACCTCGTAGATCAGGCCCGCGGTGACAGGATCGAGATCCATGCCGCCATCGGCCACGGGCCAGCGTCCACTGCCTAGGCCGAACGGAATCATCCTGCGCAGCATGTCCTGCACCACCTCGCGTGGCAGATCCGCGCCGCGATACGCCTTGTGCGCCGGCGCGATCTCCTTCCGGCAAAATTTTGTGAAGGCGTCGACCGCCTCCTGTTGCTCATCGGTAATGAACGGCCACATGGTTTCCTCTCAGATCGTCCGCCACTGGTTCTTCCAGAACTTCGCGCGCACGTCGCGCCGAAGCAGCTTGCCCACCGCGCTGCGCGGCAGGTCATCCCAAAATTCCACGCTCTTGGGCGCGTACACGCCGCCGAGCTTGTCGCGGCACAACGCCGTGATTTCCTCCACGGACACGCTCCGTCCCGGCTTGAGCTGAATCACCGCCTTGACCGCCTCGCCCCACTTCTCGTCGGGCACACCGACCACCACACAATCGAGCACCGCGTCGTGTCCCGCGATCACCGTCTCGACCTGAGCCGGATAGACGTTAAAGCCCCCTGTCACGATCATGTCCTTGAGCCGGTCGACGATGGTGATATAGCCACGCTCGTCCTTGACGCCAACGTCGCCCGTGTGGCGCCAGCCGTATCGCGAGACGGCTTCGGTCTCCTGGGGATTGCGGTAGTACCCTTGCATCGCCATGCTGGTCTGGACGACGATCTCGCCACGCTCGCCGGCGGGCAGCAGGTTGCCGGCCTCGTCCATGATCTCGACACGGGCATGGCGCGTGGCACGCCCGGCCGAACGCAATACCGGTTCGTCGAAGCTGCCGTCCGGACGCAGGTAGTCTCGCGGGGTCTTCATCACCAGCGGAAACAGCGTTTCGGTCTGGGCATATCCCTCGCAGACAACCGGGCCGAACAGCCGCACGGCATCCCGGTATTTCTCCGGCGCCACTGGCGCCGCACCGGTCAGCAACACCTTTAGCGATCGAAAGTCTGTCGTCGTTGCGCGCGGGTGTGCGATCAGGCTGTACAGCAACGTCGGTGGCACGAACAGGTTGGTGATGCCGTGCCGCTCGATCTGGTCGAATATCTGGACCGGATCGGTGAGGTTCATGACGATGACGGCGCCACCGCCGATCAGGGCATGCAGCGCGGTGATGCCACCGGCATGCGTCAGTGGCGCGACGGCGAGATAGCGCGTATCGGTGTCGATCCCGTAGGCCGCGATGCCGCCGAGCACCGAGATCTCCATGGCCCGATGGGTGTGGACGGCGGCCTTCGAGGGTCCCGTGGTGCCGCCGGTCGGCTGCAGGAAGCATGCCGCGGCGGGGTCCTCCGGACTGGCCAGGAACGGGGAATGGTAGCCCTCCATCCAGGCATCGAGCGACGTGCCGTGTTCCGAGGCACGGTCGATGCAGATGAAGCGCCGCATGCCCTTGAGCCCTTCCCTGAGCTCCGGCACCAGGTGCTCATAGCTGCTGTGGAAGAAGATGAACTCGCAATCCATGCGATCGAGCACGTCGATGTTCACACTGACCGGATTGCGTGTGTGCGCCGACAGCCAGACCATGTCGGCGCGGTTGATCGCCAGCAACAGCAATGGCACGCGGTAGTCATTGGGCGCATAGAGGGCGATATGCGCACCGGGCCGCAGCGCCGGCTCGTTCACCAGTGCATGGGCGGCGGCATGTACGAAGCGCTGCGCTGCCCCGAAGTTCAGCGTCCGGTCACCCTCGATCAGCGCTGGAAGGTCTGGTTGAAGGCTAGCCACGCCATCGAAATAGTCGGCAATTCGCATGGGAATCTCACTCTGCAGGCTGGATGCCCGCGCGCGCGACCGTGAGCTTCCAGCGCTCGGTCTCCGAAGCCTGAAAGCGGCGCAGATCTTCCGGGCCGCCGGAGAATACCTCGATGCCAAGCTTCTCCATCGACGCGACGGTCTCCGGATTGCTATTGGCCACACGCATCCACCCGGCCAGCTTCTCGATGACGGGTTGCGGCGTCTTCGCGGGCGCATAGAGCGCGGTCCAGCTATAGATCTCGAAGGCCGGGGCACCAAGTTCACGCCCGGTCGGGACGTCTGGCAACATCGGATGCCGCTTGTCCGCGGCCACTGCCAGCGCACGCAGCTTTCCCCCCTTGACCAGCGACGCAACTGCCGAGGGATCTCCGATGGAAAAGTCCACGACGCCCGCGGCCGCGTCCATCAGCGCCGGTCCCGCGCCCTTGTACGGCACGTCCTGGAACTTCACGCCGAGGCTGTCGGCGAGCAGCTCCACATAAACGCGGTACCCCGATCCGCCCGCGCCGTATGTCACCGCATTCGGCTGCTTCTTCGCCGCCGAGACAAGGTCGCCAAAACTCCGGTACGGCGAACCGGCGGCAACCACGATCACGTTAGTGCCCCGCGACGCGAGCGCCACCGGCGCGAAATCGCCGACCGGATCGTAGGGCAGGCGCTTGAACAGCGCAGGGTGCAGCGTCAGCGCATTGCTGGAGAAGAATAGCGTGTAGCCGTCCGGCTTAGCGCGAGCCACTGCCTGGGCGGCGATGAAGCTTTCGCCGCCGGGCCGGTTTTCCACCACGAAACTCTGCTTCGTGATCTCCTGCAGGCGCTTGGCGTAGATGCGCGCCGTCGTGTCGGCGCCGCTGCCGGGCGGAAACGAAACCACCAGCGTCACGGGCCGTGCGGGGTAGTCGGATTGCGCCAACGCCATCGCCGGCAGCGCGCTCGCAAGAGTCAGGGTACTGAGCGCCGCGCAGAGGATGCGGCGGCGTCCGGGCCGATTGTTCATGTCTTGTCTCCTTGATCGTTGTTCTTGAGCCTGACTACTGGAAGGTCAGGATGGGCTTGACGCTTCCCCACGCTCGGCCGCGCGGATGGCGTCCTCGATCCGTGCCAACGGAAAGCGCTCGACCAGGCGGTCGACCGGAAAGCGCCCCTGCCTGTACAGCTCGACAAACCGAGGAACCAGCACGTCCGGCTCGGCCAGCCCGGTCGGGAAGCCGCGGGCGGCGTCGACGGCCGCGTCGATGTCCTCGGGCGTACCCTCGGGCACCGTGCCGATGCACTGCTCCGAGTGTGGACTGACGACCTCGATGCGCGCGCCGCCCGAAGGCGTCCGCCACTGGCCGTCGATGTAGAACGCATTGCGTGATTGCATGAACTGTCCTCCCGTTTCTTCCAGTCTGTTTCGATCGAGCGCAGCCGGCGGTCTACCGCAGGTCGGCGGTCCTGCGCCGCGCCGCTTCGTACTCGGCCTCCGTGGCCGCCACCAGTTCGGCCACGTCGTGAATGCCCGTGACACCCGAAACGCTGTGCCCGGCGCTCCAGATATCGCGCCAACGCTTCGGCTTGTCGTGGGAGGTGCCAGCGCCGAAGCGCACGCGCGCCTCGTCGAACGTCACCGTCTCGTCGAGCTGGTCCGGATCGAGGCCGGCCGCTTCGACGGACGGGCGCAGCATGTTCGCGTCAAGGCCGGTGAAAGCGCGCGTGCGCATGACGTCGTCGAGGCGGCTGCTGACGACCATCGCCTTGTGCCGCGCGTCGGCCATGCTTTCCTCGGTGGCAATGAACTTCGTGCCCATGTAGCCGAGGTCGCAGCCGAGCGCGCGCGCGGCCCACAGCGCGTGTCCATCGGAGATGCCGCCGGCCATCACCAGCGGCCCATCGAAGAACTGCCGGATCGCGCGTGCGAAGGCCATGCCGTTGGCCCAGCCGGTCTGGCCGCCGGCGCCGGCGCTCAACAGCACGAGGCCGTCGGCACCGGCGCGCAGCGCCTTCTCGGCATGGCCGACGGAAGCCACGTCGGCAAAGACCGTGCACCCGACGTCATGCAGCGGCCCCACGACCGACGCCGGCGATCCGACGCTGGTGATCACCATCTCCACACGGTGGCGCACCAGGCAGGCCAGGTCGTCCTGCAGGCGCGGCTGGCGGATGATCAGGTTCGGACAGACCGGCCCCGGCCGCTCGGCATCCTGCAGCGACCGGCGCATCAGCGTGAGCCACTGGTCGAGTTCGTCGACGCTGCGCGCGTTGGCCGTGGGGAACGCCCCGACCACGCCGGCGCGGCATGCCGCCGTCACCAGCGCCGGGCCGCTGACGCGCAGCATGGGCGCGGCGATCAGCGGCAGGCGCAGCCGCTGCCAATGCGCGGCACCGCTCATCGGCCGCTCCATTGCGGCTTGCGCTTCTCCGCGAAGGCGGCGAGCCCTTCGCGGCGGTCTTCGGAATCGATGGCGCGCGCGGCGATCGGGACCTGCAGCCTCCAGGCCTCTTCCTCGGTCCAGTCGGCGCTGCGCTGCATGATCTCCTTGCTGGCCGACAGCGCCAGCGGCGCGTTGACGAGCAACTGTTCGGCCATGGCAATGGCCTCCTGCAGCGCGGCGCCCGGCTCGGCCAGCCGGTTGACGAGGCCGTGCTGATGGAAGAACGGCGCGTCACGCAATTCGCCGGACAGCGCAAGCTCCATCGAGAGGTGATAGGGAATCCGGCGCGGTAGCCGGAACAAGCCGCCACCGACCGCCACCACGCTGTGGCGCACTTCGGGCAGGCCCATGCGCGCATCGCGCGCGGCCACGACCAGGTCGCACGACAGGCACAGCTCCAGGCCGCCGCCGACCGCGTAGCCCTCCACGGCCGCGATCAGTGGCTTGCGCGGCGGGCGACGGAACAAGCCGAAGCCGCCACGGTCGTCGGTGGTCGCACGCTCGCCGCGCGCGGCGGCCTTGAGGTCGGCGCCGGTCGAGAAGTTGCCGCCGCTGCCGGTCAGGATGCCGATGAACAGGCTCGGGTCGTCGTCCAGCAAATCCATCGCCGCGCTCATCTGCGCGGCGGTGGCCGCGTCGCAGCAGTTCTTCACGTGCGGGCGGTTGAGGGTGACGATCAGCAGCGGGCCGCGCCGCTCGGTCAGTACGTTGGGAAGGGTCTGCTCAGGCATGCGCGCCTCACATCGAGAACGAGAAACCGCCGTTGACGGGATAGGTCTGGCCGGTGATCCATGCGCTGGCCTCCGACGCCAGGAACAGCACCATGTTGGCAACGTCGGTGGGCTGGCCCGGGCGGCGGATCACATAGCGCTCCATCATCTTCTTGACCATCTCGGGCTGCTCCTGCAGCCGCTTCTCGATGGCCGGCGTGACCGTCGCCGAGATCGCCACCGTGTTGGCGGTGACCTGGTAGCGCCCGAGCGTACGGGCGATAGCGCGCATGAAGCCGGCCGCGCCGGCCTTGGCACCGGAATAGACCTCAAGGCCCGCTTCCCCCACGCGCCCTGCGTCCGAGATGATCGTGATGATGCGGCCGCGCTTGCGCTCGATCATGTCGGGAATGCAGGCGCTGGCGCAGTGGATCACGCCGTGCAGGTTGACCGCGATGGTGCCGCCCCAGGTGTCCTGGCCATGCTCCCAGAACGGCTTGCGCACATCTGGCGACGGCGTCGCGCCAAAGTTGCCGGCGTTGTTGACGAGCACGTCGACAGGCCCTGCCAGTTCGCGCACCTGCGCCATCATGCGCTGCACGCTGGCCGCGTCCGACACATCGGCCTGCACGGCGAACGCGTTGCCGCCGCTGTCGCGGATCGCGCTGGCGACGGCTTCGGCACGCTCGGCGAAGTAGTCGTTGACGATGACCGCCGCCGCGTTGTGCGCGGCGAAGTGACGGGCGATCTGTTCGCCCACGCCTTGTCCGGCGCCGGTGACCAGCATGACCTTGCCACTGAGATCGAGAATGTCGTTCATACGTTTCGCCCCTTTCCTTTCCAGTAGGGTTCGCGCAGTTCGCGCTTGAGCAGCTTGCCCATGGTGTTGCGGGGCAGTGCCGGGATGAATTCGATGCGGCGCGGCCGCTTGTACGAAGCGAGGTGGCGCGCGCATTGGCCGAGCACGTCCGCCGGATCAGCCAGGTGGCCCGGCTTGAGTTCGCAGAAGGCCAGCACCTGTTCGCCAAATTCGTCGTCGGGAATGCCGATCACGGCGGCGTCGAGGATGGCCGGGTGCCGCAGCAGCGCGGCCTCGATCTCGGCGGGATAGATGTTCACGCCGCCCGAGATGATCATGTCCTTGGCGCGGTCGGTGATGTACAGGTAGCCGTCTTCGTCGACGCAGCCGATATCGCCAACGCGAAAGAAACCGTCGGCATCGAGCACGTCAGGGCCCAGCGGCGGCTGGTTGAGGTAGTTGCGGATCGTGACCGGCGTGCGGATCCACAGTTCGCCGTGCTGGCCGACCGGCATCCGGTTGCCCTCGGCATCGCGCACCTCGATGTCGACGTGCCGGTGCGGCAGGCCGCTCGAGCCGGGCTTGAGCTGCTGCATGTGCGTGGGCAGGCACGAGATCATGCCGACCTCGCTCGCGCCATAGCGCTCCTGCAGCTTGCCGGGACCGAAATAGCGGGCAATCCATTCCTTGAGCACGACCGGCACCGGCGCGGCGCCTACGCTCAGGCTGCGGACCGATGAGACATCGTGGCGCGCCAGTTCCTCCGCAGGCAGCGCGGCGATGCGCTTGTACATGGTCGGCACGGCGGTCCACGTGGTGACCCGGTGTAGCGCAATCAGCGCCAGCGCCTCTTCCGGCACGAAGCGGCGCTGGAGCACGGTCTTGCCGCCTTCGCGCACGCTGGCCCAGAACTGCGACGGGCCGGAGCCGTGGTGGGCCGGCATGTTGATCAGCGTGACGGAACCACCGGCCTCCGGACCGCCGCGGGTGCGCCGGTATGCCTCGACCGACTCGCGGTACTCGCGGATGGCCACGGGGTCGGCGCCACGGTTCATGACCACGCCCTTGGGCAGGCCTGTAGTGCCGGAGGTGTAGATGATCAGCGGCGGCTCGGCCGCTGCGATCAGTGGCTCGCCGTCCGCCGCCGGAATGTCGGCAAACGCGACAAAACCGGGCGACGGCGGGTCGAGCGAGACGGCCAGCCGGATGGGCAGGCTCGCCACGACCGGCGCCAGCGCGGACGGGTCCGCGTCATCGCACAGGAAGACCGTCGTGCGGCTGTCGGCCAGCACATGGCGGCATTCGTCCGGGGTCAGCCTCCAGTTCAGGCCCAGCATCGTGCAGCCGAGCTTCGCCACCGCGCCGGCTGTGATCGCCCATTCGAGCCGCACCCGCATGCGCAGCGCCACCACATCGCCCGGGCCCACGCCGCGCTGGCTCAGTCCGTGTGCGAGCTGGTCCGCGCGCTCGTTGAATTCCCGCCAGGTGAGGCTCTGGCCGCCTTCGACTAGAGCGACCTCGTCCGGCTTTTCGGCCGCCCATCGCTCGATTCCTATCCGCATTCCTGTCTCCCGCTGTTCACGTTTCGACATAGCTTAGTAATTTGCTTGTTAACCCACAAATAAGTACATTCCCGGATTCCGGTATGGCATGCGATGACTAGACTTGCCGGACAGGACCACAGCCCAAGAAACCAAGAGACTTTCCATGACCCTCCCGCTTCTCAAGCCGGCGCTCTATCGCGCCGAAGGCACGCCTGGCGAGCCCGGCCGCCCTGCACTGCTGGGCGGCGCATGCCGTTGCGGCCACACCTTCTTCCCGTGGCAGACCTATGGCTGCGAACGCTGCGGCGGCCATGGCGACGCGCTGACACCGCTTGCGCTCGGCGGGCGCGGCACAGTCGAATCGAGCGCCGTGGTGCACCTGCATCCCGCGGCGGACCGGCTTACGCCGTTCACCATCGCGGCCATCCGGCTCGACGACGGGCCGGTCGTGCGCACGCTCGTCACCCGGCAAGACGGCGATGCACCGCTGACGCCAGGCGACCGCGTTGTCGCCGTCCTCGTTCAGGCTGGCGACGCCAGCGACCTCCGCTTCACGCGGGCCGACTGATCCCCTCGCGCCATCCCACCATGACGACATCGCTTTCCACACTGCGCCCGGTCTATGTGATCGGCATCGGCCTGCACCGCTACCAACCGCTGAGCGAGACGCCCTACGTCGAACTCGGCCTGACCGCGGCTCGCGCCGCGCTCGGCGATGCGGCGATCCCTTGGGAGGATGTGCAATCCGCCTATGTCGCGCGCGCACTGCTGCCGATGGCGGCGGGCCGGCCCATGCTGCGCCACCTCGGTGCGACCGGCATTCCCATCACGCATATCGAAAACGCGTCGGCCTCGGGCTCGGCCGCGTTCCGGCAGGCCTGCCTCGAAGTCGCGACCGGGCTGACCGACGTGTCCATGGCTCTCGGCGTCGACAAGCCGCGCGCGCAAGCCGGCCGTCCCGAGCGCGCCGAGTCGCTGACCGGCGTGCCGCACCTCGCCGACGACGCGATCGCGCCCTATACGCATTTCGCGCTGCTGGCCGATGCCTATGCGCACCGCAACCGCATCGCCGTCGAGGACATCGCGCTGGTGGCCGTGAAGAACCATCGCAACGGCGCGCGCAATCCGTTCGCGCAGCGGCAGAAGGTCCGTACGCTGGACGAGATTCTCTCGGGCAAGCAAGTGGCGGGTTGCTTCACGGCGCTGCAGTGCACGCCGGTCGGCGAAGGCGGCGCGGCGGTGATCGTCGCGTCGGAGGCGGCAATCCGGCGCCTCGGGATCGATGCGGGCCGCGCGATCCGCGTGACCGCGTCGGCCGCCGGCAGCGAGCGCGTCTATGACGACACGGCGCGTTACGACGCGCTGCTGACACAGGAGACCGTCAGCCGGGCGCTCGCGGATGCGGGTGTATCGGCCAGCCAGCTCGACGTGGTGGAATTGCATGACGCGTTTACCGTTGAGGAACTGGAATACCTCGAAGCGATAGGCGTCTGCGCGCCGGGCCAGGCCATGGGCATGCTGAAGGAAGGCGCCTTCGATATCGGCGGACGGTGTGCGGTCAGCCCGTCAGGCGGACTGATCGCGATGGGCCACCCGATCGGGCCGACCGGCATCGGGCAGGTCGCAGAAATCGTGCGGCAGCTGCGTGGCGAAGCGGGCGAGCGCCAGCATGGCGGAGCGCGTATCGGGCTCGCGCACATGGTCGGCCTGGGCGCAGTCTGCTACGCCCACGTCCTGCAGCGCGACTGAGACAGCCTCTCAGGCGTCCGGGCGCAATGCCAGCTCGACGGTGCGCAGCAGGCTTTCGCGCACCCGCTGCGGGTTGGCATTCGGCGTGCCCAGCAGGAACTGCGCCGAGATGCCGCGCAGCGAGCCCAGGATCACCAGCGCCTCGGCAGCCGGATCGACGTCCTCGCGGATCTGGCCCTTGTCCACGCCGATGCGGATCTGCGTTTCAAGGTAGGCCAGCGAATTGCGGTTGAGGCGGTCGAGCGCATCCGAAAGCGGCCCGCCGTTGACAAATCCCTCGGTGAACAGGATGTTCAGCGCGCGCGTGGCCCGGTCCTGCGCCACCGTCCGTTCGATGTACAGCGACACCACGCCCAGCACGGCGTCAATGCCGTCCTCCCATGAATCGGCTGAGGCGCGTGCCTCCCTGAAACCGGTCTCGATGTGCTCGACCAGCGCGATCAGCAGCCCTTCCTTGCTGCCGAAATGATGCGCCGGCAGGCCGCGGCTGTAGCCGGCCAGTTCGCCCGCCTCGTTCAGCGTCGTGCCGGCGACCCCCTTCGTGCTGACCAGTTCCATCGCGCATTCGAGGATGCGACGGCCGGCCTCTTCGCGCCGCTCGAGTTGGGTGCGGCGCTGGCGGCGAGCCGCGCGCCCTGCCCCGGCGTCGGCACCGGATTCGGTATCAGTATCGGGATCGGGATCGGCTTGAAAAACAGGCTTGGGTTCGGCTTGGATACGGGCGGCCATGTGGGTGCGAAGATGCTTGTTCTAAGGCAAACATCATACTGCAGCGCGCCATGGCCGCCTAGTTGTGCGGCCAGTCCGGCCAGGCACGCCAGATCGGGGGGATGGTGCTTTCGGTGCTGATTGACACGGTTTTAGCAAGAAAACTGGTAACTATTCAGCGGGTGTTGTAAACATTGGCTGAACCCGGGGTGACTTTGCTTGGCATCAGTCTGGACTCCGCAAACAAGGGGACCAATGGACAAATCGGTCGTCTGGATCGGCGTGGTCGGCAGCTTACGCCCGACACGTTGGAAGGAAGCCTTGCGGCCGCGCGACGGATCAATCCGGAGTTTCGCCTGAAAATCAACACGGTGGTCAACGCCCTGAACTGGGACGAAGACATGACGCCGCTGATCAGGAGACTGGCCCCGGAGAAGTGGAAGGTGCTCCGGATGCTTCCGATCGTCACCACGGATCTCACCGTCTCGGACGCGCAGTTTCAGGCTTTTGTGCGACGGCATTTTGGTCAGGGCTTGCCAATGCGCGTGGAGGACAACGCCGACATGACCGAGTCGTACATCATGATCGACCCGCTCGGGCGCTTCTTCCAGAACGCGGACGCTAGCGGCGGGTACCGCTACAGCCCGCCGATTCCGCGCGTAGGCGCCGCTGCAGCATTTGCGCAGACGGCCCTGTCGGCATCGAGATAACGACCATGAAATCGTCGTCGACAACCTGCTGGGGAATCCGATGCAGACTCGACACGCCAATGACCGGAGTTCGAACGTAGCAGTCGTCCGAGTGATCGTTTGAGAGCCATCGCGAACGGCAGCAACTGGCTGCCGACTCCAGCCGTCCGCAAAATCTTGCACGCTAAGCCCTCAGGCCTCGCTGCCTTGACTACCGCTCGGGCAGAGCTCGCAATGGCCGGAATTTTCCGGCCTTCAAATTGGGGCTTTTGCGCCACACGTAGTCGCCCGTCAGGTTGATGTGCTCCCATCCCAGTGGCGACAGGTAGGAATACAGAGCCGGATCAACGGGCACGCCGCGGTCTTGCAATGCCTGCACGGCGCGTTCGAGATAGACGGTGTTCCATAGCACGATTGCCGCGGTGACCAAGTTCAGCCCGCTGGCGCGGTAGCGCTGCTGCTCGAAACTACGGTCGCGGATCTCGCCGAGACGGTAGAAGAAGACGGACCTCGCGAGAGCGTTCCGGGCTTCGCCCTTGTTGAGGCCTGCGTGGGTGCGACGGCGCAGTTCCAGATCTTGCAGCCAATCCAGGGTGAACAGTGTGCGCTCGATGCGGCCGAGCTCGCGAAGCGCGACTGCCAGCCCGTTCTGTCGCGGGTAACTTCCGAGCTTGCGCAGCATCAACGAGGCGGTCACTGTGCCTTGCCGGATTGAGGTGGCCAGGCGCAGGATTTCGTCCCAGTGTGACCGGATCAGCTTTTCCTTGTATGCGCTACCGATCATCGGAGCCAACGCCGGATAGTCGTCTTGGCTATCAGAGATATACAGCTTCGTATCTGCGAGATCTCGAATCCGGGGTGCGAACCGGAACCCGAGCAAATGCATGAGGGCGAAGACGTGGTCCGTAAAGCCGTTGGTATCCGTGTAGTGCTCCTGGATCCGAAGGTCTGACTCGTGGTACAGCAGCCCGTCGAGCACGTATGTCGAATCACGGACGCCGACGTTCACCAGCTTGGAGTGATATGGCGCATACTGGTCCGAGATGTGCGTGTAGATCATCCGGCCAGGTTCGGAGCCGTACTTCGGATTGACGTGCCCGGTGCTTTCGGCTCGGCCGCCGGCCTTGAAACGCTGCCCGTCCGACGATGACGTGGTGCCGTCCCCCCAATGGGCAGCGAACGCATGGGCGGACTGGGCATTGACCAGATCGGCAAGGCCTAACGAGTATGTTTCGTCCCGAATATGCCATGCCTGCAGCCACGAGAGCTTTGCGTAGGTCGTGCCCGGGCAGGATTCCGCCATCTTGGTCAAGCCAAGATTGATGGCATCGGCAAGGATGGTCGTGAGTAACAGCGTTTTGTCGGCGGCCGGCTCGCCCGTCTTCAGGTGAGCGAAATGGTGGGTGAAACCAGTCCATCCATCGACCTCCATCAGTAATTCAGTGATCTTGACGCGTGGCAACATGAGCGCCGTCTGGTCGATCAATGTCTGTGCCTCCATCGGGACAGCCGCGTCGAGCGGCGAGATCTTCAGGCCGGACTCCGTGATAATCGCGTCCGGCAGCTTTTTCGCGGCGGCCAGCCGGTCGACCGTCGCAAGTTTCATTTCCAGCAGCCGGCGTCGCTCTTCCAAGTAGCGGTCGCAATCGGTGGCAACGGGCAACGGCAGCAAGCGGCCCTGTCGGAGGGCGACGAATTTCTCGGCGGGCAGCAGATACTCGTCGAAATCCTTGAACTGCCGGGAGCCCTGGACCCAGATGTCGCCGGAGCGCAGACGATTCCTGAGTTCTGACAGCGCGCACAGCTCATAGTAGCGCCGGTCGATGCCGTTCTTGCCTCGTACCAACGGCTCCCAGCGCTTCTTGATAAACGAGGTCGGCGCATCGGCCGGGACTTTGCGCGCGTCATTGGCATTCATCGTCCGGGATGATGTCGATGGCGGCCAGCACATCCTTGGCGGCCGGCGCGGCGCGCAGCTTCAGGACCTCGAGGAACTCGGGCACGTAACGCCGCAGCGTCGAAAAATGGTCCCCGACCAGATGTAGGAAGTCGAATGCCTCCGGTTGTGCGAGCTGCTCAGCTTCCGTGACACTCTTGGTGAAGACATGCCAAGGCATCACTGTTTCAATCGCCTCGAACGGGTCGCCGCCACTCACCCTCGCCTCAAGAAGAGCCCGGCCAATTCTCGAATACTGCCGGATCTTGTCATTGATCGACTTGCCTGACAGGTGAAACTCCTCCCGGTGCTTCTTCTTCGCCAGGTTGAACAGCCGTCCGAGGATGCGGTCGTGCAGATCGACAATCTCATCGGTGACCGTCGCGCAGGCCTCGACAACGATCGCGGTCAGCGTCGCATGACGCCGCTGCGGTTCGAATTTGGCAAGGTCATAGGGCGTCATCTGTCCGCCTTCGCGCGCGAGCTTGAGCAACCGATTCTGATGCACCAGCCGTTCTATTCCCTCTGGCAAGCCGACCGCTCGCAACATCTTCAGGCGATTGATGTGTTGCAACATCTGCCGGGAACTGGCCTTGCCCGGAGGCAGCCGCAGCCAGGCGAGCCAGGTCAGGCGTCCATCCGGTCGGCGCTGCAGGAGATGGTCCAACTGTCGCCGGTGGTATTCCGTCAGCGGCTCGGTCAGTATCTGGTGAATGCGACGGGTGGCTCGCGTGATCGCTTCCGCGCAAACGCGTTCGATCACATTTATGCCCGGCAGGAGCAGCGACTGCTCACGCAGGAAATCGATCAACGCCGTGGCAAGAATGACGCCCTTGTCGGTTTGCTGCGCCAGCTCCGAAAGCGACTGAACTGCAGTGCGATAGTCGGCCATCGTGAACGGGCGCATTTGAAGGACTGTCTGCAGCTCGGCTAGGTGCTCTCGTCGGGTCTGATCACGCCGCCCGTAGTCCGGCCAGTGCTCGGGTGTGATGCGTAGCTGCTGCGCCACCATCTCCAACAATGCCAGAGGAGGTTCTTCGCCAGCAGCCAACATGATGCCGGGATAGCGCATGTAGCAAAGCTGGACCGCGAACCCCAGCCGGTTGGCGGCGCCACGGCGCTGTTGGATCAACGCGAGATCCGACTCGTTGAACGTGTAATGCCGGATGAGTGCGTCCTTGCTGTCCGGGAAAGCGAGCAAGCCCTCCCGCTCGGTGGTGGAAAGTACGGTACGACGTGGCATGTGCCAATGGTTTTCGGTTAATCGGAATCCTCGGACTTTGATGGACCGTGTCCGAGGGGCGGTTTCGCGGAAAAACGAGCAGTGTAAAGCGTCCTGTTGAGATAATCCTTCTTATCGTAATGGATGGGTTTTCGGCTTAAACTGGCAGACATGAAAACGCGCCAGACCCCGCCCCCACTCTCCAGCGCCGCCGAATCCCCCGGTTTTCCCGATGAGGCCGCGCTTGCCGCGCTGCGCGCGTGGTACGCGGGCCTGTCGTCCCGCGCGGCGGTGGAACGCTATCTGCCCCATGCCAAGGCACCCGGCCAGTCGGCACGCGGCATCCTTGGCCGAGTCCGCCGTCAACTGATCGCGTTCGCCCAGCACCGACAGCGCGCCGACCTGGCCGACCTGTTCCAGCAGCCCATGAGTGAACGGCTGCAGTGCGCCAGTGCTGTGGGCCATGCGATTGAGGTCCTGCGTTCCCTTCCAGCCGCCCAGCCGCAGGTTACGGACGACATTGGGCTTTGGCTGGTGCCCCGGACCGTGCGTGCCCTGCGCGCCCAGGGCATCCAGACGCTGGCGGACCTGACCGTGCGGGTGCCGCGCCGGCGCCGCTGGTGGAGTGCGATCCCGGATTTGGGGCAGGCGAGCGCGCGGCACATCGAGGATTTCTTTCGCGCACACCCGCAACTGACGGAGCGGGCACGCGCGCTGATCGTCACCGCGGCGCCGAGCGCGGTGGTGCCGTGGGAGCGACTACGGCTGCCGCACGAGGTGGACGGCGCGCGGGGCAGTTTCCGGGCACCGCAGCAGGCCTGCACGCTCGACGCCTCCAACGACTACGAAGCGGTGCAGGCGTGGCTCGCCTTGCATGAGGCACCCACCACGCAGCGCGCCTATCGGAAGGAAGCCGAGCGGCTGATCCTGTGGGCGATCGTCGAACGCGGTCGCGCGCTGTCATCGCTCACGACCGAAGACGCGATCGCCTATCGCGGCTTCTTGCGACGGCCGACGCCGCGCGAGCGGTGGGTCGGGCCACCGCGAGCACGTAGCGCCCCCGATTGGCGGCCGTTTGCACGAGCGCTTTCGGCCCGCTCGACGGCGTACGCGCTATCGGTGCTGGGCGCGTTGTTCCGCTGGCTGATCGAGCAACGCTACGTGTTGGCCAATCCGTTTGCCGGGATCAAGGTACGTGGCCGCACTCGCGTCGCCGCCCTCGATACCTCCAGAGGATTTACCGAGGGCGAATGGCTGCTGGTGCGTACCATTGCCGACGGCCTGGAATGGTCCTACGGCTGGGATGCCTCCGCAGCCCAGCGCCTGCGCTTTATTCTCGATTTCGCTTATGCCACCGGCTTGCGCGCCAGCGAACTGGTCGGCGCAACCTTGGGCGACATCCACGTGGATGAACACCACGACCACTGGCTGCACCTGATCGGCAAGGGCAGTCGACCCGGGAAAGTGGCGCTGCCGCCACTGGCACGCTCGGCGCTCGACCAATACCTGGTGCAACGGCGGCTGCCGGTGACGCCGGCCCGTTGGGATCCCAAGACGCCGCTCCTCGCCAGCCTGGACCAGGATAATGCGGGCAATATTACCGGGACCCGCCTCTGGCACGTGATGCGGCGCTTCTTTGGCCAAGCCGCCGACGTGATTGCACCCGATAGCCCGACAGCGGCCGAGAAGCTGCGCCGGGCCAGTCCACACTGGATGCGGCATACCCATGCCACACATGCGCTGGCCCGCGGCGCGGAATTGACCAGCGTGCGCGACAACCTTCGTCATGCTTCGGTGGCCACGACCTCGATCTACCTGCAAAGCGACGAGGTCAAGCGGGCACGCCAGATGAATCAGGCCTTCGCCGCCCGGTAGCCAGCACTCGGCGGGGCACCAGACGGCTTAGCGTGCAATATTTTCCGTTTTCTGAAGCGACCCCTAAGTGCGCCCGCACGTATTCCGCCTGCGCCTCCGAGGTGAATTGGATATAGCCGTCTCCAACCTCGTGATTCCCCGCTTGAATCATTAGGGAATCAGCGATTGCCGAGACGCCGCGCTCGGCCCTTGCTTTCCATGCATCGAGGTTGAGGCCGGCGTTTTGACACAGTTTCTCACGCAGGTTATCCATTTCTGTTCCTTGTTATTGATTGTTGCGGACAGGACATTGTGCCAGCTGTACGTGATCGCTAACCGGGGTCATCGTACTTTCCGTGCATTTTCTGGCGGTAGGCAGAGAAAAGGGCTTATCTATCAAAAGCTTACAAACACTCCTGGCGGCGCGTGATTTATTGCGCCGGAAAGCCTTGCTACAGGCGGGACTGCGGTCAGCAACCGTCATGTTTTTTTCCGGAAAGTACGACGACCCTTTATCATGTTTTTTTCCGGAAAGTACGACGACCCTTTTTTTGGCGCGCTCTCCAATTCGAAGTTGAAGGACGGGGATCGCCGGCCCATCCCGCGCCACCTGCTGTTCGTCGCGCCATGCTGGAGACGGCAGGCGTACCCCGACTGAAGTCGCGCAACATGGCCGACGCGGCGGCTTGGTTTCCTGACCTGGTCGCGGCCCCATCAGACCTCCCTGCCGGCTATATCGTGGACGGAAAGGTCTGCGTGCTAGATGACGAAGGCGAGCGCTCGCGCGACTGGATAAAGATCAAGCGTCCAGGTGCGGTGCCACCGAAACGGTTTGCTCGCTAGTCGGGAATTGGAGGAATGAGCCCAACTTTTACTAGAAGCGCTGCGCCAGCCCGGCTATCTGCTTAGCGGTGGCGGCTTGCTCAGTCGAGTCCCCGTTACGCCAGTAGATGTCGTCTCCGTAGTACGAAAGCTCCTTTTGCGGCGGGACAGTGAATACGATTACGCCCAGCCCAAAGTAGGAGTTGAAGTCGATGTGTGAAAGGATCGAATCGCGAAGTGCAACGGACAGCGGAGAATGTTTGACTGCATCCTTCCACTTCGTGTAGTAGTCTTCCACCGAGATTCCAAGCACCTTAGCTTCTCGCACTACGCCGACAACATAGCGCTTGCCCACCTTCCTCGGCTCGATGGCGTCCAATTGTCTGACCCTAGCTGCGTCCGCGTCCTTGTCTGTTACCCCGATCAGCACCTTGCCATCGCGCTGTGGTCCGTTATTCGCAATTGCACACAGAGTCTTGAGAACTTTTTCAATCAGCGCGTTATCTACTTTGCGGTCGTTTGCGAGCGTCAACATTCCTTGTTTCAACTCATAATCAGAAAGCTCGATTTCCGATCGCCGGATTGCCGAATCAATGTCTACCGTGGCGTGGTTGCCGTAAATCTGCTTGTGCACACTCCCTTTGACAAAGCCACCGACGGCCAATCCCTTCACGGTATCGATATTTTTTCGCCGTTCCGCAGGAGAGGTGGCAGCTCGACCTACCTCAATGCGATTGGACAGCCCAGTGAGGGCTTTTTTCACCGCTGATTGATCGGTCATTTTCATGCCATCTTTCACAATCAATTCGTGAAAGGCGATAAGGATAATGGCGAAGACCGCTGGGAACGCGTTAGTTGTGCCTTTCGGGAAGACGACGTTCCGGAGCTTAGCCGGGCCGTCTGCATTACAAACTGCGAGTATCTGGTCTAGGCAGAATTTGAATTCCTCAGCAAACTTCTCTGCTCCGTACACTCCAAGGGCATTGTTCACCCTATCGCTCTCGGCAGTTGTGGAGTCATAGATCGCATCAAGTGCGTCTTTCGAACGCTCGATCAGTTGACCGCCGACAATACAAGCAGCAATGTCAGCGATGCATTGCTCATCCATACTATCTCGGAGATCGGTTGACCGAAGCACACCTTGCTCGACCCATACCACCTCATCAGCCTTGACCTCGTAATTGTGCTTTGCCATGGGGAGGTCAATGCTGATACTAGGCATCGACTTGAGCGGGAGGACGTCCGCAGATGCGTCACCTCTCACACCGCACGCTATCGTGCGGACCATCTTCGAGAACTCATTCTCCACCCCTGCTTGGCGGCGTTCTTGGTCGCTAAGGCGATGTCCGTAGGTGTTGATGCGGCCAAACACATCATTCACCTCATCATCCGTTGCATTCCGCATCACAGACAGGGCGAGGTTGTAGTCTAGAACCGCGCTTACTTCCTTTTGGCTGATCCAGTTTTCAGTTTCAGCAATGGAAAAAAGGCCGACATCTGCGTTGGCCTTCGCCGTGGGGAAATGCTTGACGTCAAAAAAGCGTGAGTCCAGCGTTGAAAATCCAGTCTCAATAAACGAAACGATTGCATGCAAGCGCTGAAGGCCGTCGATAATCTCGTAACCGTCGCCCGACTTCCTTTCGGCGATCAGAATCGCGGGAATCGGATAGCGCTTTACGATCGACTCGATGAGACGCTGTTTCTCTTCCAGAGTCCAAACGAGCTTGCGCTGATAGCGCCGATTTACGAAAAGCTTGTCCTCGCGGTACATTGCGTAGACCGATTGGATCGAGACAGGTTGGGAGGCGAGTTCTGACATGGCCCTTCGACGGTCAAAAGAACCTATCTTAAACCATCTTAGAGACGGCCCTGCCCGCCGTTAAGCTACTCGGGTGCCGATGCTCATTGAGGCTGTGACGCTCCCGACGAGGGAGAGCACGGCGCCGAGAGTTTATGCAGCGTCGTTCGCGTAGCCGCTGGCGTCGGTGATGCCGGCCAGCAGCAAGCCGGATGACTCGAGCACGATGGCGGCGCCCCAGAAGGTTTTGCTTGCAAGGATCGACTTGGTGTCTTCCATGGCGGACCTCATACAGTCAAGGTGACAGGAACAAGCGCGCAAACCAGCCGCCCCCGCTGGGGGAAAGTTGGAAGCGATTATGGATTGCAAGGCGCGCGCTGTAGCAGCCACTTTGGCTGTCGACTGACCTCATTGACTGCGCAGTCGAAGACGAACCTCGACAGCGGCCACGGCAGCAGATGGGGATATGCGCGCTTGCTGATGCCGTATTTCGTTCCGCCGCAGAGGTCGACCGTCGGGTCGGGGTTTGTGTACCCAGCTACGATGCCGACGACGATATCGAACGCGCGCGAAGTAATAGTCGTCGCTCATGGTGCATGCCCGAGCGTCAAGTGCTCGGCAACAAGGAAGCGTCGCCAAACTGGCGGGCTCAGGCCGCGCAGAGAAATTCGAAGTTGAAGAACGAAGATCGCCGGCCCAGGATCGGAAGTCATGCGCGCATTGTAGGTGCCCCATTGGCCTCTCAGTAGCGGTCCGGCCGTCAGCTCCCGTTTTGACGCGCCCTCTAAACCGACGGACCATCGTTTAAAATAAGGCGATATGTGCTTAAATAGTAACATATTCCGCGAAGCAAGTGCCTCACAGCTTACATGTGGCTTTATGGCGACGTTTTGGCGAATTCCTTGTGTGCGTTGCCCGTGGCGCATATGATCCTCGCGCACCGGGTGGGGTCCTCAGTCCACACAGGCTATTGCAATGCACATAGAGAGCCCCTACAATGTAATCAACACACCCCGCCACACTTCTTGCCTTCGGGCAAGGTCCCTCGAGAGAGAGAGTGCAAAAGGCGGGGTTTTCTTTTTTCAGAATGAAGTTTAGCAAGCCTGCTTTCACTTCCAATCAGTTGATCACGAAGCTGGTTGCTCAGGGCTTCGTGATCGACCCCGCGGACTCCGCAACCGCGCCGCGCTATTTTGACTATATTGGCGCCCATCGCATTAAGGGCTACTGGTATAGTTCTGTGGATCCCACCACTAAGCAATTTAGACGGGGGCGGGAAAATTTTCAGTATTTGGTACAGCAGGTAAGCTTTGACGACGAGATGCGTGCGTTGCTTTGGTGCGTCATTGGAAAGGTCGAATTAGCAGTTCGGTCTGCGATGGCAAACTACTTGAGCACACAAGTTTCGCCACATTGGTTCCTGGACCGCTCCCTTTTCAAGCATACTCGGGATTGGAGTTTCGGCCAAATTCTTCGTAAGATTGAGGACGAAGTTGGCCGCCTCAATGAACGAAGAGCGGTCAAACACTACTTCGATAAATACACAGATCCGTATTTGCCGCCCAGTTGGGTTATGAGTGAATGCGTTACCTTGGGATTTTGGTCACGTACTTACCAAGCCTTGGCTGATTCTTCACACAAGAAGACGATTGCAGGTAAATTTGGCGTCAATCAACCGACCGTATTTGAATCCTGGCTGCACAGTGTCACATACTTGCGCAACCTGGTCGCACACCACGGGCAAATTCTAGGCGTGCAGCTTCGGATTGCCCCGCAAAACTATAAGGGCACGCGGCAAAAAGGCGGCACAAAAGGAACGTCTGGCGTAAGCTTGCACTTGGGTTCCGATACGAAGAGTCTCTACGCTGCGGCAAAAATGATGAACTTTCTCATCAATAGGACTCATTTACCAAACAGCTTTAAGGCAGATTTACTTGGAATTTTCGCGAAGTACCCCCGAAACTTCATGGCGGCAGTAGGTTTTCCTGTCAACTGGGCGACAGAGCCGGGCTGGTAATATGGTCCTGGGTTCTTAAAACTGCTCCACTGAGGTTTGCGAGAGGCAGTCGCTAGGATAACAGCTTTATATAAATAATTATGAGTAAACTTGAACAAGACGAATGGCGAACAGCCGCTCGGAACCTAACGGATGCAGAACGAAAGTCTGCGCTAGAAAATCGGTTGGAGTACGCGCAAGAAACCGAAGCGGGAATTATCAGACAGCTTCTTGGGGAGGAGCAGAAGCCGTTAACAACGAAACAGCAAATCGTATATCACGACCATATTGAACAATCGCTAGTGGAAAGATGCGGAATTCAAGGTTGCAACAACTTTGTTCCCGCTGGAACCGCCTTCTGCCCGAACTGCGATGTCGAATATGGCGGCTAGTTAATATCCACGTACGACGAAGTCGCGGCCGACCAAGATATTAACGCCCTTTCAGATTACGAAGAATCTCGAAGATTCTCTTAATTACTGCCCTTCGCTTGTCGAAGCACTTCATTAAGTTCGTTTCCGGTATCGACAATTATTTTCGATATTCGATTGAACGCGACTTCGAGAAATCGTTCAACTTCACGTTCTTCATAACGGATACCTTCGTATTCGAACCGTTGAAACTTCAGTGAAAAGTTCTCTGACGCGGATGAAGTCATGTCTAGCCAAAGACCGGGCTTCACAAGGCTACGGTGCTTGCTATGGTTTGCGAGCGCGTTAAGGTACTCTTGGTGCTCGTGCGTGGAAAGTAAACCAAAGGTCTCACCCAACGATCGATAACTAGGAACAGATTGCAGCCGCTCCATAACGGATCGCATACCCACCTTTCTCTCATTTAACGGGTGCGAGCTTAGGTTGATTCCAAGAGAGTAGTAAATAGCATGAGCAAAGATATCAGCAATCGCATGCAGACTTTGTACGCATGCCACCACGTGGGCGCTCACATTCCCGACGGCGGAATCAAATTCACGCTGCTCCTCGCGTGATTTTCCACCAAACAACGCGATCAATTTACTTTCGCCGGGTGAACAGGTGAGTTTATTCGTTAAAATTCCCCTCACCTCGTGGTAGTGAAATCGAGCATGCTCGCAACGATCAATTACTGAGCCAAGACACTCGCGTGACCGATCAAGCTGATCCCCATTTCCGAATTGATGGCGCACGAGATTGCGCGTTTCCTCAAGATCCCAAGTCGGCATTTTTGACAGTCTGGTAATAGGAGACGGGATAATATTTCACAGATTAAAAATCCATTTCGCGAATGGAGGGACGACTAGCTTTCGTCCGCCAAGGTCCGCATGCATTTATGTTGCACCCCAAGCCTCCAGTATTGACGAGAATGTTATGGCCAAAGTATATCTTTGGGCGGCGCTTCCGTCCCGTTTTTATCGTGGCATTGAATTACTTCACATTGACCATCTGGTTGATGGTTGCCTGGCTTGCACGCCCTTTGCGTAGTTGAAATTTCATCATATGATCGGGCCGGCCGGTACTCCAGCTTGCCCACGTCGGCAAAGGAATGGCCGGCACGTTCCCCTACGATCACTTCAAACCAGCCGTCCTGGCGGCGCCGGTGGCCGGCCCGCCGAAAATAGCCGCCGAGATACGCCAGCCGTGTTAGATACCCATGCGATGACGCTCTGCGGGTGATAATGGATTTTCAATCGCTTCGCGATATGCCGCCACGCATTTTCTATAAAACTCATGATGATATTTCTTGAGCGCGATTGCCACAGGCTCTCCGTAACTAACCCAAAATATGTAACGAACTGCGGATAGGGTTATTGAGCTTCGGAAACCAGTGGGGAGATGAGTTTCTGAATTCATAGGAACGATAAGTCCTCCGTGCCCGGCGAACCCATGCTCTCCAAAGGTTTCCCTATAGGTCTCATACGTTGGATCTAGATCGATATGTAGAGATATCGGATTGCTATCTACTTCTCCCAAGGCAAATTTACTTACTGCTAACGGTCGAGGACCATGCGATTCGGCCACGTGACAACATAGAAGTTTTCCAAAGTATCGAAATACATTGAGATATGATTCTGAACCCATTTCATACTCTGGCATGCTGAATACCAATGACGGATCCGTTCCCTCCAAGACCAACGCTGCGACCAGGGCATGAAATCGATCAAACTCGCGATCAGGCGCTTGGGTGCGCGTACTATTACACGACGTGCACACCCGAGCCGAAAAGTGAAAGGCTCGGGATTTTGGGCCTTGCGCGGGACGAGGATTGCTAGTCTCATCGAAACGGCCAATGACCATCGCGGCCTTCCCAAAGATCGTACGCAAAGCAGAAGCCTTTATTTTGTGTTCGCCCGTAAGAGACGCAGCAGACCCGCACAGGCAACAACGGTCAATCTGGTACTGCTCGAAAAAAATGTCCATCGGCAGGAGTCCTTGTAATCCTCGTATGTCTGGAGTTTTGCCGCCGCTGGTCGCTCAGTTACTGAGCGACCTTAATAGAGGGGGCCGCCCGGGATTCCGCAAAAATCCGTCACATCCTCTGCAAGCCTATGATTGAAAAGTAAATTCATTGCTTGCAGCAACTGGGCTTTATTTATCCGGCCCGGTAAAACGCCTTACTCTGCCCCGCATTGACCGCCCGCCGCAGCCAGTCCGGCATGTCGCCCTGCCCGTCCCAACTTTGCCCCGCCGCGTTGCGGTAGCAGACCACTGGCGGTGGCACTGGTGTCGTGTTTCGCCGGGTGCCTTCTTGTCGGTCGGTGCCGGGCCGCCGGCCTTGCGCCGCCGCCCGCCACCCTCTCGCTCGGGCGGCCCCATCCGCAATTCTGCCAGCAACGTTGACGAACTTGCGCTGCGCCTGCTCGGCGGTCGCGAGCCGATCGGCGAGCGCCGCGGCCTGGGCCTCGAGCCGGGCGCGGACCTCGGCCTGCTCGACGCGTCGCGGGCCTCGCTGCGCGCCGCCACCAGTTCGCGTAAGGCGCGGCGCTCGCTGGCCTCGCCCCGTTCGTGGGCGAGCGTCACCTGCTCGCGGGCGTGCTCGAGTTCGGTCGAGAATTGGGTACGCAGTTCCGCCAGTTGCCGCCCGGCGGCGTCCAGTTCCGCCCGCCCCGCTTCCAGCCGGGCCTCGGTCGCCGCGTGCGCCTGCCGCTCCGCGACCAGCTCCGCCTGCACGGCGTCGTGCGCGTCGCGCGCCTCGGCCAACTGCGCCGAGAGGGCGGCCACCTCCTCCCGGGCCGCCGCGGTCTCGGTCCGCGCGGCGTCGCGCTCGGCCTCGGCGACGCTGGCCGCATGGCGGGCCTCGGCGCGCAGCGTGGCCAGCTCGCCGGTGGCGGCCTCGTTGGCCGCCTGCCAGATGGTCTGCACCGCCCCGGCCGCGATGTCCTTCAGCGCCTCCGGCAGGTCCGGATGGTCGATGGTGACGCGCGTGCGCCCGCGCAGCTGCAGCCAGAACGCCTGCAGCACCTCGGCCGGCGTGCCCATGCTGCCCTTGCGCACCAGCCTGTAGAGCTTGTTGGCGGTGGGCGTGACGCCGTAGCGGAAGAACAGCAGGCCGCAGACCTAGCGAGGCTCCTATCTCAGACTCCCCCTCTGCTTTATGCCTTCGGGCCAAGCGTGCTGCCACTCCGCATCGCTCCCCCCGTTGGTCAGAGACGATTCAACCCCTGAAAACTGACTGCACCTTGCTCATCGAAGGAAAAGGTAACCAATCGCAACCTAAGTTCAGTCACGATGATGTCGACGACGTGCCTCATTGGAGGTTCAGGCAGAACGATAATTTGGACTACATCTTTTCCCGTGAACTTCCTTGCCGGAGAAGCATGGACCGAAAGCTGGCCTATAGCCGTATAGACGCTCTGAGTATCAGCAGCAGTCTTTACTTCGAATAGAAGTGCACGTTTCTTTTGCTCCACCACCAAGTCAATCTCACGAGACTTAAACGCCTCGCCCTCATCGAGAAGCTCATTTCGCAGGGCCTCCACGATTTTCCCGTGGTTTGATTTGCTATATATCCGCTTAGGCTTATAAGATTTTCTTTCCCCCGTGAATTCCTTGAAATAGTCCTTGAGCTTATCAAAGCCATCTCTCTTGGACCGCTTCTCTTTTGAAATAGAAGGGGAGTCAAACCTAGCATCCTCATGCTCTTCCACTTCGACGCCGCGTACGGAATCGCGCAGCTCAATAGAAAATTCCCCTATATCTCGAAGAAGACTTCTTGATTCAAGATCAGCAACCAATAGAAATTCTGTCGATTTTCTCCCAGACTGCGCTTCCACTACATGCGACGCCATCGCATCCAGAGCGACTTCCTTCGGAATTCTATTTATAACGGTAACGATACCACGGTGCGCGAGGGAAATTTCTCCCGTCTCGATTTCCTCCAAAAACGCACCACCCAAGCTCTTTTTTGCCTTATTGAGTGCATAATTAAATTGAAGATCAATAAGAAGAGTATGATTTGCGCCATACTTACCTCTGCCAAAAAGATTAACAATTTCCTCATTGTTTTTCCAGCTGCAATACCATACTGAATCTTCCCCATTATTGAGAAAATTTACAGGACGAGTAGTGTGGCCGCTTGGGTATCCAATGATTCGCTTTTCGCGAAACTTCCCCCCTCTAATTAGCGCTGCGCTTAATTTTTTATGATGTTGCTGGATCAGCTTTGAATCATCTACTTCTCTGTAAGTCATGCAGTGTCTCGTTAAAAAGAGTTAAATCTTGCCCCAGCTAGGCCGGCCGGCCTTTCTGCGATTGTCGGGATCTTGTATGATCTCCGTCGAGAGTACCGCATGCCCGCGTTTCCCAAACATCAAACAATTGGTCTCGGTGCAACTTGCGACGTTAGAAAGCCAGGGCTGGACTCTGGGACGGTAAGTAATTGATTTTTTTAGATTTTCTACTTGGCTTTACCTGACAATTTCTGCTTAGCCTGGAACGGAACACCTTTCATCAGGGCGTGAAAGGGTATCTGGCCCAGCCCGCCGCGCAATGGGTTCGCGAACCGTCGGATACTGCACCAAGGCCAACCCCTACGAGCGATTACCGGCAGCTAGCGGCTCAGAGCCATTTGGGCTTCTTCAACACGATCTTGGGCTTCTTGACGCTGACCTTCACACCGCCAGCCTGCACTTCGACGTTCTTTTTGCCGACAGTGACCGATGGGACGCCGGTGGCCTTGTCGATCACCTTTTTGATTTTGTCCTTGTCCGCCTTCGAGACCAACGGGATGTTGGTCACGACATCCTTAACCATCTTGTTGGCGACCGCGTGAGAGACGATCACGCTCGGGCCAAGCGCCGCGAGCACATTGCCCTTCTCGATCTCGTTAGCCAGCGACGCGCACGAGACGTCGGCGTACTGGAACGCATAGGTGCCGAGTTCGGTCGCGCCCGGGGTCCCGGTGATGGTGCCGACCACCGCGATGGTGGCGCCGCCGTATGCCCCTGCCGTGGCACACGTCTTCTGTGCTTCACGCAGTTGCTTTCGCTTTACCAAACCGTAGAACACCCGGTCGTGCTCGCTGGTCGGCGTGGGATTGACGATGATGGTTGGCTGCTCTTCGCTGTCCTTGGGCGTCTGGCAGCTTTGCCACGTTGCGTCCAAGAACACCCGTTCGGTCGGGTCGAGCGCGATGTAGACGTCCTTACTGAATTTGATCTTGTCGGCCTCCTCGCACGAGTAGGCGGTTTGCACGGCGGCAAAGGCGTTCATGTCTTCGGCGGGTGCCGTTGGTTGGGCTTGCGCCAACACGGCGCCCGAGCATAACGTCAGAGCCAACGGAATCAACTGCTTCACGGATATCTCCTTTGTGGTGATTGTTATGGGTGGTGATGGGTGGGCAGGGGTGGCGATGGCCACTCAGGGGCCATTTTGCCAAGCGATCTGGCCGCCTAGTTGCCCGGCCGTCTCGCGTCACCGGTTTGGCTTGCAGCACCAGCGACCCGTCTTCCACTCTATCGACGAACAGGAGCCCGGGCGCGCCGGCGAGGAGAGTGGACCGGGCCTTCGATTTTCGTACGCCAGTCCGCCCAGTCGCACAAGACCTTGAGAGCCTGCCGATCTTGCTAGATGTAGCCTGCTGCAGTAATTGCCGTGTGCTTGATGTTTTCAGACATGGAGGGGAGCGCCGATGCAGACCAGTTTTTTGTGTCAGGACGCTACGAGAAGTCCGCGATCCGGCTGAACACGACCATGCAGAGAGATGCTGGGGTTTCCCCAAAACCCGGCGTATCCTCTGCAAGTCCATGATTGAAAGGAAAATTCATCGCTTGGAGCAACTGAGCTTCGTTTATCCGGTCCGAAAAGCATGGCTTGCGCCCTTTTTGCGTAGGAAAGGCTACTGGCCATGAGCATGCATACAAGGACTGCCGAAATTATCCTCTGCATGCACGCCCTGCCCCGCATTGGCCGCCCGCTTTAGCAAGGACGGCACCTCGCCCTGCCCGTCCCGGGTCAGTCCCTCGGCGTTGTGGTAGCAGACCACTGGCAGTGGCAGTAGTGGCGGACGGGGGGGATCGAAGCGTGCCGCGGGTTCCAGCTCCCGCGTCGGCATCTCGCTTGACCGACTATAGGTCGTGCTTACCCGTCAGATGATCGAGCATATCAGCTGCGCGCTTTGAAATCGCCCCCGAACCATCCTCCGCCGAATCAGTGTAGTACCGTGCAGCCTCGACGACTTGAAGCTGCAGGTACATCGGCGCGACCGCCTCGAAGGGCTGACCGCCTGGAAATGCAACCTGAATGTTTTCGTGTTCTTCATCGTCTGGGTCGGGAATGGCCTGGACGATCGCGCCAGTCAGCGCGTTGATTACCCTGTTCTCTTTGTGCGGCTCCAGCAAAGCCGGCATGAACTGAGGCAGCTGCGCAAGCGCATCTATATAGCGTTGACTTTTTGTTCGCATTCTTGACCCAGTAATAATTTCTATGATTTTGTGTTGAGACCAGCAGCAGATCTTCGTTGACTTGCTGATAGCGCCGTCCGCTCCGGCAGCAAAGGGGGTGTTTCTCATTGCAGCGCCGGGAAGGGGAGTGGTCGACGAGGCTCTGAAGTCTTACAAGCGGACTTCTGCGAGGAAACCCTCCGTAAGTAGGGCACCGCTCCTTCCCCAAGGCGCTGCGATGCGCTATCCAATCCGGAAAAACTCCACCGACTGCCCCGCATTGACCGCCCGCCGCAGCCAGTCCGGCATGTCGCCCTGCCCGTCCCATTTCAGTCCTTCGGCGTTGCGGTAGCAGACCACCGGCGGTGGCGCGGGTGGGGGCGGCGGTGGTGGAGGTGGCGGTGGGGGCGGCGGATCGAAGCACCCCGCCGCTTCCAGCTCCTCCATGGTCAGCCCGTAGTCGGCCATCTCCGCCTGGATCCAGCGGATCGCCGCCTCCCGCTCAGTTTTTGCTGTCATCGCTGCCGTCACTACTGTCGTTGCCTTCGTCCTGATTGTTGGGTAGCGCCGCCCCCGGCTCGTCGCCCTGTTCTTCGCCCAGCTCATCCTGCTGAGCTTCCCCCTGACCGTCGCCCTGCTCTTCCGGCGCGGTCGCCGCCGAACTGCCGCCCTTGCGCCGCCTTCCACCACCGCCACCGCCGTCGCGTTCGCGCGGCGCGACGCGCAGGGTGGCCAGCAACTGGCGCGCGAGCGCCGCTTCCGCTTCGGCCCGCTCGGCCCGGCGCTGCGCCGCGGCGAGTTCCGCCTGCACGGCCTCCAGGTCGCCCGCCGCCTTGCGCTGCGCCTGCTCCGTGGCCGCGAGCCGCTCGGCCAGCGCCACGGCCTGCGCTTCCAGCTTGGCGCGGCCCTCCGCCTGCGCCACCGCCGCATCGCGCGCCTCGCTGCGTGCCGCCGCCAGTTCGGCGCGCAGGTCTTCGGCCGTGCGCTCGCTCTTCTGGCGCGCGGTGCGCTCCTGGTCCAGTTCGCGCAGGCTGCGCCGCTCGCTGGCTTCCGCCCGTTCCTGCGCGAGCGTCACGGCCTCGCGCGCCCGCTCCAGCTCCGTCGAGAATTGGGTACGCAGTTCCGCCAGTTGCCGGCCCGCGGCCTCCAGT